>JAODAO010000172.1 GCA_025463465.1 Glaciihabitans sp. | reverse complement strand
GTGACCGTTGAGGTGCCGCCCGTTACCGTAGAGGGATAACTGCGCCGCTCCCGGCGCACGGGAAGCGGTAATTGTGGGTATTCATCTTGTTGGCGGCGGCTGGTCGCCACACCTGTTCTCCGGCTTTCTCGCCGAAGCGGATGCCAGGGCAGCTGGCTCAGCGCGGGTGATTCCCCGCATCGGTGTCCTGCTCATCGCGGACGACGCAGCCAGCGGAGAGCAATCCCGTGCCAAATATGTGTCCATGCTGACCGCAACGGCCAGCTGCGACCCCGTTGTCACCGTCATAACCGACGGATCAGAGGCCGATTCCTCCCTCCTGTCCGGCATCGACGGCCTGCTCATCGGCAGTGGACTGACCCCCGCCTATCTCGAGGCCGTTCAGCCCCTGGTCGACGAGATCCGACTGCTCGTCGCCGACGGACTTCCCTATCTCGGCTTCTCCGCCGGGGCGGCCATCGCGGCCGACGCGGCCATCATTGGCGGCTACAAAATTGGTGATGTCCCCGTCTGTGCAGAAGACACGGGCGAAGGGTTGGTGGATGTTTCCGTCGCCGAAGGCCTCGGACTGGTGGACCTCGCAATCGACGTCCACGCCGCGCAGTGGGGCACCCTCGCCCGCCTGATCGCCTCGACCGAAGCCGGCCTGGTCACCGGAGGTGTGGCCATCGACGAGGAGACCGTCCTCATCGTGGGCGACGGTGACCTGCGAGTGGCGGGCATCGGCAGTGTCGGGCGGTTGACCGCCGGTACCGACGGTGTTGTTGTCAGCACCCTCGGCGCCTGATTATTATCTGCCGCAGCCCAGCCCAGCCCAGCCCAGCCCCCACTTCAGCACTAGCACCCCAGCGAAACGGATACCGGAAGCAATGTCGCCCCACAGCCTGTCCGAACTGCTCGACCCCGGTTGGGCGAAGGCCCTCGAGCCGGTCGCCGGCACCATCGCCGAACTCGGTGATTTCCTACGCGCCGAGGTCGCGGCGGGTACCGGATACCTGCCGACCGGCGCGAACGTGCTCCGGGCATTCAGCCGCCCCTTCGATGACGTGCGGGTGCTCATCGTGGGGCAGGACCCGTATCCCACCCCCGGCCATCCCATTGGGCTGTCCTTCGCTGTCGACCGTGCGGTGCGGCCGGTGCCGAGAAGCCTGCAGAATATCTACAAGGAACTGAATACCGATCTGGGGCTCCCGGTGCCGGCGCACGGTGACCTGACCGCCTGGGCCGACCACGGAGTGCTGCTGCTCAACCGGGTCCTCACCGTCAGCCCAGGCCTCCCCGGCTCGCATCGCGGCAAGGGCTGGGAGAAGGTGACAGAGACCGCAATCCGTGCGCTTGTAGCCCGGGAGCAGCCCCTCGTCGCCATCCTCTGGGGCAAAGACGCGGAATCGCTGAAACCGATGCTCGGCGACACCCCGACCATTACCTCGGCGCACCCCAGCCCCCTGTCCGCCCGCCGCGGGTTCTTCGGCTCCCGGCCCTTCAGCCGCGCCAATGAGATGCTGGAATCGCTCGGCGTCCAGCCGGTCGACTGGTCTCTGCAAGCCTGAGCCCGGCGGCCAGGGCGCCGCCCGCGTGTCGAAAACCCGATTCACCATAAACTGGGCGACCGGGAGCCCGTCGAATCACCGCAGCGCCGAATAATTCATTGAAGTTCATCGGGACTAACCGCAATCTATCCATGGTGAGAGGGACCACGTGCTCGAAGAGGAATACCAGCCGCGCCGTGTGCTTCCCCCGCACCTCAGGCCGGCCCCCGCACCGCTGCCTGTCTTCACCTACACGATCCGGGCAGCGGAGCCAGAGGACCTTCCCCACATCCGCGAGATCTACAACCACTACGTGCTCAATTCCACGGTGACCTTTGACGAGAAACCCGTCACCCTCGCAGAGCTGCGACGAAAGTTCGCCAAGGCCGTGAAGCTGAAGATGCCATACATCGTCGCGGTCAGCCCGGGCGGCCAGATCCTCGGATACGCCTACGTGTACCCGTGGAAGGAGAAGGCCGCGTACCGGTTCACGGTCGAGAACTCGATCTACCTCGGCCCAGCCTCAACCGGCAAAGGCCTCGGCAAGGTGCTGATGCAGGAATTAATCGACCGCTCCAAGGCCGCCGGCCTAAAAGAGATCATCGCCGTGATCGCCGACAAGGGCGCAGACGCCTCCATCCAGATGCACAAGAATTTCGGCTTCAAGGAGATTGGTCACATGGGTCGCGTCGGTTTCAAGTTCGGTCGCTGGCTCGGCACCGTGATGATGCAGAAGTCCCTCAAGTAGCGCCAGCCGACCTGCACCAGGGTGACGCTCTCACGGGAAAACGCCCCGTTGGTCACCGCGACGGCGGCAACGCCTGTGCCGGCCCGGGCGTGGCGCAGTGCGCCGCTGGGAGGAAAAACTTACGCTGAATCATGACCGTCTCCCAGTTGCGTGTAGTTGTAGAAACCGATGATTTTGATGGGGCGCTACGTTTTTACCGCGACGCCCTCGGCCTGCCCGTCGAGGCCTCCTACGAGGGGGAGGGGGACGCGCGGGTTGCCATTCTCAGCATCCCGGCGGCGACTCTGGAGATCGCCAATTCCGCGCAGGTGCGGATGATCGACGAGGTCGAAGTGGGGCGACCCGCCAGCCGACCCTCCACGCTCAGTGTGCGCGTGGCATTCCAGGTCGACGACGCGGCGGCGGTCACCAACCGGCTCGAGGAGGGCGGAGCCGTTGTGGTCAGTTCCCCGACCCTGACGCCGTGGAACTCCCTGAACTCACGCCTCGAAGCACCGGGCGGCATGCAGATAACCGCGTTCCAGGAACTGGGGCCGGACTCCAGCCCCGCCGGATAGGCTCTGGTGATGTTCGAACTTCATCACCTCACCGCCCAGGAACAATGGGACTGGTTGCGACGGGGGGATGTGACGCCAACCGAGCTTGCGGAGCACTACCTGGCCCGCATCGAACGGCTGAACCCCGAACTGGGCGCGTTCACCACCGTTACCGTGGACGCAGCGCTGAAACGCGCGCGGCACCTCGAGGCCGAGGTCCCGCGGTCAGTCCCGCTCTGGGGCCTACCGATCGGTGACAAGGACCTGAGTCGCCGCGCCGGGGTGCGCACCACGTTCGGCTCACGCCTGTTCGAAAACTTTGTGCCGGACACCTCGGACGAGATCGTCGAGGTGATGGATGCTGCCGGCGCCGTCAGCCTCGGAAAAACCAACGCCCCCGAATTCGGACTATCGAGTTACACCGAGTCCCTCGTCGCCCCGCCAGCGCGCACACCGTGGAACCCCGCGTTCAGCGCCGGTGGCAGCAGCGGGGGAGCCGCGGTCGCCGTGGCAGCCGGGTTGCTCCCCTTCGCGCCCGGCTCCGACGGTGGCGGCTCGATTCGGATCCCCGCCGCCGCAACAGGCCTGGTGGGACTCAAACCGTCGCGCGGACTGGTGCCGTCCGGCAGCGGCATCGACAAACTCGCCGGCCTTGTCACCACCGGGCCGATTGCGCGCACGGTTGCGGACGCCGCCATGTTGCTCGATGCCATGATCAGCGGCTCCGAATACCCGTACGCCGTGCGCGCGCCGCAATGGGACGGCGGGGCGCTGTTGAACGCCGCGGTGCGTGGCGAGGGCCGATTCCAGCTCGGAGTGATGACGAGCACTCCGTGGGACGATACCAACAACATCGTCCTCGCCCCCGAAGCCGCTGACGCACTGTCGCTGGCCATCATCGAGTTGTCGGCGATCGGCCACGGCATCGAGGAGATATCCCTCGAGCCCGATGCCAGTTACCCGTCGGCGTTCCGGACGATCTGGCAGGCGAGCGCCGCCGGCATCCAGGCCGAGGGGTCCCAGCTCGAACTGCTCGAACCTCTCACCCGGTGGCTGGTCTCGCGTGGCCGGGAACTGAGCGGTCGGCAGCTGTCCGACGCGCTGCTGGCGCTGACGTTGTACGAGCGCAGCATCATCCGCCAGTTCTCCGCTTATGACGCGGTGCTCACACCGGCTCTCGCCCTGACCCCGAGGCCCATCGGCTGGTACAACGCCGAGGACGGCGAGGCAAACTTCGACCAGCAGGTGTCCTACGCCCCGTTCACCTCGTTTGTGAACGTGTCGGGGCTGCCGGCCATCACCCTGCCGGTCGCGCAAACCGAAGAGGGGCTGCCCATGGGAGTGCAGGTCATTGGCCGACCCGGCGGCGAGAATGTGCTGCTGGCCATCGGAGCCCAGCTGCAACGTCGGCTGAGCTGGCAGCGCAGACATCCCCCACAGTGGTGACTGCTGACTGCTGACTGCTGACTGCTGACTGCTGCCTGCTGCCTGAAGGCTTACTGCGGAGCGGGAAAGTTGTCGACGATCAGGTTGAGAACCGTTTTGTCGGAGCCGTAGAACCAGGCGCCGTCAGTGAAGAGATAGCTGTCGGTGAACGACCCGGCGTCAGCGTTGACCACCAGGGTGCCGCGTTTGTCGACCTGGCTGACGTAGCCGCCGGCGATGAGGGCGTCCATTTCTGCGGTGGCCTGCGCGTCGGTGATGGGGGAGTAGCCGTAGTCGACGGCGCCATCACCGCTGGGGAATGCCCACTGGCAGAGCACTCCGCCGTAGTCGGCGAAGTCCACCAGGTTGCCGCCGAAGTTGCGGGAGCGTTCAATGAAGTCGTCCTGGAGGGTGAAACCGTCCTCCTCCTGGTCCTCGAACACCGCGAGTGTGCCGGGCGAGAGGATGCTTTCGCAGGTGTATTCGCCGGTGTTGGTCGGCAGCGCAGACGGGGTGGATGTCGCGTCGGCGCCGCCCGCGGAATCCGGTTCGGTCGTCGTCTCGGCCCCGGCAGTGCTCGCGGGGGCGGGAGTCTCAGCCTGCGTCGAGCAACCGGAGAGGAGGGCGAGCAGCAGCACGCCGGCAGCGGCCATAATCGGTCGGTGCAACATCGGTTCCCCCTTCGGCGCACCAACGGTACGCAACTCGGACAAGTATCCGCCAGAAACCGGAGGCGCCATACCAACGCTGCTGTAGTGGTGCACCAACGCCAGGCGAAGGCGAGCGGAATCGACGGGAAGTAGGCCGCGCTATTGCTGGGAGTGTTCCCTAGTTTAAGATATTTTTCTCCCAGACTTAGGTAAGGCATGCCATACTAAAACCAATGTCTGCTTCGAACCACACCTCGGTCGCTACGACCCCACCGAAGGTCGCTTACGCGGCTTTCGCGGTGACCGTCGCGCGCATCGAGCGCCTCGGATCGTCCTTTCTTCGGGTTACTTTCCGGGGTGACGACCTGGCACACTTCCACTTTGTTGGCCTCGACCAGCGCGTCAAGCTGGTCCTGCCGAATGACGAAAGCGGCCTGTCCACGTTCCCGCGTGGCATCGAGGACTGGTACAGCGCCTGGCGGGAAACCCCCGAACCGCAGCGGTGTGTTCTGCGTACCTACACGGTGCGCGATGCCCGTCCGGCCCTTCGTGAGATCGACATCGATTTTGTTGTCCACGGCGAAACCGGTCCGGCTACCCGCTGGGTGTCGAACGCCGTTATCGGTGATGAGCTCCTGGTAATCGGCCCGGACGCCCGCACGGTTGACCTCGACGACCCGCGCCGGGTTGGCGGGGCCGAGTTCAACCCCGGCAACGCCGGACGCATCCTGCTGGCGGGCGACGAGACCGCGGTTCCCGCAATCTGCTCCATCCTCGAGGCCATGCCACGCAAGGCCCGCGGCCAGGTGTTCATTGAGATCCCGACCAAGGCCGACATTCTTCCCGTCGTCGCCCCGGGTGGTGTGACCGTGTGCTGGCTCGCCCGCGACGAACGCCCCGGCCTCGCCCACGGCGAGGTGCTCGACCGCGCCGTCCGCGCCTGGGTGTCCGAGATGGTCCCGGCCCCCACCGCCGAGGGCCACCGCGACTCCGACAGGCTTGCCGATGTCGACATCGACCACGACATCCTGTGGGAAGTCCCGGGCGAAGCCGCCCCGGGCGAAGAGCCCCAGGGTGTTGCGGAGCCCGCGACAAGCAAGCTGAGCCTCTACGCGTGGCTTGCCGGTGAGGCCGGCTGCATCAAGGACCTGCGTCGTTTCCTCGTGCGCGACTCCGGTGTCCACCGCACAGATGTGGCCTTTATGGGTTACTGGCGGCTCGGCCGCTCCGAGAACTAAAGCCACCTGACGGTGACAGCCACCCTCGACAGCACTCGTGTGCTGCCAGCGGTCAACGCGGCCGCAACGCGGTGGCTTTCCCGCACCGGGGTGCGAGTCGGCTTTCTCTCCCTCCTTGCCCTGATCCTTGTGGCTGCCGTTGGGGCGAGCCTGTTCATCGGTTCCGGCAACATCGCACCGGCCGTTGTGTGGGAAGCCCTCCGCCACGGGGGAACCGACACCAACTCGATCCTCGTCGCCCAGTACCGCGTTCCGCGCACGATCCTCGGGGTGCTGGTGGGGATCAGTCTCGGCCTCGCCGGCGCGCTTATGCAGGCGGTCACCCGGAACCCCCTTGCCGACCCGGGAATCCTCGGGGTCAACGCTGGCGCCTATTTTGCCGTGGTTATCGCGGTGGGCCTGTTCGGGGCGACCAGCCCACAGAATTACGTCTGGTGGGCGTTCGCCGGTGCCGGAATCACCACGGTGATGGTCTACGTCATCGGTTCGCGCGGGCGCGCCGGGGCCACCCCCGTTGTTCTCGTCCTCGCCGGTGTCGCCCTCGGCGCGGTCCTCAGCGGAGTCAGCCAGGGCATCACCCTTCTCAACCCCGAGGTCTTCGACTCGATCCGTTTCTGGAGCGCCGGTTCCCTGCAGAACCGCCAGATGAGCATCGTCACCAGCGTCGCCCCGTTTATGGTCGTCGGAATCCTGCTCGCCGTTGCCCTTCCCCGGGCTCTTAATGCCGTTGTACTCGGTGATGACGTGGCCCGCTCGCTCGGCGCGAACGTGGCGAGGACCCAAATCCTGTCGGTGCTGGCCGTCACCATCCTGTGCGGGGCATCGACCGCTGCGGTCGGACCCATAGCCTTCCTCGGGCTGCTCGTTCCCTACGTCGCCCGCGGCATCGTTGGCCCGGACCAGCGCTGGATCATTCCGTTCTCCGTCCTGATCGGACCCATAATCTTTCTCCTCTCCGACGTGCTCGGCCGTGTCATCGTTCCCAGCGAACTTCCGGTGGGGATTGTCACGGCGTTTGTGGGCGCGCCGGTACTGATCGCGCTGATGCGCCGCAAAAAGGTGGTGTCCCTGTGAGCGAGTTGACTCTCCGCCGCGGGGTCGGATCGCGGTTCGGCGTTAGCCTCCGCCTGCGTCGACGCACGCTCCTTGTGGTCGGCGCCTTCGCGGTGGGCACCATCGTGCTCGCACTGGTGGCGATGACCTTTGGCGAGTACCCGCTGACGGTGACGCAAATC
Source organism: Glaciihabitans sp. (assembly GCA_025463465.1). Classification (GTDB taxonomy): domain Bacteria; phylum Actinomycetota; class Actinomycetes; order Actinomycetales; family Microbacteriaceae; genus Glaciihabitans. The sequence continues at coordinate 22,602 of JAODAO010000172.1, read as the reverse complement.
CTCGGTGCCTTCGCCGGCACCGAAACCGACGGCATCCAGCGCATCGTCCTCGAGGGACGGCTGCCACGCATCATCCTTGCGATCCTCGCCGGCGCGGCGTTGGGCATGAGCGGGGCGATCTTCCAGTCACTGACCCGCAACCCGCTCGGCAGCCCCGACGTCATCGGGTTCACCTCCGGCGCCTACACCGGCGCGCTGTTCGTCATCCTCGTTGTCGGCGGCAACTACCTCGCCGTGTCCATCGGCGCGTTGGCGGGGGGCCTGCTGACCGCGGTAGTGGTCTACGCGCTCGCCTACAGCCGCGGGGTGCAGGGTTTCCGACTCATTGTCGTCGGTATCGCCATCAGCGCCATCCTGCACGCCCTCAATAGCTGGCTGCTGATCACCGCCCAGCTGGAGTCCGCCGTCGCCGCCTCCACCTGGGGTGCCGGCAGGTTCAACGGCCTCAGCTGGCGGGAGGTCATCCCCGTGGTGATCACCCTGCTGATTCTCACGCCCGCCCTCATCGTCATTGCCAGGCCCATGCGCGTCCTCGAGATGGGGGATGACGCAGCCCAGTCCCTCGGTGTGCGAGCGGAACCCCTCCGGGTGGTCCTCGTCCTCGTGGGCGTTGGCCTGACCGCCGTGGTCACCGCGTTCACCGGCCCGATCGCGTTCGTCGCCCTTGCGGCCCCGCAGGTCGCCCATCGCCTCACCCGCTCCGCCGGCGTCGCGCTGTTCCCCGCCGCAGTGGTGGGCGGAGCATTGATGCTCACCAGCGACGTCCTCGCCCAGCGTCTGCTCGCGCCGACCCAGCTGCCCGTTGGTGTTGTCACCGCCTGCATCGGTGGCGTTTACCTTGTCTCGCTGCTCGTCTCCCAGGCACGGCGACGCTGAGTCCGACGATGCGCCAACTCCACCCATCCAGCACCAACGCTCCGGCCGCCGCCGGCCAGTGGAACGAGGACGAACAGTGAGCAGGCTCGAAGCGCGGAAGATGCAGGTCGGTTACGACAAACGCACCATCCTTCCCGAGTTGGAGGTGAGCATCCCCGACGGGTCGTTCACCGTGATCGTCGGTCCAAACGCCTGCGGCAAGTCCACCCTGTTGCGCGCCCTGTCGCGGCTGCTGAAGCCCACATCCGGATCCGTTGTTCTCGACGGCGCCGACATCTCCAGCTACCCGGCGAAAGAGGTGGCACGCCGGATCGGCCTGCTCCCGCAGACCTCCATCGCCCCCGACGGGATCACCGTCCTCGACCTCGTCAGCCGTGGCCGCTACCCGCACCAGTCTTTGCTCAAGCAGTGGTCGGCCGCGGACGAGGAGGCCGTCACCGCCGCGCTCACGGCGACCAGCACGGCCGCGCTGTCCGGTCGTTTTGTCGACGAGTTGTCCGGTGGCCAGCGCCAGCGGGTGTGGGTGGCGATGGCGCTCGCCCAGGAGACGCCGCTGCTGCTGCTCGACGAGCCAACGACCTTCCTCGACATCGCCCACCAGGTCGAGCTGCTCGACCTGTTCGCCGACCTGAACCACGAGGGAGGACGCACCCTGGTGGCCGTCCTGCACGACCTGAACCAGGCCGCGCGTTACGCGACCCACCTGATCGCCATGAAAGACGGGCGCATCGTGGCGGAGGGAGCACCGACCGACATCGTCACGGCTGAGCTGGTCTCCGAAGTGTTCGGGCTGCGCTGTCGCATCATGGCCGACCCGGAAACGGGCACCCCGATGGTGATCCCTCTCGCGACTCGCGCCACAACGCGGATTACTGTAGCTTAGCCTTACCTAACCTGCACACGAAAGAAGTTCATGCGCTCACGTTTGTCCCGCACCCTCCCGGTCATCGCCGCTGCCGCAACAGCTTTGGTGATCCTGAGCGGTTGCTCCTCCACACCGGCCGCCGAAGAGACTACCGGCTCTGATGAGCTCCTCGGCAGCGTCGACACCATGTTCGGCCAGGTGGATGTTCCTGCCGTTGACGGTGACCTCAAAGTTGTAGCGCTCGGCTGGTCGGATGCCGAAATGGCGCTGTCGCTCGGTGTTGTGCCGATCGCCGTCCTCGACTGGCAGGGCTTCGGCGCTGAGAGCAAGGGTGTTGGCCCGTGGGCCAGCGACCTGTTCGGTGACGTCACCCCCGAGATCCTCGAGCGCGACGACGCCCAGGCCCTCAACTACGAGGCCATCGAGGTCCTCGACCCCGACCTGATCCTCAACACCCGCAGCAGCAACGACGAGGCCGAGTTCGAGCGTCTGTCGCAGATTGCCCCGACCGTGTATGCGCCGGCGGACACCGGGTCGTTCGCCACCAGCTGGGACGTGCAGCTCGAGTCGGTCTCCGCCGCACTCGGCCTGTCCGACGAGGGTGACGCCGAGATCGCCGACATCAACGCCCAGATCGCCGATGCCGCGGCGGCCCACCCCGAATTCAAGGGCCTGACCACCGCAGCGGCCGTGAAGTTCGCTGACGCGTACGGTTCCTACATCTCCGGCGACGGTCGTTTCGACATCCTTTCCGACCTCGGCTTTGTCAACAACCCCGCCCTCGACGCCCTCGAGGCGGCCGGCTTCTACATCGCCGTCTCCGCCGAGAACATCGCGGCCATCGACGCCGACGTGCCCGTTATCCTCCCCATTGGTTACACCGTTGACGAGGTCAAGGCCGATCCGCTGATCAGCAGCCTCGCGGCAGCCCAGCAGGACCGCGTCGTCTACATTGACACTGACTCCGAGCTGAGCGGTGCATACAGCGCCGGCAGCCCGCTGGCGATCCCGATCGTGCTGGACCAGCTGGTACCCATGCTCGCCACCGCGGCGGCCAACCTGGGCTAATCAGCCAGACCGACCATCGAAGCGCTCGTCTCCCACAGCCGGGAGGCGAGCGCTTCGTCGTTCGCGGCGCTGGCCACCGCGCCGCCCGGGTACAGGCCATCAAAATAGGTGCCGCTCGGCGCAGACAGGTCGGGGCCGGTGGCCAGCGCCAGCAGCGGTGCCGCGCCCTGCTCCGCGCTGATCTGCTGCGACCTGCTGAGGGCGAGCAACAGCCGGGAGGCGGCACTGTCGTGGCCGAACGACGTCGCCACAAAGCCGGGATGAAACGCGTAGGCGGTGATACCCGTCCGGACGGCGAGCTGGCGGGTGAACAGGATGGCGGCGAGCTTGGCTGACGCATAAGCCGACCAGCCGCCGACGTACGGCACCCCGGAACCGTCCAGGTTGTCCAGCCGGATCCGCCCGAACCGGTTGGCGACGCTCGACGTGTTCAGTACCCGAGAGGTCGCCGGGTCCAGGGCGGGCAGCAGGAGGTTGGTGAGCAGGAACGGGGCGAGGTGGTTGTGCTGGAACGTTTGCTCGTGGCCGTCGGCACTGGTACCGCGCCGGGAAACAAGGCCGCCGGCATTGTTCGCCAGTACGTCGATCGTGGGGAGGTGGCTAAGCAATTGATCGGCGAGGGCACGCACGTCGTCGAGCTGGTCGTAGTCGGCGACAAAGGCGCGACCGTGGACGGCGCGGGCAACGGCGCCCGTGCGCTCGGGGTCGCGCCCAACAACGGCGACGTCCCAGCCGGCCTCTGACAGGCTCCTGGCCGCGGCCGCGCCGATTCCCGAACTCGCGCCGGTGAGGACGATGCTGCTCATCGATAGCCGCCCTTCTCCAGTCCCGCCAGTACCTCGAAGCGGTTCTGGGAAGCGGTGGCCCCGGCCGCGATATAAAGCGGAATGAAGGCCAGGCCGTAGTGGCGCCACTGGGCGCGATGGACGGCCTCATGCTCGAGGACGGGGTCCGACACGGTGTTGCGGGTGAGATAAACCGCGCCGATGGTCGTGCCACCGCGGCCGAATGCCCAACGGGGAAGACGGGCCGCGACGATCACACCACCCCGGCGGGACAGGTGGCCCCGCCCGAGGGCGGCACCCCAGAGCAGGCCGCACCCGGTGGCGAACCAATATCCGGGCCGGCTAACCACCGGATGCAGCACAACCCGGCGCAGCAGGGGCGAACGCGCGGCCCGGACCGCCAGGGACGCGGCGATGCGCTGACCGACGGGGATCGCAGTGCTGGCTGTCATTCCACCACAATGGGTCATCATCACCGATTTCGCCAGTCGCGGGCGGCCGGGTTGGCGGGTTGCAGCGGCCAATTGCACGGTGCACGGCTGGTAGCCAGACGGGCACCATACAGTGGGACCATGACGGGTGGGCTGAGCGCGATCGCAATGGTGTCGATGCACACCTCACCCTCAGCCCGGCCCGGCCGTGGTGATTCCGGCGGCATGAACGTTGCCGTCCTGAGTCTCGCCAAATCGCTCGCCGCCAGGGGAGTGTCCGTTGACCTCCTCACTCGCGCCGAGAAAGACACCGAGGTCACCGAACTATTCCCCGGTGTCACGCTGCGCACGATCGCGGCCGGCGCCCTCGTGCCGCTGGGAAAAAGCGAACTGGCCACCGTCACCGACGATTTCGGGGAGGCCGTCGCGCACGTGGTCGGCCGCACCGCGCCCCGCTACGACCTGCTCCACGCCCACTACTGGCTGAGCGGTCTGGCGACATTGCCGGTGGCGCTCGAACTTGGTCTTCCCTTTGTGCAAAGCTTCCACACCCTTGGCGCTATGAAAAACAAAGCGCTCGCGCCCGGGGATTCGCCAGAGCCCGACCGGCGGCTGTTCTCCGAGGCATTCCTCGCCACCCAGGCCGATGCGGTGATCGCCGGGTCCTCCGCCGAGGTCGACACTCTCATCGACGACCTGCGTGCACCGGCCGACAAACTGTGGGTGATCCCGCCCGGGGTCGACACCGACCTGTTCAGCCCGGCGAGGGCGATCAACGCCCCGTCGGTGCGACGACGGTTCGGGCTGGCAGACAACCGGCCGATCCTCGTCGTCGCCGGGCGGGTGCAGCCGCTCAAAGCGCAGGATCTTGCCGTCCGCACCCTCGCCGTCATCCACACCCTCGGGCCGGTGGCGCCGTACCTGCTGGTGGTGGGGGAACCGACCGCCGGGGCCGAAGGGTACCGCGACGACCTCACGAGAATGGCGGACAGGCTCGGAATCGCAGCGGACGTGCGTTTTGTCGGATCACTTGACCGGGACGACCTTGCCGACGTATTCGCCGCGGCGACCCTCACGCTGATCCCCTCCCACTCCGAAACCTTTGGGCTAGTCGCACTGGAATCCGCCGCCAGCGGAACCCCCGTCGTGGGTTACCGAAGCACCGGGCTGGTCGAGTCGGTGGCCGAGGGACGTTCCGGGGTACTCGTCGCCACCCGGGGAACCGAGATCTGGGCGCGGACCATCATCCAGCTGTTGGCTGACGAAACCGCGCTCGAAACCCTGGGAGCCAGCGCCCGCTCGCACGCCGAGGGGTTCACCTGGGCGACGGCGGCGACATCCCACCTCGCCATCTACAACGCACTCCTGGCGGGACGCTGACCACACTCAGCCAACGCCACTGGGACGGAACGACCCCGAACGGAATGACTCCGGACGGCACGCCCCCGGACGGAATGACCCCGGACGGGACGCCCCGATGACGAGGCGCCCCCAGGGTAGGAGCTATCGGGACGTAGCGGGGTAAACCCTCCCCGTCAGACCTGGGCCGAGACGCCTTCCGGGCGACCGTAGGTCTCCAGCAGGCGCAACCAGATCTCGTTCATCGTGGGATATGCGGGAACAGCGTGCCAGAGGCGGTCGAGGGGAATCTCGCCCACCACGGCGAAGGTCGCGGCCTGCAGCATCTCGCTGACGTCCGGGCCAACGAAGGTCACACCGAGCACGACCTTGCGCTTCTCGTCGACGACCATACGCGCCTTGCCGGCGTAACCATCGGCCTGCACGCTGGAACCGGCGATGGCGCCGAGGTCGTAATCGATGACTCTCGTGTCGTATCCGGCCTTCTCCGCAGCCTGAGCGGTGAGACCGACGGAGGCGACCTCGGGGTCGCTGAAGGTGACCTGCGGAACCGCATTGTGGTCCGCGGTGGCGACGTGGGTACCCCAGGGCGTGTCGTCGACCGTACGGCCGAGCGCGCGGGCGACGATGACATCGCCGGCGGCGCGGGCCTGGTACTTGCCCTGGTGGGTCAGCAGCGCGCGGTGGTTGACATCGCCGGTCGCATACAACCAGTCGAAACCGGTCACCAGCAGGGTGTCGTCGGTGTCGAGCCACTCGCCGGGGGTCAACCCGATGTTCTCCAGGCCGAGATCCGTGGTGCGCGGGGTGCGCCCGGTCGCGACGAGAATTTCGTCAGCCGTGACGCTGGCGCCGCTGTCGAGTTCAATGGTCACCTGTTCACCAACCCGGGAGACGGCCTTGGGGGAGACCCCCGTAAGCACAATCGCGCCAAGCTCCTCGAGGGCAGCCCCGACAATCTCGCCAGCGAATGGTTCCTGTCCGCCGAGCAGGCCGCTGCGGGCGATCACGGTGACGGTGGTGCCGAAGCTGGCGTAGGCGGTGGCAATCTCAACGGCGACGACGCCCCCGCCGATGATGGCAAGCCTGGACGGCACGTTTTTGACGCTGGTGGCCTCACGGCTGGTCCAGGGGGATGCATCGGCGAGCCCCGGGATGTCGGGAAGCAGTGCGGCCGAGCCGGTGCTCGCCACAACGGCGTGGCGGGCGGTGTACACGGTGCCGTCGACGGTGACTTCGCGTACCCCGGTGATGGTGGCGTGTCCGCGGACCAGGTCGATTCCGGCGCCGTTGAGCCAGTCCACCTGGCTCTGGTCATTCCAGTCGTGGGTGAAGCTGTCGCGTCGTTTCAGGACGGCTGCGACGTCGAGCTCACCGGTGACCGCTTCGGCCGCACCGGCGACGTTCTTCGCGGCGCGCAGCGCGATGCCGCTGCGCAGCAGAACCTTCGATGGCATGCAGGCCCAGTACGAGCACTCCCCGCCAACGAGTTCGCTCTCGATGATCAGGGTGCTGAGGCCCCCCTGCACGGTGCGGTCGGCGACGTTCTCGCCCACCGCTCCCGCGCCAATTACGATGACGTCATATTCGGTGCTGGTCATGAAATTCCTTACCTCGCGCACGGACGGTGTGAACTCGTCCCAGACTATCCGGGAGCCCGGTGAGAGGTACCTGCATGGATAACCTGCACAGCCAAACTCAGACAGCCACACTCGCACGGCCACACCTCGACCGCTGAACCGGCTCAGGCGAAGGGGGATGTCGCGGGGCGTCGCGAGACGGGTGCTCGCAGCGACTTAGTCCCCGACGAACTCCGCCTCGGTGCGGCCCAGGAACGCTTCCATCCCGCGCCGCGAGTCGTTGCTGGCCGCGAGGCGCACCAGCTCGGGTTGCAGGGCCGCCTCGGCCGCGGCATCCCCCTCGCGCAGCGCGGTCCGGGCGTTTACCAGGGTGGCCTGCACCGCCAGCGGAGCTTGGGCAGCGACCCGCCGGGCGAGGGCAAGGGCGCGGTCGAACTGTTCGCCGTCTGGCACCACCTCCTGCACCAACCCGATGCGCAGGGCCTCGGCCGCGTCGAAGCGTTCGCCGGTGAGAATCCAGCGCATGGCGTTGCCCCAGCCGACGGCCCGCGGAAAGCGAAGGGTCGCGCCGCCGAACGGCAGGATTCCCCGGGACACCTCCACCTGGCCGAACGAGGTCGACTCGGCCGCAACCGCGATATCGCTGGCGAGAAGCAGCTCGATGCCGAGGGTAAGGCAGGTGCCCTGCACGGCGATCACCACCGGTTTGCTGAGCTGCTGCCCTGACACCTGCCACGGGTTGATCCCACCCTCTGGCACGATATCGATGCCGGATGCGGTGATGCGCGGGCCGATATCGGCGAGGTCGAGGCCGCCGGTGAAGTGGTCGCCGTGGGCGTAGACGAGACCGCAGCGCAGCGTCGGGTCTCGCTCCAGTTGCCCGTAGGCGAGGGCTAGCTCGTGGATCATCCGCAGGTCCGCCGCGTTGCGTTTGTCCGGCCGGTTGAGCCCAATCAGCAGGATGTTACCGGTGAGAGTATCGCGGTCGACTGTGACCCGTGCGTCCGTCATAGCTCCAGCTTATGGTTGGCTACTCCGCGAATGCGGGTTCAGCGAGTTTTCGCGCGGAACCTCCTGCTCAGCGGGTCAGGGCACCGATCAAACGGAGGATCGTCGACAAATCATCGGTCGCCTGCTCCGGTGACGCCGGGGCGAATTCGGTGATGCCGGCGCCGACGATGGGAAAACGCGCCTTCACTTCACGGATGGCGGCGGTGACTTCGGCGGTGTTGAGACCAAACGGCTCCGGAAACCCGATGCCCTGGATCTCGGCCGGGTCGAGCACGTCCAAATCGATGTGCACGTAGATGGATGTCGCGCCGCTTGCCTCGACCGCGGCCAAAAGCGCTTGCGCGCTGAAGTCGGCGGTGGAGATGCTCCGCAGCCCCACCTCGGCAGCGTAGGCGGCTTCGTCGTCCTCGAAGGCGCGAGTGCCCACCAGGATCACGTTCTGCAGGCGCAGCGGGGTGGCGGGGACGAGGCGTTCGTCGCCATCACCGAGCAGCGTGCGCAACACCATCCCATGGAAGGCGGCGCTGGGGGAGCTGTCAGGGGTGTGCAGGTCGGGGTGGGCGTCGAACCAGAGCACTGCAACGTCGTCGCGGTCGCTGACGGCACCGATGGACGCCAGTTCCACCCCGCAGTCACCACCGATGGTCAACGCCCAGTCGCCAGCCGCCTTGAGGGTATTCAGCGCCTGCAACTGGCTGTCGCGCACGGCCACAACCGAACTTAACCGGTCGACGGCGGACCCCTGGCTGTCGCCGGCTTCGAGGGGGATGTCGACGGTGACGGTCGCCGAGGCTGGCAGGTCGTCGCGGATCGCCTGCGCCCCATCCACCAGGCGCATCGCGCGGGAGGAGCCGGAGCCTTGCCATTGGGGAACTACGAGGAAAGTGACAGCCACGTATGTCAGTGTGCCACGCGGTTGCGTAGGCACACCCTCAAAAATTTCCGCTAAGGGCTTAGCTCCGGCCACCTATGCCCGGTGAATCCGAATTTATGTCGTTACGCGGCGTTCTTCCGTGTCGCAGCGGCGAGCTTGGCCTTCAACTCAGCAGAGTCGGCGACAACCCCGTACGCGGGGGTGTCCCGCTGGAAGCGCCAGCCCTCGGCCAGCGCACCGGCATCCACCACGTCGAACCCGAACGAGTCGATGAGCGCCGCAACGGTCTTTTTGGCGTCTGCGTCGTCACCGGCCATGGGCAGCGCCCGGCGGGAGTCCGTTCCGGCGGCCGTGCCGGCTGTGGTCAGGTCGTCGGCCTGGATGTTGTTAAACGCCTTCACCACGGTGGCGCCGGGCAGGTGGTTCGCGAGAATCTCGGAGACGGTGATGGTCTCGTCATCAAGCTCTGCGATGTGACCGTCGCGCTCGAAGTAGTAGTTGTTGGTGTCGATCACGATTTTGCCGGCCAGCGGGGCTGCGGCAATGGTCTCGATGGCGGCAAGCGGCACGGTGACGACGACGATGTCGCCGGCGATCGCGGCATCGAGGGCGGTCGCTGCCGTCGCGTTGTCACCCAGCTCGGCGACGAGGTCGCTGAGCGTTTCCGGCCCGCGTGAGTTGCTCATCACCACGGTGTAACCCTGGGCGACGCTGAGGCGGGCGAGCTGGCTGCCGATGTTTCCTGAACCGATAAATCCGATAGTTGTCATGATGGGGACAACTGTCGGCCGCGGCTGACGCTTCCCATTGGCTCTAATTTGCAGCAAATTCCAAGGCGGGCCGCGCCGAGCCAGCCGAGTCGACAGCCGACCCGACCCTGTCAACACCCGGCCCGATCCGGCAACCGCGGAGCCGACCTCGCAACCGCCGAACCGACCCCGTCAGTGACGCGCGAGTCACGAGGTGATCGCGCCAGTTCCACCGGACTTGAGCGCGGCGAGGCGGGCCTCGACTTCGCTCTGGCGGCCGAGGTCTTCAAGGGATTCGAACTGGGCGTCGAGGGTGGATGCTTGGAGTTCCTGCTGGCCGAGGACCTTGGCCTCTTCGCGGCGGATCTTGTCCTCAAAGCGGCTGCTGTCGCTGGTCGGGTCGAGCAGGTTGATGCTCTTGAGGGCATCGTTCACCTGGAGCTGGGCGGCAGCGGTCTTCGAGCGGGCCACCAGCTCGTCGCGCTTGGCGACCAGTTCGGTGAGCTTGCCGCGCATGCCGTCGAGGCCGCGCTTTAGCTGCGCGACAACCTCGGTCTGAGACGCGATGCTGGGCTGGGCGGACTTCGCCTCGTTTTCGCTGGAAAGCTGGCGGCCAAGGGCGACCTTGGCCAGGTTGTCGAATTTATCAGCGTCGACGCTGTTGCCGGCCGCGCGCAGTTGGTCAGCCTTGGAACTAGCGGCAAGGGCCTTGTGGCCCCAGTCGGCGGCGTTGTCGATGTCTTCGCGGTAGTCCTGCTCGGCGAGGCGCAGGTTGCCGATGGTCTGCGCAACAGCGCTTTCCGTCTCGGCGATGCTGTTGGTGTAATCCCGCACCATCTGGTCGAGCATTAGTTGCGGATCCTCAGCCTGGTCGAGGAGGGCATTGATGTTTGCCTTCGCGAGCTGGGAGATTCGACCGAGGATTGACTGCTTTGCCATACCGCTAAGCCTTCCATGACAACCTGAGTTTTCGCCAGAGCTGGACGCCACCTTGGCCGACCGTTGTGGCCCGGCATCGCCGCACCAAACCTCGCGCCGTTCAGTGCACTAACCACAGAACCGTCCGCTGCACCGACCATTGCACCGTCCACAGCACGATCACGTCGCCGAGGTGACCGCCCACCTCATGTGCCTGTGGTTATTTCAGAGTGACGGTGGCGAGCGGTCCGGTGACCAGTTCGGAAGACGAGTCGAGGTTCAGGTCGATCGCGGCGCCCAGTTGGTAGTCTCCAGCGGCAACGTGGGGCAGGTCCTCACGGAACGACTCCGCCAGGTCATCCTCCACATCGCAGCTGACCGGCGAGAACGACGCCGGGTAACTCATGGACTCCCCGGGTGCCAGGTTCACGTCGACAATCATCATGATCATCGGACCGTTGCTGTGCCACAGCACCACATTGTCCCTCGACAGCGTGATCGCCGGGGTAGCGGCGGTGTAGCCGGTGACGGACTCGGTGCCGGTGTTGGTCAGCGTCGCCGTGCCTGTGATGGTGGATGCTGCCGCAGCGCCGTCCAGAAACTGGACGGTGAGCTGCAGCCCGCTCTCGGCCGGGGCAACCTCTACGAGGGTACCCCCACACAGGTTCAGCTTCTCAGCCGGGGCGTGACCGACGGACATTCCCGTAGCGCCAGTGGGAGTCGCCGAATCGTACAACTCGCTGGAGGAGTCCTGGGTCAAGTCTCCGTCAGCCGAGTAATTTTGGAAATCATTACCCTGTTCGTCGCTGGAACCCGCGTCGTCTCGGGAAACCGCGGTCCCCTGGAACTCTGGGTTGCCATCCGACTTGACTGTGCCATCCGCCTTGATTGTGCCGTCTCCACTTTCCGCACCGTCGAAACGTGACGACTCGGGCGCGGAGGCGGCGCTGTCCGAGGCCGTGCTCACGCCCTGGCCCAGGCTGCTGATGCCTGAGACACCGACCACACCGATGCCCGTGACGGCGAGGGTGCCGAGGGCGCCAGCGCCGATCCGGCGCGGCAGCCGTCGCCGGCGGCTGCGGCGGATGATCTCCTGGGCATCGAGTTTGGGCGCTGTGTCGTCGTTGGAGTTGCGGAACAGGTCGAACAGGTTCGGTTCAGCGGGCATTGCGTGCTCCTCGGGTTTTATCGCGGTGCGGTGCTGTGGATTTCTCCTCCGCCAGTTCGCCGCGGGAGAGGTGGGACGCCATCTTCGATAGAGCGTCGCTCAGGTAGCGTTTGACGGCGCCCGGGCTCAGCTCGAGCGTCTCGGCGATGTCGTCGACTTTCATGTCTTCGTAGTAGCGGAGCACCAGGCAGGCCCGCTCGCGCGGCGTCAGCTTCTGCAGTTCCTCGTGCAGGTCGATCCGGGAATCGGTGGCTTCCGCCGTGGAGTCCTCGATCTCGGGAACCGCTTCGAGATGGGCGATACGCCGCCAACGGGTGGTTCGCCGGCCCCGGTCAAGATAGGTGTTCAGGATGGCCCGGCGAACGTACGCCTCCGCGCTGGCAACGGAGAAGCCGTTGCGCAGCCGGCCGAAGGTTTTGACCAGGGCATCCTGGACGAGGTCGGCGGCGTCGTCCTGGTTGCCGGAGACGAAGTAGGCGTAGCGGGTGAGGGCTTCGCCGCGTTCGGCTACCAGCCGTTCAACAACTTTTTCCCAGCGAGGGACAGACGACGACCCCCCGTTGACCGACCCCTGGCCCACAGCCCCTTGTCCCGCCGACCCCTCGACAGACGATCCGCGGCCCAACAATCCCTGGCTCGCTGAAGACGGTGAGGGCGGCGATTCTGCTCTGACGCTCGACACGGTGACCTTTCCCGGAGGCCTTCGTCATCCCCGCGAAGATCCTCCTACTTTCTAAGACGTGTAACTGTCCCAAAAGGTTGGGTCCACTCTGACGGAATTTTCACATGACCGGGACACCGTTTCTATAACGAGGAACACGGTGTGTGCAACCAAGAACACCGCGACTGCACAACGCTGACTGCACAACACAGCCCGGACAACGCGGCTTGTTAAAGCAGGGCGCCCCTGGATCGCTCGAACCCAGGGGCGAGACGTCCACCTGCGTTTATTCGTTCGTCTGAGCGCCCTGATGGGCTTTAGCCGCGGCGGCCTCCTGCAGGCGGCCACGCAGCAGTCCAAGCTGGCGGGTGACCCCCTCGGGTACGCGGCCATCGAAGGTGTCAAAGAACGCTTCTGTACCGTCCACCTCGTCGAGCCATAGCGCGGGGTTGACCTCGAACAGCTTCTCGAGGGCACCCTCCGGCAGGTCGAGGCCGTCGATGTTGAGACCACCGGCGGTGGGGACGAGGCCAAGAGGGCTCTCCACCGATGCGGCCCTGCCGTCGACGCGGTCGAGGATCCATTCCAGGACCCGCGAGTTTTCACCGAAACCGGGCCAGAGGAAGCGTCCGTTCTCGTCCTTGCGGAACCAGTTGACCTGGAAGATACGCGGCACGGTGCTGGTGGCCCGGAGCTGCTGGCCGATCTTCAGCCAGTGTGCCCAGTAGTCGGCCATGTTGTAGCCGCAGAACGGCAGCATCGCGAATGGATCGCGACGCAGCTGTCCCACGGTGCCCTCGGCGGCCGCCGTCTGCTCGGATGAGATCGTGGCGCCAAGGTAGACACCATGCTCCCAATCCCGTGCCTCCACCACTAGCGGCACGTTGGTCGCGCGGCGGCCACCGAAGATGATTGCGTCGATTACGACGCCCCGTGGGTCGTCCCAGTCATCCGCGATGGATGGGCACTGGGCGGCTGCCACGGTAAATCGTGAGTTGGGATGGGCCGCCGGCGTCGCCGAAGATGGCGTCCAGTCGGCACCCTGCCAGTCGAGGAGATGATCGGGAACGGTGTCCGTCATACCCTCCCACCACACGTCGCCGTTGTTCTGCAGGGCGACGTTGGTGAAGATTGTGTTACCCCAAAGCGTTTCGATCGCCGTGGCGTTGGTCGCATTGCTGGTTCCTGGGGCTACCCCGAAGAAGCCAGCCTCCGGGTTGATGGCGTGCAGCCGTCCGTCGAATCCCTGCCGCAGCCAGGCGATGTCATCCCCGATGGTCTCGACGGACCAGCCGGGGATGGTGGGGCGCAGCATGGCCAGGTTGGTTTTGCCGCAGGCGGAGGGGAACGCCGCCACTACGTGGAAAACACGGCCGCGGGGGTTGGTGACCTTGAGGATGAGCATGTGCTCGGCGAGCCAGCCCTCGTCGCGGGCGATGACGGAAGCGATGCGCAGCGCGAAGGCCTTTTTGGCCAGCAGCGCGTTTCCGCCGTACGCGGAGCCGAACGACCAGATCTCGCGGGTCTCGGGGAAGTGGGAGATGTACTTGGTGGAGCTGCACGGCCACGGCACGTCGGTGTCGCCGACGTCCAGTGGCGCGCCAACCGAGTGGACGGCAGGTACCCACTCGGTGTTGGGGGTGAACAGCTCGAGGGCGGCACTGCCCATCCTGGTCATAATTCCCATGCTCACCACCACGTAGGGGGAATCGGTCAGCTGCACACCGAGCTTCGACAGGGGGGAGCCGAGCGGGCCCATCGAGAACGGGACCACGTAAAGGGTGCGGCCACGCATACTGCCGTCGAAGAGGGGGCGGAGGGTCGCGCGCATGTCGTCAGGGGCGCGCCAGTTGTTGGTAGGGCCGGCATCGTCCTGGTTGAGCGAGCAGATGAAAGTTCGATCCTCAACCCTGGCGACGTCGCTTGGGTCGCTCCTGGCCAGGTAGCTGGCCGGGCGAAGCGTCTCGTCCAGGGGGATGAGGGTGCCACTGTCGACCATCTGCTGGATGAGGCCTTCACGTTCCTCGGCCGTTCCGGTGCACCAGACGATTGCGTCGGGTTTGGTCAGCTCGGCGATTTCCTCAACCCAGGCGGTGATGGCCGGGAGGGCCGCCAATGCGGCCGGGGCCTGCGGGCGGTTAAGCATCGTCTGGTTCATCACGCTCGTCCTTTCTGGTGAACTACGGCGTCGTAATAATCGCTAGAAATTTCGTACTTGTGCCAGTCTGCACTCGGTCTGGACGAGATTGACCGTCAGGTCGATGGTAAATTTCATCAAAGTTTCGCTATTGTCAATTCATGACGGATCTTGTGACGCTCGGACAACGCATCCGGCATTTTCGCACTGCTCAGGGCCTCACCCTCGAGCAACTGGGTGCGAAGGTAGGCATCGCGGGCAGCCAGCTATCCCTGATGGAGAACGGCCATCGCGAACCCCGGCTGACCCTGCTGTCCGCCATCGCCGAGACCCTGGGGGTTGCCATTGGTGACCTCCTCGACGTTGCCCCGCCGAACGAGAGGGCCGGGCTGGAAATCGATCTGCTCTCCCTCCAGCGCAGTCCCATCTATGCCTCGCTTGGGCTGCCGACAATCCGGCCGAGCCGCGGGATGAGCGACGATGCGCTCCGTGCACTGGTCGGGCTGCACGTTGAACTGGCCCGGCGGGCGAGCGAAGCCATCGCGACCCCCGAGGAAGCCCGGCGGTCCAACACCGAACTGCGCCAGGGAATGCGGCTGCGCAACAACTACATGCCCGAGATCGAGAAACTTGCCGAAGACCTCGTTAAACGGGTCGGTCACACCGTGGGTGCACTCACCCACCGCTCGGTGAGCCGGATGGCTGAGGACCTCGGCTTCGAACTGGTGCACGTCAACGACCTGCCGCACTCGGCTCGCTCGGTCACCGACCTGGAGAACGGCCGGATCTACCTTCCACCGGCGTCCATCCCCGGTGGGCATGGCCTGCGCTCGATGGCCCTCCAGGCGATGGCGCACCGGGTGCTCGGCCACTCCGAACCCGGAAGTTACGCCGACTTCCTGCAGCAGCGACTCGAGATCAACTACTTCGCCGCGGCCTGCCTGATGCCGCTCACCCAGTCTGTCGATTTCCTGCGCACCGCGAAGGAGCAGCGCAACATCGCCGTCGAGGACTTCCGGGACGCGTTCGGTGTCACCCACGAAGCCGCGGCGCTGCGTTTCACCAACCTCGCCACCGAACACCTCGGGATGACCCTGCACTTCCTCCGGGTTGGCGGCGAGGGCGGGGTGTACAAGGCGTATGAGAACGACTACCTTCGCCTGCCGGTCGACGTGACCGGTTCAACAGAGGGCCAGCTGGTCTGTCGGCGCTGGAGCGCGCGGGTGGCGTTCACCCGCACCAACCGCACCACCGAGTTTTACCAATACACCGATACCCCCGAGGGCACCTTTTTCGAGTCGACGCAGACCGGGGTGTCCGGCGCCGACGAGTTCTCCATCACTATCGGGGTGCCGTTCGCCCACGCGAAATGGTTCAGGGGACGCGGAACCACCAACCGGGAACAGTCACGATGCCCCGACGAGAGCTGCTGCCGGCGTCCGTCAACCGAACTCGCCGATCGTTGGTCAGGCCGGGCATGGTCGAGCGCCAAGCTGCACGCCCACATCCTGTCGCCACTACCGTCCGGCACGTTCCCCGGGGTAGACGACCAGGAACTATATGCGTTCCTCGAGGCCCACGCCGACTACGCGGGCTGATTGGTGGCCAACTTCTTCAGCTATCAGCGCTTGCAGGGAGCGCGGCGCTAGCAGGCAGCGCGGCGCCGTCAGTGAGCGCAGCGCTTCCCGTGAGCGCCGTGGCGGCAGCGGCGCCCGCGACCTGCAGCCAGCGGGTTGGGTCCGCGATCGCGGCATCCACCGATCCTGCGAGCTCCATCAGTGAGACGCCCCACACTCCCGGGTTGGCGCTGAGCTGGCCGGCGATGACCCCGGCCATTAGCCCGTTGCGCTCAGCCAGTGACAGCAGCTGGCCGACTACTTTGCCGCGGGCGGACTGCTCGTCGAAGCGGCCCTCTCCGGTGAGGAGCACGTCGGCACCGTCAATCGCCGTGGGGATACCGGTGATGTCGGCGAGGTAGTCCCAGCCCGGTCGGATGGTGGCTCCCCAGGTGCTGGCGAACCCGTAGCCGGTGCCGCCGGCAGCGCCGGAACCCGGCAGGTCGGCGTTGCCGCCGAGAACCGAGTGGAAGTTTACGAGCGCCGCCTCAAGCTCATCAACGGTGCCGGGGTCAGCGCCCTTCTGCGGTGCGAACACGGCAGCGGCACCGTGGGAACCAAGCAGGGGAGCGGTGACATCGCTCAGCAGGGTGACACCCCCGGTGGGGGCGGGAAGCAACTTCGCGACATCCACCTTCTCGAGCAATGCGAGGTTGCCGCCGCCGTCGGGAAGGACGTCGCCGTTGCCGTCGCGGAGGACGAGGCCAAGCGCGGAGAGGGCGCCGCTGCCGCCGTCGGTGGATGCTGACCCGCCAAGGCCGACCAGCAGGGAAGTAGCGCCAGCCTCGAGCGCCGCCCGGATGACCTCGCCGAGGCCCCGGGTGGTTGCCCCCGGTGCGTCGAGGGTTGCCATCAGCGGAAGTCCACACATCTGGGCCAACTCGACCAGCGCTGTGCCACCGGGAAGTTCGACCCATTGCCCGAGGGTAGGGCGTCCGTCGGGGCCGGTCACATTCTCGACCGAATGCAGTTGCGCGCCCGGAACAGCACCGAGCACGGCGTCGAGGGTGCCCTCGCCCCCGTCGGCTTGGGGGAGCAGGCGCAGGATGTCATCCGGCCTGATCGACCGCCACCCGGCTGCGATCGCCTCGGCGACCTGTTCGGCGGGGAGCGATCCCTTAAAGGAATCCGGGGCGATGAGAACTGTCAGCGGCACGGTGTCAGGCTAGTTCACTGGGGCATGATGCGCTCGTCGCGCTCGTCGCCCCCGTGGTCTACTTCGCGCCGACGGGCGAGAAGTCGGTGGCCTCCATCATCACGGAAACGATGGACAACACGATTTCCCCGTCAGCCTCGGACGCCGCCTTAGCAGCCACCCACTCCGGGTCGCCGGCGAAGGCCTGCCAGCTGGTGAGGGGATCACCGGTGTGCTCGAGCACGTAGATCAGGGTGTTGGGCGCCGTAACATCCACCCAGTAGCCGACGGAGCGCATACCGTGCCGCGTAAAGAGTCCATCGGTGTGGTCACGGAAGCGGGCAAGCAGGTCGTCCATCTTGCCGGGGGCCGCGACGTAGGTACGAAGTTCGAAAGTCATATCCACACCCTGTCATGCGCCGGTGCAAAGGCGCCTGCGAGCCCATACAGTTGAAGGGCGCCTGAACTGGACCCAACCGGTGTGCGGGCCAGCGTCCAGGGAAACCAACGCTATCCAGCACCACCCAGCACCACCCAGCCCCACCAGGCAAGACCAGGCATCATCCGGCAGGACCCGGCAGGACCAAGCAGCACCCGGCAGCACCAAGCGCGAGGGACGAGCATGACGGAAGCAATTGAGGTGGCAACGGTGTCCTACACCGTCTCGGCCGATTACCTGGCGACGGTGGGTGCGGACTTCGATACAACGGCGGTGGATGATGCGGTGCTGGCAGCCCTGAACACCCTGGTACCAGCGGGGGTGGTTGTGCACCGCAACGGGAAGGCATTCGCCGAACCCGACGTCGCCGAGTCGGCACGGGGCATTGACTGGGACGCGTTGCTCGCGCAGATCGACGTTGAACAGATCCTCGCCGAACACGGTCGCTGAGTAACCTGCCCCTGCCGTCCGGAATCATTCCGGGTCGGCTGTTTTACCCGATGTCGCGCGTAAGGCCGTTTCTTCCGCGTCGATCGCGGAGAGCACCGCGAGCACCGCGGCCTCCTGGTAGCGACCGTCCTTGCGCGCCTGCAACACCGCTTCGCGCTCGGCCAGGATCATGCTGCGCCGCAGCCGGTTGTAGGCGGCGACCAGCGGCTCGTTGTCGTCTGGCTGTGGGTTGGTGAGGGCGTCGCTGAGGAAGGATGCGTTGGCGCGAAGGCGCCCGATGACCCGCTCCTCGTCCTGGTCGGTGGATTCCTCGTCGAGACGCACGATGCCGGCGGCCTGCGCTTCTGCCATCAGGCGCTGGCGCTCGCCGTGTTCCTGCGCGACGTTGGGCGCCGGCAGCTTGAGGCGTCGGATGATGGTGGGCAGGGCGAGCCCCTCGAGCAGGGTGCCAACTACCACCACAAAGGCGAGGAACTGGAGCAGCTCGCCACCGGGAGTGTTCTCGGGCAGCAGGAACACCGCGGCCAGTGTCACCACCCCACGGATGCCGGCGGAACTGACGGCCACACCGCTGCGCCAGCTCCAGCTGCGCTGCCGCAGCCGCTGCGGGCCCCGGCGGTAGAGCAGGGTTGTGGCCATCACCCAGGCGAAGCGTGATGCGGTCAGAACCAGCAGCACCGCAATGCTCAACCCGATGGTCGGCCACACGCCGAGGTTGGTTTCCACGGCGCCTTCAATGATCCCGGCGAAGTTCAGGCCGATGAACAGGAACACAGCGTTTTCAAGCAGGAACTGGATGGTACGC
The DNA here is from genome assembly GCA_025463465.1 of Glaciihabitans sp. GTDB lineage: Bacteria > Actinomycetota > Actinomycetes > Actinomycetales > Microbacteriaceae > Glaciihabitans. The sequence goes on along the minus strand of JAODAO010000172.1, from coordinate 3,675 downwards.
CAGTTGAGGGCCTCCGCGACCCTGGCCTCGGCCGACTGCACCAGCGGTGCCGTGGTGCCGAGGAACAATCCGGCAACCACTACGGCCAGGACACCGGAGCCGTGCAACGACTGCGCGACGATGAACGCGAAATACGGGGTGACCAGCGACAGGCTGGTGTCGAGCACCGGAGCGCGCAGTTTCTTCCGGATGAACGACATCGCGTATCCGACAATCAGGCCGACCGCCACCCCGGCCAGCACGGCGATGGCGAAGTCGCCGGCGATACGCCACGGACTGACGATGCTCACGATGGCGGCAATCGACGCGTTGAGCGCCACCAGCGCGGTCGCGTCGTTCAGCAGGGACTCACCCTCGAGGATCGTGACAACCCGTCGCGGCAGGCCAACCCGACCGGCGATCGCCGTGACCGCGACAGCGTCGGTGGGGGCAATGACAGCGGCGAACGCGAACGCCGCCGCCAGGCTCACTATCGGGATCAGCAACCACGTTGCGAAACCGACCACCACAACCGTGAAGGCCACGAGGCCAACGGAGAGCACAAGGATGCTGTCGTTCCTGGCCCGGACATCGATGAGCGACGTGCGGATGGCCGCAGCGAACAGCAGCGGGGGCAGCAGCCCGTAGAGGATGACGTCCGGCTCGATCTCGACCCGGGGCACCGCGGGAATGTACGACACGATCCCGCCGACGGCGACCAGGGCGACCGGGGCAGACCAACCGACCCGTCGCGACAGCCCCGTGACAATGACCGTGACGATCACAAACGCGACGATCCAGGAGATGGTGGTGACGGGGTCCATCTGACTCGATTCTGCCGAACTTCCGGAACGCGGCTATGGGTCGTGCTCGGTGCTTGGGGCTGGCAGAAAGCTTACGCAGTCAGCTGGCATACGCAGTTAGCCCGGTCAGCTGGCATACGCAGCTGGCATAGGCAACTAGTGCAGGAGGCTCTGCCAGTTCGTGGGGACCCGGCCGGCCGGACCCGGTGTCGGCTGGTCAGCCGGATGCTCGTGCGGTGCCGCGAGGCTCGGCCCGGAGGCGAAGTCATCTTTCGTGTAGTCCCAGAACCATTCCTCGCCCGGCTCGAAACTCTGGATCACGTTGTGCCCGGTAGCCTCGGCATGCGCGGACGCATGTTGGGCCGGCGACGAATCACAGCAGCCGATCGTGCCACACGCGGCACAGCGGCGCAGGTGCAACCACCAGCCCCCGGCGGCCTCACACGAGGCACAACCCGTCCCGCTCGGCGGAACACTGACATCAATGGTCACCTGGTTGGTCACTGTCGCTCCTTGGGGCCGTGGCGCGTGGGCACGCGTTGTACGGTCCACGCTATTGCCATGGTCGGGTTTTCCGCTTGGTCTCAGCATTGTCTGGTGGGGACGGCGCGAACTTGGTAGGGATGGCGCGAACTTGGTAAGGAATACCGACATGACCACCAAAGAGTTATTTGGGAGTCGAGTCGATCTCGCGTATGGTTCGACCATGTCCTCCCGAGATGACCCCACGGCCGTGCCCACAGCAGAACCCAGCTCGGGCCTTGACGACCTGCGTGCGGTTGCGCATCCACTCCGGTTGCGGCTGCTTTCGTTGCTCACCGGCGAGAGCCTCAGCGCCGCCGAAGCCGCCCGCAGCCTGGGGGACACCCAGGCCAACGTAAGTTACCACCTGCGCCGACTCGCTGATGCCGGGCTGGTCGCGCTGGTCGAGGAGACCAGCATCCGCGGCGGCAGGGCAAAGCGTTACCGCCACGATCCCCGCAGTGGTGAGTCGATCGGCCCGACGGGAATCGCCGAGCACACCGCACTGATGACAGCGATCGCGGGGGAGTTGCGTCGCAGGTCCCCCGCCTACCGTCCGGAAGCGCCCGTAGTTTTCACCGACGCTGAGGTGTGGGTGTCGCCAGAGCACTGGCAGCGAATCCAGGACCTCACCCGCGAACTCGGAGTCCTCGTGCACAACTCGGCGGTCGCCCGCGCTACGCCGCACGCTGTACCCATCAGCGTGACCGCCGCCGTCTTCGAAATGGTCACCACAAACGAGACCCCGCAGCCGCCAGGTGTTGCACAGCAGCCAGATGCTGCACAGCAGCCCACTAATCCACGGCATCCCGATGCTGCACGGCAGGGAAATGTCTCAACGTGAGTTCCACGTCCTACCGCGACGTCATTCGTCTCCCCGGCGCGCTGCGGGCTTTCCTGCCCGCCATGCTCGGACGGCTCTCCTTCGCCACGATCACCCTCGCCGTTGTTCTCGCCGTTGAGGCTAAAACGGAGTCGTTCGCTGTAGCGGGCATCGCGGTCGGCGCCTTCGGCGTGACCAACGTGGTGGCCTCCCCATTCCGTGCCAGGCTCGTCGACCGGTACGGGCAGCGACTCATCCTGAACAGCCTCTGCATCGGCTACGCGTTGGGGCTGGTGGCACTCGCGGTCCTCACCCTTCCCTCAGCCGTCGTGTCGGCTCTCCCTTCCGGCGTGACCGAAGCGACCGAACCGTCGTCAGCGACGGCGTATGTCGCAATCGTTGCGGTGTCCGCCCTGACCGGGCTGTTCCCGCCCCCGCTCGGATCCGCCATGCGGGTGCTCTGGGGAGCCCTCGCGCCCGTCGGCACGCTCCGTGCCCGCGCCTACAGCCTCGACGCCGTGGGCGAGGAACTGCTGTTCACCGCCGGGCCACTACTCGTCGCAGCGACGGTCGCCATCGGCTCGCCCACTATCGCGATCATGTTCACCGCGGTCGCCGCCGTTGCCGGAACATTCGGCATGACCAGCAGCACCGTCTCGGGAGCCGTCCCGCGGGGAACCGTGAACGTGCCCATCCGCAGCCGGCCGCTGCGGCAGAAAGGATTCCTCCCCGTACTGGTGGCGTTGCTCGCCGTCGGGACCGTACTCGGTGTAGTCGAAGTTGCCGCCCCCGCTTTTGCCGACGATCTCGGCTCGGCGGGTCTCGCCGGAATCCTGCTTGCGGCGTTCGCCGCGGGCAGCGCCATCGGCGGTCTGCTGTACGGCAGCCGTGTCTGGCCGGGCTGGCTCGGGCACCGCCTGCTCCTGCTCGCGACGGCGATGACCCTGCTGTGCGCGGCGCTGGTATTCGCTCCCGGGTCGACCGTGCTGGCCTGCGGTCTCGCCGCCGTTGGGTTCTTCCTCGCACCGTCGCTTGTGACCGGCTACCTGCTCGCCGACGAACTGACCGAACCGGCCGTCCGCACCGAGGCCTCCAGCTGGATCAACACGGCCGTCAACACCGGGGCCGCGCTCGCCGCGGCTGCGGGCGGGGTGCTGGTGGATGCGACATCCCCCGGCCTCGCATTTGTTCTGGGCGCTGCGGTGGCCAGTCTCTGCTTGCTTTGTGCAGCCCCATTCCTGCGCCGCCCCATTTCTGTGCAGCTCCGTTTCTCTCGCGGTACGGGGCAACGCGCATCACCGTGATGCGACGAGCTGCCACGGATGGATCACGCTATCCCGACGGTGTACCGCTGGACGGTATGGGTCACAGTGAAGCTCACGAGTCGAGGTGCACGGTCCCCTCTCGGTCGACACTCCAGCCGGGGTTGTGGGCAACCTCCCAGATGATGCCGTTCGGGTCCACGAAGTGTCCGTGGTAACCACCAAATACCGCTTGTTGCGGCACCTTGAGTACTGCGGCTCCTGCCGCAGATGCCGAATCCATCAC
>JAODAO010000152.1 GCA_025463465.1 Glaciihabitans sp. | reverse complement strand
GCTCACCGACCTCACCAATACCCGGCGCGACCTGCTGACGATCATCGAGGACATCGACGAGAAAATGCAGGACATCTTCTCCAACGCGTTCGACGACACCCAGGCCGCGTTCGCGCAAGTCTTCCCGGTGCTGTTCCCCGGCGGAACCGGCAGCATCTTCCTCACCGACCCAAGCGACCTGCTGACCACCGGCATAGAGGTCACTGTGAAACCGGCCGGCAAAAAGATCGAACGGCTGTCGCTGCTCAGCGGAGGCGAGCGCTCACTGGCAGCGGTCGCCCTGCTTATCGCCATTTTCAAGGCCCGCCCGAGCCCGTTCTACATCATGGACGAGGTGGAGGCGGCCCTCGATGACGCCAACCTGGGCCGGCTGTTGACGATCTTCCAGGATCTCCGCGAGACATCCCAGCTCATTGTGATCACCCACCAGAAGCGCACCATGGAGATTGCCGACGCCCTCTACGGGGTATCAATGCGCTCGGACGGTATCAGTGCGGTGGTCGGCCAGCGGGTCGCCCAGCCCGAAGAACGCGCCAGTTAGCGCGATTCAGACCGCGTCGAGCGCCACAACGGGTTCGTCGTTGACGGTGAGCACGTTCCAGCCGTCGGCGGTGCGCTCGAACGTCGCGACGGAGCCGTTGCGGATCGCATCGAACGACCGTCCGGCCATCGCGGCAAGGGTGTAACGGATCAGGGTGCCGTGGCAGACGATGATCACATTCGCGTCGCCATATTCGGCAGCGATCGTCTCGAGGGCGGACAGCGCCCGTGCCACAACGGAGTCAAGGGACTCGAGGCCGGGGTAGAGATGATCGGGCCAACGCTCGGCAATCTCCTCGGCGTTGGCGCCCTCGCCGTCGCCGTAGTGGCGCTCGATGAGGTTGTCGTAGCTGGGGCCCAGTTCAATCTGCAGGCCGTCGGCGATGATCTGCGCGGTTTCGCGGGCGCGCGACAGCGGAGAGCTGACAATGGCGTCCCAGTCGGTTCCGGCGAGAACACCAACCGCTTCGGCGGCCTGGGCTCGTCCGGTGTCGTTGAGGGGGATATCGCTGGAACCCTGAAGGCGTCCCTCGAAGTTCCATTTGGTTTGTCCGTGTCGAATAAAGGCTAGAGTCACCCAACTATCCTGCCTCCTCCCGGCCACGCCGCGCGCCAAACGGGTGTTCACGCCCGGATTTGCGCACTGGTTGTCACTAATCGGCGCCGCGGACCTGGCGAGCGCACACGTCTGGGCGTCCCAACTCCTAAGCTTGGCTCCATGGCTTCACCCTGGTCCCTCTCCAATGCCCTGCGCGGCATGTTCACCAAAAAGACGATCGACGACGACACCTGGACCGACCTGGAAGACGCGCTCATCACCGCCGACTTCGGTCCGGACATCACCGAGGCCGTTGTGGATGAACTGCGCGCGAACGTCGCGAAGTATCACACGACCGACCCGGCCGACCTCAGGAGAATGCTGCGTGAGACGCTGGAGGAGCGGCTGTCGCGCCTCGACTCCACACTGATGCTGACCAACCGGCCGGCCGTTGTCCTTGTCGTTGGGGTGAACGGTGTGGGCAAAACGACGACCATCGGCAAATTCGCCAAGTTCCTCAACAACTACGGCCGCACCGTGGTCGTCGGTGCTGCCGACACGTTTCGTGCCGCCGCGGTTGAGCAGCTGGCCACCTGGGCCGAGCGCGGGGGAGCGTCCATCGTCCGCCCCCAGCAGCAGGGCCAGGACCCGGCGTCTGTGGCCTTCCAGACCGTTGAACTCGCCCAGCGAGAGGGCATCGAAATTGTCCTGATCGACACCGCCGGCCGCCTGCAGACCAAAAGCGGCCTGATGGATGAGCTGGGCAAAATCCGCCGCGTCATCGAAAAGCAGAGCCCGATCGCCGAGGTCCTCCTGGTCCTCGACGCGACCACCGGTCAGAACGGACTCTCCCAGGCCATGGCGTTCATCGAGCACGCCGGTGTTACCGGGCTGGTCATCACCAAACTCGACGGCTCCGCCAAGGGCGGCTTTGTCCTCGCCGTGCAGGAACAGACCGGTATCCCCATCAAGTTAGTCGGCCAGGGCGAAAAGATCGGTGACCTCACCGGTTTCACCCCCCACGTGTACGTGCAAAACCTGATCGGCTGACCATGACCGAGATGGAGCGACCACCGGTACGCGGGCTCGCCCGCGTGGTGTCGCTCGCTGCGATCGTCTGCGCGGTTTTCGCCGGGACACTGTTCATCGTGATCATCGTCCTCGGCAGCGGAGGCTCCACCAGCGTGTCCGCCGTGTTCGGCCCCATCGCGATTGTCGCGACGGGGGTCGGTCTCGTCGCGGCGGTCACCGCGATCACCCGTTCCCGGGTTCGCACCGTTGGTATCACCGCGCTGGTGATCCTGCTGCCCTGCGCATTTTTGTCGTTCCTGCAGCTGGTGGCACTCAGCAGCTGACCGCCCTCACCCCGCGCGGCGCTGCTCGTCACCGGGAGTTTCTTGGCCTTTGGCACCGTCGCCAAGACAATCATCAGCCCGTTGGCATCACCGCGCACCGCGCACGGAGCACCTGCCCCTGTTCCGCACCGCCCCCGTCGCCACTATTTTCACGGTGCTGGCGTCCACCGGGCTGCTTGTCGCTTACGACGGGGTGATGCCTCGGTGCTGGCGGGCGAGGGTGACGTAGGTGCTGGCATTACGGCGCAGGTGTTCGACCTCGTCGTCGGTGAGGCTCCTGCGCACCTTCGCCGGAACCCCCGCCACCAGGGACCGCGGTGGGACCACCGTGTCCTCGAGCACCACCGCACCGGCGGCGACCAGGGAATCGTGACCGATCACCGCGCGGTTCAGTACGGTGGCGCTCATCCCGATCAGGCAGTTGTCCTCGATCGTGCAGCCGTGCAGGACGGTGGCGTGCCCCACGCTCACCCCGCTGCCCACCGTCACCGGGGCACCGGGATCGCAGTGCACGGTGACATTGTCCTGCAGATTGGAGCGTGCACCGAGGGTGATGCTGTCCCGGTCCCCGCGAAGGACCGCCCCGTAGAAAACACTGGCTTCGGCGGCGAGGCTGACCGCACCGATCAGCGTCGCATTCGGCGCGACGAAGGCCGAAGGATCCACCTTGGGGGACTGTCCATCAAAATCGAGAATCATTCCACCACTCTGGCATGGCCCATATCCGCAGAGAAGGATTTAGTTACCCGGTAAACTGGCACCACCATGGCCAGCTTCGGAAACCTCTCAGATCGCCTCGCGACCACTTTCAAAAACCTTCGCGGTAAGGGCAAGCTCAGCCCGGCGGATGTCGACGGCACCGTCCGCGAGATTCGCCGCGCCCTCCTCGAGGCCGACGTCGCGCTCGAGGTGGTCAAAGAGTTCACCGGCAAGGTGCGTGAACGCGCCCTCAGCGACGAGGTCTCCAAGGCCCTCAATCCCGCGCAGCAGGTTGTCCAGATCGTTAACGACGAGCTCGTCGCCATTCTCGGTGGCCAGCAGCGCCGCCTCGAATTCTCTAAGCAGCCGCCGACGGTGATTATGCTCGCCGGCCTGCAGGGTGCCGGTAAGACCACACTCGCCGGAAAGCTGGCGAAGTACCTGGTCAAGGACGGCCACACCCCGATCCTGGTCGCGGCCGACCTCCAGCGACCCAACGCCGTCACCCAGTTGCAGGTCGTTGGTGGCCAGGCCGGTGTTCCCGTCTTCGCACCGGAGCCCGGCAACGGTGTTGGCAACCCGGTGCGCGTCGCGAAAGACGCCCTCAAGTACGCCAAGGACAAGCAGCACGACATCGTCATCGTGGACACCGCCGGGCGCCTCGGTGTCGACGCGGAACTGATGAAGCAGGCCGCGGACATCCGCAAGGCCATCGACCCGGACGAAGTTCTGTTCGTGATCGACGCGATGATCGGCCAGGACGCCGTCGCCACCGCCAAGGCTTTCCAGGCCGGCGTCGACTTCACCGGTGTTGTCCTCTCCAAGCTCGACGGTGACACCCGCGGTGGTGCGGCCCTTTCGGTGGCCTCCATCACCGGGCGCCCCATCATCTTCGCCTCCACCGGCGAGGGCCTCGACGACTACGAGCC
>JAODAO010000140.1 GCA_025463465.1 Glaciihabitans sp. | reverse complement strand
CCCCGTAACCGAATGGTTTCCCCACCGTTCTGGGACGTTATTGATCCTCAGCTTCGCCAAATCGGACGTACACTCAAGTACTGGCTTAACCCGGGGGATCCTGTGACCACAGCACTACTGCGACTGCTTTCTGTCGCCTTCGTTACCGTGGTGTTTGTCGCGTCCGGAATCTTTACCACCGCCTCCTCTGCGGAAGCCGCGGGCGCCACCGGAACCCTCACCGTGCAGCTGGTCACCCCCGCTGGTGCGGCCTGGAAGGTCGAGGGTGTTGGGGTTTCGATGCTGTCGACCAATAAGCCCTTCAACAAAAGCGCCAACACCAATAAATCCGGTATCGCGAACCTGTCTGGCATCCCCGCCGGGGCCGAGGTGACCGTGCAGGCGAAGACCTGGGACAACCATTACGAGTACACCCCGACGATCAAGGTTGTGACCGTCGGCTCCGGTCAAAAGCTCAGCACCAAGCTGATCGTCGCACGCGGCGGTGTTGTTGAGGGCACGGTGACCGTGGCAACGGGCGCCCTGAAATACGCCAACGTCGCCGCCATCGATGGCGCCGGCAACCCGGTGGCAACAACAACCACCGACGCCAAAGGGTTCTACTCGCTGCGTGGCCTGAAGACCGGGTCGTACGCAATCCAGTTCAACGCCCGCAACTTCATTAATAACACCTCGCCCAACGTGAGCACCTACGGGTGGGCGTATTACACAACGTCCGCCTCCAGTAGCGCGTCGCTTGCTGGCGCGAAAAGAATCGCCGTCAAGCAGGCCGGGGCGACATCCACCACATCCGTGGCTTCCGTCTCCAAAAACGTCAGCGGCAAGGTTGTTGCTGGCCCGGGCGCGAAGTTCGCCCTCGCCACCTCGGGAACCGGCGGTCAGCTCAACATCGAGAAGATCTCCGCCAAAAAGACCATCGTCGCCGAGACCGTCTACGCGCAGCTCTACGCGCCGGGAACCGCGGCCACCGTCCGCCTGAATGCGGGAACCTACCGCCTGACCGTGGAATACAAGATCGGGACCGCGACGGTCCAGTACTTCTACACGGGCGCGAACAAGCCTCTCTCGAAGGACCGCACCAAGGCGGTGCTCTTCACCGTGGGTACATCCGGTAACGTCTCCGTGAAGGTCGGCAAGCGACCGTAGTTCACCGGTGCGCCGCCTGGCTGCCCGTGCGCCTGGCTACCCGCAGTGCTGCTCCGTCGTGCTGGCTTGTCCCGCCGACGTCGTTCACTCGACCGGGCCGGAAACGCGAAAGGGCGACACAGCCCTTGAGTCGTGCCGCCCCAGGGCGATGATGGTGTGTGTGCCTAGCCGGCGATGTTCATCAGCAGGTGACCGCTGGACACCGTGCTGCCGACCGCCGCGTTGACGTCGCCGACGATGCCGTCCTTGTGGGCGGTGATCGGCTGCTCCATCTTCATGGCCTCGAGGACGAGGATCAGGTCGCCCTTGACAACCGAATCGCCGTTGGAGACGGCAAGCTTCACAATCGTGGCCTGCATGGGCGCCTTGACCGAGTCGCCGGTAACGGAGCTGACAGCGCCGGCCGTGTGGCGGCGGGGAGCGGACACACTGGAGAGCTTCGCCGAGGCGGATGCTGGCAGCAGGGTGGTCGGCAGCGATACGGCGATGCGCTTTCCATCCACCTCCACAACAACGCTGTGACGCTCGGCGGGTCCGGGGGAGTCCTCGAGGGACCCGCTCCACGGCTCGATGTCGTTGTCGAACTCGGTTTCGATCCAGCGGGTGTAGATCGAGAACGGGGCACTGGTGAAGGCCGGGTCGCGCACGATTTTGCGGTGGAAAGGCAGCACGGTCGGCAGGCCGGCCACCTCGAACTCGTCGAGGGCGCGGCGGGCGCGCTCGAGGGCGTCCTGGCGGCTGGAACCGGTGACGATGAGCTTGGCTAGCAGGGAGTCGAAGGCTCCGCTGATCACGTCGCCGGCGACAACACCGCTGTCCACCCGAACACCGGGACCGCCGGGGGTGCGCAGCACATGCACGGGGCCGGGCGCCGGCATGAAGTTGCGACCCGGGTCTTCACCGTTGATGCGGAACTCGAAGGAGTGGCCGCGCGGGATGGGGTCGTCGTAGTCGAGGACACCGCCCTCGGCGATGCGGAACTGCTCGCGGACGAGGTCGATTCCGGTGACCTCTTCGGAGACGGGGTGTTCCACCTGGAGGCGCGTGTTGACCTCGAGGAAGGAGATGGTGCCGTCTTTGGCGACAAGGAACTCGCAGGTTCCCGCGCCGATATAACCGACCTCGCGCAGGATGGCCTTTGAGGACGCGTAGAGCGCGGCATTCTGTTCGTCGGTGAGGAACGGGGCAGGGGCCTCCTCCACCAGCTTCTGGTGGCGGCGCTGCAGCGAGCAGTCGCGGGTGGAGACAACAACAACGTTGCCGTGCGCATCGGCGAGGCACTGGGTCTCGACGTGGCGCGGCTGGTCGAGGTACTTCTCCACAAAACATTCGCCGCGGCCGAAGGCGGCGATGGCCTCGCGAACGGCGGAGTCGAACAGCTCGGGTACTTCCTCGCGGGTGCGGGCGACCTTGAGGCCACGACCACCTCCGCCGAATGCAGCCTTGATGGCGACGGGCAGGCCGTGCACGTCGACGAAGTCGAGCACCTCGGCGGCGCCGGAAACGGGGTTCAGGGTGCCGGGGGCCAGCGGAGCGCCAACCTTCTCGGCGATGTGGCGGGCGGAGACCTTGTCGCCGAGCTTCTCGATCGCGTCGGGGGACGGGCCGATCCAGATCAGGCCGGTGTTGATCACGGCGCGGGCGAAGTCGGCGTTCTCGGCCAGGAAGCCATAGCCGGGGTGCACGGCGTTTGCACCGGAGCGGCGGGCAACCGAGAGGATCTTGTCGATCACCAGGTAGGTGTCAGCGCTGGTGCTGCCGTCGAGCGAGTACGCCTCGTCGGCGATCTTGACGTGCTGGGCCTCGCGGTCCTGGTCGGCGTAGACGGCGACACTGCCGATACCGGCGTCGCGTGCGGCGCGAATGACCCGCACCGCGATCTCGCCGCGATTGGCAATAAGGACCTTAGTGATGGGAGCCATAGTGCTTTAGCTTAGGTGCCGAAGGCACCTCCCAATTTGGCGACACTCACCAAGAAACAGGGACGATCCCTGCGTACTGTCTACAACGGGGTGGGAACCGCCCCGTGCGTAATGCGCCGCTCGGGGTCAGAAACCGCGAGTTTTAGCGGTTCCAGAGGCTCGGCCACACCACGTCGAAGCGCAGCAGGAGGCTGCGCAGGGTCGCCAGCGACAGCCCAACAACGGCGTGCGGGTCGCCGTCGATCTCCGAGATGAACGCGGCGCCCAGGCTGTCGATTGTGAACGCACCAGCAACTTCGAGGGGTTCGCCGGTGGCAATGTACGCATCGATCTCGTCATCGGAGATGTCGTTGGCAAAGCGGACGGTGGTGCTGGAGACGGCACCCGTCCCGGCGAAATCGGCAGAGCCGGTGCCATCGGTGTTCGTGTCATCAACACCGGCAGTGCCGGTCGGTTTCACCCTGGCGTCGATGATCCAGTGCCCCGAGTGCAGCACCCCGGCCCGGCCACGTTGCATCAACCAGCGTTCCCTGGCCACCTCCGGCAGGTGCGGCTTGCCATAGATGACCCCGTCGAGTTCAAACGCGGAGTCGCCCCCGAGGATCACGCCGTCGATTGGTTCCCCCTCGACGAGGCGACCCACAACGGCCTCCGCCTTGAGGCGCGCGAGCAGCAGAACCATCTCCGGGCCACTGATCGAACCAGTGGGGGATGCCTCGATCGCGGCAGCGACGGCGGCGTCCTCGTCGACATAAGAGGGGAGCAGGATTGGTTCGATTCCCGCCGCCCTAAGAGTGGCAAGTCGTGCCGGCGAGGTCGAGGCGAGATACAAACGCACGATGGGACTCCTATGCTCGTCTGATGGGTGAAATGCAGGGACGACAGCTCGAGCTTGAGGTTACCAACGTTGCGCACGGCGGAATCTCCGTCGCGAGGCACGACGGACGGGTGATCTTTGTCAGCGACGCTATTCCGGGGGAGAAGGTCCTCGCCGAGATCACGGAGGACTCGAAGAAGTCGTTCTGGCGGGCCGACACGGTCCGGGTGATCGAGCCGAGCCAGCACCGGCAGGAGCACGTCTGGTCCGCCGCGAGCGTCGACCGTGCACCTGCCGACCGCGCCGGGGGTGCCGAATTCGGCCACATCGAGATTGGGCACCAGCGGGAGCTGAAGCGTCAGGTCCTCGCCGATTCGCTCAAAAGAATGGCCGGTGTGGAATCCGACGTGGTCGTCGAGGCCCTTCCCGGCAATGCTGACGGCACCGGCTGGCGCACCCGGCTGCGCCTGCACGTGGATGAAACCGGTCGCCCCGGCCCATACGCCGCACGCTCGCACCGAGTGATCGCGGTCGAGGACCTGCCGCTGGCGACCCCCGTTGTCGCCGCGGCCGCCCCGCTGAACGACCGGTTTGTGGGCGAAGAGGCCATCGAGGTCCTCGAGACCTCCGGGGGCGGGGCACGGCTGATCATCGGCAGGCAGAAACCCATCACCATTCGCGAAACCGTGGGGGAGCGGGAGTTCCAACTGAACGACGGCGGCTTCTGGCAGGTCCACCGGCACGCGGCAAGCACCCTGACCGAGGCCGTCCAGAACGCCGTCAACCCCGAACTCTTCGACCCGAAGGCTGACAACCTCGACCTGTACGGCGGGGTCGGCCTGCTTGCTGCCGCCGTCGGTGACCGGTTCGGGCGTGGTGTCCGCATCACCTCCGTCGAGTCAGACACCGCGGCGACCGAACACGCCGGCGCCAACCTGTCCGACTGGATCGGCGCCTCCGCCGTCACCGCCCGGGTCGAGCGTTACGTCGCGAAACTCGCCGCCAGCGCCAGTCCCACCGAGCGTGCGCGCCTGCGCAGCGCAACCGTTGTCCTCGACCCGCCGCGCGCCGGCGCCGGACGCCAGGTCGTCGCCGCCCTCGCCGCCCTCGAGCCGGCGCAACTGGTGTATGTCGCCTGTGACCCCGTCGCCTTCGCCCGCGATGTCGGCTTCTTCGCCGAGCACGGCTACACGCTCACCGGGCTGCGGGCTTTTGACCTGTTCCCAAACACCCATCACGTTGAGGCCGTCGGAACCCTGACCCGCGCATAATCGAGCCAGGACGACCTTCCGGCTCCCCGGCGGCATGACGCGGCGTGCTGCCGCCCCGAGGGTGTTGTGGAGTCCGCCCCAAAAAGGGGGGCGAGCGACAAAAACACGGGCTGATCTGGCTGTAATGCGACAGGTGATGTCCAAGCCCAGCAACCCGGGCGAGAGTGACGCCCGATGTGGTGACCGCTACGATAGGGGTATCCGGGCTAGGACTCTCCGGGAAAGACAGGACACTTGTGGCTGAGGCAACAACTGGCGGCAGCACAGCGACTCCAGCGGCACACAGCGGCCCGTTGGCATCCGCTGCCACCGCAGGAACGGACACTACGAACCCGAACACGCTGCGTGTAGCGGTGGTAGACGACCACGAGTCGGTCCGTCTTGGCCTCAAAACCGCCTTCACTGACGAGGGCTACCAGTTCGTCCTCGCTGCGGCGACCGTGAGTGAACTCGTCGAGGGCCTCGCGGGGCGCGAAGTCCACGTCGTTGTCCTCGACCTGTCCCTCGGCGACGGTTCCACCGTCACCGACAACGTGAAGCGTGTCCAGGCCACCGGTGCCGCCGTTCTTGTGCACAGCATCGCCGACCGGGTTGCCAGCGTCCGCGAGGCGCTTGCCGCCGGCGCTGCCGGTGTTATCCCCAAGTCGTCTGCTACCAGGACCGTCATTGCGGCGGCGGCCTCCGTCGCCCGCGGCGAGGTGCTCAATAACCTCGAGTGGGCCTCGGCCATCGACGCGGACCGCGACTTCGCCAAGGCCCAGCTGGGTCGACGCGAGCGGGAGATCCTGCACCTCTACGCCTCCGGTCTTCCCCTCAAGCTCGCAGCGCAGCAGCTGGGAATCGGTTACTCCACCGCCCGCGAATATCTCGACCGCATCCGGGTCAAGTACGTCGAGGTCGGTCGCCCCGCTCCCACAAAGGTCGACCTGCTGCGCCGCGCGGTCGAGGATGGCATCCTCCCCGGACTCGACTCCGACGGCGGCGATGGACGCTAGCGTGACGCAAGTCCGCAGCGTCCCCCCTCTGAAACAACCCAGAAATCCGATCAGCCGCACGCAGGTTGAGGCGGTCATCTCCCGCACGGTCGCCGGCTTCAGTGTGCTCTTCAGCGTCCAGGCACTTCTTGTGCTGTTCCAGCCGAATCGCGATGGCATGCTGCCGCAGATCGAACAGGCCAACCCCGCGTGGCTGGTTGTGTCTTTCACCGCCCTCTACGCCACCCTCATCGGCGCCATCGTCGCCTCGTTCGTCGGCCGCTTTGTGCATGCCACCCACGGCATCGCCGCCGTGGTCTATTTCCTCGCGATAGTTACCTGGCCTCTCGCCATCACCAACGACACCATGGTGAGCAGCGGAAACCACTGGCTCTACTTCCTGCTCACCGGAAGCACCGCCATGGCCGCCGTGGCGTTCCCACTGCGGATAGCCGTGACCTACCTGGGCATCGCGCCCCTGATCTATTGCCTCGTCCGCATAACCCCCGCCGGCGGCAGCGTCACGGTCATCCAGGCCCTGCTCGACGGCATCTACTCGGTCATCCTCGGCGGCGCCGCCCTGATGATCGTCACAATGCTTCGCCAGGCCGCGTCCTCCGTCGACAACGCCCAGGCCGCCGCCCTCGACCGGTATGGCCACGCCGTCCGCCAGCACGCCACGGAGGTGGAGCGCGTCCAGGTCGACGCCATCGTGCACGACAGTGTGCTCACCACCCTGCTCACCGCGGCCCGCGCCTTCACCTCGGAGTCGATGGCCCTCTCGGCAACCAACGCCGGCAACGCCATCGAGCACCTGCACGCCGCCGCCCTCGTCGTGCCAGACGACGGCACCACCGTGCGGCTGCGCGACGTCGCCACCCGCATCCAAAACACCGCCGGCGACATGTCACCCCCGTTCGACCTACGCCTGCGCGACATCGGCCCACGCTCGATGCCAATCCAGGCCGCCGAGGCCGTGTATTCCGCCGCCCGCCAGGCCATGGTCAACAGCCTCCAGCACGGGGGCCGTGGGCCGGGTATCGAACGCTGGCTGAGTATGTATGGGGTCGGCATCGATGGGATACAGGTGGATGTCGGTGACACCGGTGCCGGCTTCGACCTCGAGTCCGTCCCCACCGAACGCCTCGGCGTGCGGGTCTCGATCATCGAGCGGGTCGCCAACGCTGGCGGAAGCACCCGCATCTTCTCCGCCCCGCAACAGGGCACCGTTGTGACGATCTGCTGGCCGTATGTGCCGCAGGAGGAAAGCTCCGCCGCCCCGAGCTTCGGTGCCGACGACGGCGCGTTGCTTGGCAATGAGGACGACCTCGTCACCGATGGGTTGTCCGAGGCAGTCGAACCCACCGAAGTTGGAGAGAACTCCCGGCCCAACACGACCAGCGACTCTCCTGGCGGCCGGGACGACAACCCGGGCACGGTGGCAGACGGAGACCGCACGGCCCCCGCCGCTGAGATCGGCAACGGCGATCCGGCGGACTCTGCGGGTTCCGTGAGTTCCGCAGACTCCGCAGACTCCGCGGACTCGGCGCAGTCGGGGGCGAACCGGTGAACATCGGGGTACCCCGCGCACTGATCGTGGGGATGGGTGCGCTGTTCTCGGCGTACCACATCGTCCTCGGCCTCTACTCGATCGCCCAGGGCACCCCCCGCTCACCCTGGCCGATCCTCGCGGCGATGTTGCTCTACATCATTGCCACCACACTCAGCCTCAGTAACTGGGGCCCCCTGCGGATGCCGATCTGGGTCGCCGCGTTCAACCTCGCCGTTGTGGTGATACTTCCGCTGCTGGTCACCCACGAACTCGACCCACACCCCGAGGGGGGAAACGGCTACGCCACCTGGTATGTCGCAGCGGTCGGCACGCTGATGACCATCACCTCGACCCGCAGGCGGCACTCCGTCGCGTGGATCGGGATCGTGTTCCTGGTGATGCAAACGGCTCTATGGGCGGGACCTACCGCCATCGTCGACCTCGGTGTGGTGGGTAGCGTGGTGTGGGTAACGCTGTCGCACACCCTCGGCGCGGCGCTGGCGAAAGCTTCCCGGGACTCCAAACGTTTTGCCCTCGCCGAACGTGAAGCCACCGACTGGCAAGCCGCCCAGGAAGCACACGTGTTCGAGCGCCAGTTCCGGCTCGACCAGACCAGCGCGATGGCCCTGGCCATGCTGCGCCGCATCCAGCAGAGCGGTGGCCGCCTCAGCGACGAGGAACGCCAGGAATGCCTGCACCTGGAGGGTGCCATCCGGGACGAAATCCGCGGCCGCAAGCTTCTCAATGACGCCGTCCGGGTCGAGGTGATGGCCGCCCGCCGTCGCGGCGCGACTGTCAACCTTCTCGACGAGGGCGGCATCGACGACCTCTCCGAGGCCGACCTCGACCGGGTTCTCAACATGCTCGCGGAGGCCCTCGCCAGCAGCAACGCCGACAGGTTCATCGCGCGAACCGTCCCGGAAGGGTCGGACACGGCAATCACCGTCGTAGGCCTCCGCACCGTCGGAGACGGTGACGGCAGCGCGCTCGGCCTCGACTCCCA
Source organism: Glaciihabitans sp. (assembly GCA_025463465.1). Taxonomy (GTDB): domain Bacteria; phylum Actinomycetota; class Actinomycetes; order Actinomycetales; family Microbacteriaceae; genus Glaciihabitans. Next base: position 22,169 of record JAODAO010000140.1, on the reverse strand, counting down.
GGACGACGAGGACGAAGACGAGGTCGACCTCTGGCTGGAGATTAAACGGTGCGCATCGCCGGACGCCCCGGTGGAGACATCCCGCTCGGATTAGACCGCGATTGGGCAGGAGCCGCACTCAGGCCGCCCCGGTTGGAATCGGTCAGGCCCACGTCGCGTAGGTCTGTGCTTCAGGTGTAAGGCATGGCCGGACGTGCGGGTTGCACGCGATGCCGTGGGTGATACCTGGCAGCAGCCGGCATGGCCTGCCGCCCGCATCACGCAGGCTCCGCTCCATGTTGGAGGCAGCAATGTCCTGTCCGGCTACCGCACCGGTGCGAGGATCTGTCGGCGTGCCTCATCGATTGTGGCCAGGATGGACACTGTTTCGTCCAGGGAATGCACCGGGGATTCAGTGCGGCCGGCGGCGACGTACGCGGCGAGGGCAATGGCCTGGTAGCTCAGCGCGTGGAAACCGGCGTCAAACCGGTCGTCCCGCCAACTGGTGGTTTCCTCCACCCCGTTGACGGTGAACGAGACCTCGAGCCCGCTAGGGGAATAAAAGGGGCGCGTCACCTCGACCCGCCCATCGGATCCGATGATCGCCGCCCTGGTGGGCGTGCGCGACACGATCGAAGTCGCCAGCAGCGCCTTCGCACCATCTGCGGTGCCGATCGACAGCACTGCCCGCGTATCGACTCCGGTGCTGGTGACGGCTCCCGCCGCCGAGATGGTCACCGCTTTGCCTATCGCGAAGGAGGCGAACGAGATGGGGTAAACACCGGCGTCCAAGAGGGCACCGCCGCCGAGCGCCGGATCGAACATCCGGCTGGAAGGATCAAACGGGGCGCGAAAACCAAAATCCGCCTGTACGAGATGGATCTCACCCAGTGTCTCGTCCGCGATCAGTTGCCGGATGATGTCCGTCTGGGGTAAGTACCGGGTCCACATAGCCTCCATCACAAATACTCCCGCCACGCGCGCGGCCGCCACAATCTCCCTGGCTTCGCCCGCCGAAACAGCGATCGGTTTTTCAATCAGGACATGTTTGCCGGCAGCGATGGCGAGCAGGGCGACATCGCGGTGCGAACTGTGTGGGGTGGCGACGTAAACAACGTCCACCTGTGTATCCGCGACCAGTTCTTCGACCGTAGCGAACACCGCGGGTATCTCGAATTCGACGGCGAATCGGGCTGTCCGCTCGGGCGATCGCGCGGCAACGGCAACCAGCCTCTGCGAGGTGTTCTTGCGCAGGGCGCGAACGAATTTCGTGGCGATCGACCCCGTCCCCACAACGCCCCAGCGAAGCGACGGAACGGTATCAGGGTTGATGTACCGGGGGGTGGGAAGGGTCAGGGGCACAGCGTTCTCCAGAGTGATTTACGGGGTGTGACGCGCGGGGACTGCGGCGACGTGGCTGGTGCGTGGATCAGGCCAATCTCAGCTCCGCGGGCCGACCGCCCTCGGTGGGCCAATTCGGATCGTCTGTGATCGAAACCCACCCGCTAGCGCCAACCAGCACGGTGTCCTCGACTTTGGTTCCGGCCGATGTCGGATTCCACGCGAATGCCTGGCCCTCCTGGATCACATCAGCGATCTCGGGGGTCGCGCGTGGATCCCGGCCCGCATATCCCGCGGGGCCACCCTGGTGGTGCCGTCGCCACTCGTCGGCATCAAAACCCGCGGTGGCGTAAGCGGCTCTGCCGGTGAGGAACGCCTCCCCGACCGTCGCACCGGGACGTGAAGCCTCAAGATAAGCGGCCTCGACGGAGCGAATGGCGACGTCGAGTTCCGCCTGCTGGGGATCCGCCGGTCCAAACCGCACCCAGCGGCTGAGGTTGGCGATGAGGCCGTGCCGACGGCCGCATACCACCACGAGGGCGCGCCGTCCGAGCGCCTCGTCCCGGGGGAGCGGGTGGCGCAGTAGTCGTCGACTTTCACCGCCAACCAGTACCACCAGCGGGTCAATGCCCCGCGCGGCCAGGGCGCCGGTCACCCGTCCGGCCACCGAGCGTTCGGTGTCGACCGCAGCAGACCTTCCGAGGATATCGGTGAGAACCTCGGCACAGTCTCGGCCGAGATCCCGGAAGCGCCCGGTTTCCGCGGGGAGGAGCGAGGCCCTGGCCCGACGCAGTGGAACGGCGAGTTCCGCCTCGGTAGCGTCGGCTTCTGCGCGGGAGGGCTGCTGCCACCAGTCCAGACGTTGCACCTGGACCGCGGTCGGCAGCTCCTCCGCCAGGAGGCGCTCCTGCTCGTTCCTGGTGAGTACAACCGTGTCGTTGTCCCGGTCGACCCGTACCGCCACAATGGGATCGGCGGCGAGGCCGACATGGGTGCGCGCCCCATCCAGGTACCAGTTAACGGCAGCGGCGCTGGTGAGCAGGACAGATCGTTTCCCGGTGTCGTCGAGGACGTCGAGAACGCGCCGTCGTTTGATCGACCTGTCTACGGGATCGGCAACGCTCATCGCGCCCACTCCAGATCCAGTTCGCGGAAGGTCGCCTGCTCGCTGACAGCCATGCGGAGGGCCTCTTCCACCCCGGCGATGACCAGGTGCTCGCCGCGTTCGTCATTGACCGGCGTGATAAAAGACGGATCGATCCTGTGTGGTTCCGGAGCCGCCATAACCCCGTCGAGGAGGCGCATAAATCCGCCCAGTTCCGACAAGGGGGCGCACAGCTCCCCTCCGTCGAGCGCGCTGAGTAGATTATCGAGCAATTCCACCCTGTCGTGGCGGGTGGTGAACGGCGCACGCCCGGTATGGAACTCCTGCACGATGTCGAGGGCGTAATAGAAGACGAGCCGCCCGTCGGTGCCATCGACCGAGATCCACGGCTCCTCTCGTTCCGCCGCGCACAGGCTCACCGCCGTGGTGAGCGACAGGCCATCGGCGAGGGTGAATCGGGCGACGGACGTGTCGTCCGCTTCGATAGTGTTGGCGCGGTGGAGGTCGAGGTCCAGCGCAACAATGTCCTCAGCACCCGTCGCACCGGCAACGGCAAGCGCCGTCGCTGATGCGTGGGCAAGGGGATTGGTGAGTACCCCGTCTGCCACAACCCGGCCGTTGGCTCGGCGCTTTCCCGCCCAGGCCGCGCGCTCCCAGTACGAGCGGGGTCGCACCCAGCCCGCTGAGGCACTGTAGCCAACTACCTTCCCGATCCGGCCGGCAGCGATTCGACTATGGAGCTCGCCGATGGCACTGGAACCGAGGCTCTGGAATCCGACCTGGACCAGCCGCCCCGTGTCGTTCGCCGTCGCTACCAGCGCATGAAACTCTTCCATCGTCGCCGTCGGCGGCTTCTCGAGCAGCACGTTGGCTCCGGCGTTCAGCGCAGCGGCCGCCAGCGGGAAGTGGGTGTGGATCGGCGTGCTGACGATCACGATATCGGGAGTGGACTCCGCGAGCATCACTTCCGCGTCCTCAAAAGCCGCCACACCGGGCAGGTGTTCGAGGTGGGCGGCCACCGACGGATCGGCGGCGGCGACAAAGTCGATGCGGCCCGACCGTGCCATCGCGTTCGCCCGCTCGACGTGTGATCGTCCGTGGCCACCGACACCGATGATGGCGACACGGGGGATCATCGCGTCGCCTCGCGTGCCAATTCCGCCCAGTTGCTGGCACTGTCACTGTCCACGGCACCATCGACAACGACGACACGAAGGGCAAGCTCAAGTACTCCACCCGCCTCTATCAACCGTCGTTCCTCGGTCGCGACAGCCGGACAGAATCCCGCATAGTCCCCGGTGCGAATGAACCACGGCATCCCAGCTTCAGCGACGGCGATGACGCTGACGTCCGGGGTGCTGATCGACAGCCACGGTGACGTTGATCCGTGGGCCGCGTCCGCGCCCTCGCCGGCCGCGGACAACACGCGGGCCGAACCGAAGGGGGTTCGCCAGAACACACCCCCGTAAAAGGCGCCAGCACGGCCATTTGTCGCTGGGCTCCCGAAGGATGTGCCGTGCCGGGACGTCAGTAGTGATCGCCACTGGACAAGAAGTCCATCCTGCAGGGATGCCCCATTACCAATCCGGGAAAACCGGACGCGTCGGGACTCTTCGAGCTGCACCGTGCCGTCCGGGGCGATCCATGCCAGTTCCTGGCGGAGCTCCCCGTCTGTTTGTACGGTGCTGGAGACGCTTTGCCTGCCGTGGTTGTCGAGCAACTCGGATCCTGACCCGCGCGTAAAGGTGCGGCCACCCCAGTAGGTGATGCCGTCCACATCGGGCAGAGCGAGGCTGAGGGCCAGGTGGTGGGGATGATCGCCCGGCAGCGCTTCGGTGACGGAGCGTCCTGACAGGCTGAACACGTCGATATATGGGCGCGGCGACAACGTCGCCGGGACAGCGCTGCCATCGTGCACCCGGGCGACAACGGCACCCGCGACGGTGACGGCCGGGGAGCCTGCGTCAGCCACGGGGTGCCGCCGAGCTCTCGCGGGCCACAAGTTCAGGGGTGAAGACGGTGTCGCGCTGGGTGGGTTTGCCCTCGAGCTGGTGCAGGAGCTGCAGCCACGCTGCCTCGCCCATCAGCCCCTGCGGCACAGTCATAGTGGTGAGGGGAGGACTGGCGAAACGCGCAAGGTCGATGTCGTCGAAACCCACGACGGTCAGATCGCCCGGCACATTCACACCGACCTCGCGGAGCCGTCCCATAAAGCCGATGGCGACGATGTCATTAAAGGCCAGCACGGCGGTTGCACCGTTCTCCTTCACGGCTTCCCACGCCCGGTAGCCGTCGTCGAGTCCGGAACCGCACGGAACGGTGTCAATGCGAAGGTCCGGATGGGCCGCTACGAACTCAGCCAGGCCGTCCTGGCGCGCCCGGTTCGACGCGCTCTGGGATGGCCCACTAAGAAACAACAGGTGGCGGTGTCCCAGACCAACGAGGTGGTCGAGAAGCGCGGTGATCCCCGCGGCATAATCAACCGAGATGCTGGGTGTCGAAACCCCGGCGACCGGCTGGCGGTTGATGACCACCGCTGGACCGACGGCGAGCAGGACCTCGGCGAGGCGGTCCGGTCCCATCCGCGGGGCGCACAGGACGACCGCATCTGACCGGCGGCGAATCCCGAGGACGAGCCCCGGCTCAGCCTCCGCTGATTCCTGGGCGTCTGCGACGAGCACCTGGTACCCATCACCCGCAGCGGCCCTGTTGAGGGAGTGAAGGATCTGCTGGAACATCGGGTTCGCGAGATCCGGCACGATCATGCCAATGGTCTTGGTCACTCCGAGCGACAGAGAACGAGCGGTGTCGCTGGGAACGTAATTCAGCTGCTCGGCCACGGCCCTGACATGGGCCGCTATCTCCGGGTTGACCGAGCGAATGGAATTCATGACCCGGGAAACCGTCGCCTTGGAGACACCGGCCACGCGCGCGACATCGCCGATTCGTGCGGTTTCAATGGGAGTGACGACATCGTCCGTCATTCTGATACCTCCAGTGTGAATGGTCCGAATCCGGCAGCGGCTGGCTGCTGGGCGCCCAGGGGAGCAGCAGCGAACAATGCGATGTCCGCTCCGATCCAGTGGCCGGCTACGGCGGTGAAGCCGGGGTCAACCGCGGTGGATCCGGTGCCACCATCTACGTGTACCAGCACCCCCGCTGAGGCGTCGACCTCGATCCGCACGCTCGCCGACGTGCCATCGATGTGTTCCGTGTGGTGGATGAGCTCCGAGAGCTCACCGCCCCGCCGACTCGCCACCACCAGCAGAGTTCCGTCCGGGGTGGAACGCAATCCCGACCACAGGTAATCCCTGCCGAGGATCGCGAGGCCAGCGCGTGAGTCCTCCGTGCCATCGAGCGTGACGGTCACCGCTGCGACGCACGCGCGTCCCGGCAGTTGTTGGCCGAGTAGCTGGGGGAGCAGACGCAGGTTGCCGGTGTCGTTGGCCGGTCCGGATAAATTGAGGGGGTGTGTCCCCGTCGACACCCAACCGTTTCCGGGGTTCGCCTGCCAGTACCAACCCGGATTGAGACCGTTGCTGAACGTATCGGAGAAAGCGAGGGTTTGGGCGATTTGCACGTTGCCGCCCGGGACGGGATGGACGATCACGGGTTGACCGGTGGTCTCGTCTGGGCCAGCCTCGCCAATAACCGGCCAGCCGTCAGCACGCCACTCCATCGGTTGGAGGTGCATCACACGCCCATACACTCCCCGGTCCTGGAAGTGGATGAACCAGTGATCACCATCGACACCCTCAACCCACGCACCCTGGTGGGGACCGTTGGTGGGGCTGTCGCCCTGAGCGAGCACAATTCGCTCCTCGTACGGGCCGTATGGGCTGCGTGAACGGAAGGCGGACTGCCATCCCGTGGCGACACCACCAGCGGGCGCGAAGATCCAGTACCAGTCGTCACGCCGGTAGAACTTCGGTCCCTCCAGCGTCGTGTAACCGGGAAGCGCGTTCCCGTCGATGACGTCGACGCCGGGGGCGAGGGCATGGGTCAGGCCCGCATCCACGGCCACAACGGTGAGCACGTTTTTGCGACCGGAACGGCTGGCTGCCCACCCGTGAACGAGGTAGGTTGATCCGTCCTCGTCCCACAGGGGGCAGGGGTCGATCAGGCCAACTCCGAGGAGCAGCGGACGTGGTTCCGACCACTCACCGGCGGGGTCCTTCGCGCTCACAACAAAAATGCCATGGTCGGGGTCGGGGTAGACGATGTGGAACACGCCGTTGTGGTGGCGGATGGAGGGTGCCCAGACGCCTGAGCCGTGGCGGGGAAGTCGGTAGTGCTCCAACGGCGGGATCCCCCGCAGCGCGTAGCCGATCCGCTCCCAGTTGACAAGGTCAGTCGAGCGTAAAACGGGCAGGCCGGGCACGCGGTTGAAGCTGGACACCGTGGCGAAATATTCGTCGCCGACTCGAATAACATCCGGATCTGGCCAGTCCGCATCGATGATCGGATTGCGGAAACTGGGCAGCTGGGGGAGATCTTCTTTGACACTCATGAGATTTATGAGTCTATCGGAAACCGGTTACTAGACTAAAGCCATGACTCGAGTGAATATCGGCGATGACGCCGACACGATCCCCAATCTGTCCATGGCGTTAGCCGACCCTGAGGTGACCGAGATCGTTCTCAACCCGGGGGTATACGTCGAACACGTGGTGATCGCGCCGCGCTCCCACCCCCTCCTGCTTCGATCGAGCACCGGCGATGCCCGCGACGTAACCCTGACCTTCGGGCTTTCGCAGGGCGACCGCGACCGCACCGGGATGGAGTACGTACAGGCGTGCGCCACTCTGACCATCGACGCCGATGACGTGACCCTCCGGGACCTCACAATCGAGAACAGCTTCGACAAAGGCCTCGACCCGGGACGACCCAACTCCCAGGCCCTCGCGGTGCGTACGCGTGGTGACCGGATCACCTTCGAGTCCTGTCGGCTGCTGGGGCAGCAGGACACGGTGTTGTTGGACGCCCCCAGCTGGGCGAGCGTTCGCCACGTCCACCTGCGCGACTGCGAGATCGTGGGCGATGTCGACTTTGTTTACGGGAGGGCGACGGCACTGATCGAGGGCGGCACGATTCGCAGCGTCGGACCCGGCTATGTCGCCGCACCCAGCACCGCCCGGGAGAATCCGCGGGGTTTCCTTTTCCGCGGCGTGAAACTCGTCGGCGATGTCGCACCCGGCTCGGTGAAACTGGGCAGGCCGTGGCACCCGGGCAACAAGCCTGATGCGGTAGGTCAGGCGGTGTTCGAGGAGTGTGAGCTCGGTGCCCACATCTCCGCGCAGCCGTGGGACGATATGGGCGGCTACTCCTGGGCGGACGCCCGCCTGGCCGAGTGTGACAACACCGGGGCCGGCCACGATGCACCGGGACGGCCGCGGGTCCCCGCCGCCGAACTCACCGACTGGCTGGCCGGCTGGAATGGGTTGACGCGACCCGACGGAACCCTGGTTGTGGTGTCCGACTCCACAGCGTGCTCCTATGAGCCAGCCCGCGCTCCGCGGACCGGATGGGGGCAGTCGCTTGCGCTGGCGACGGAGCGCCCCGTGCGCAATGCTGCCATTTCGGGAGCGAGCTCCCGCAGCTTCATCGAAAGTGGTGCACTCGACGACGTGCTGGAAGGGCTCCAATCGGGCGACGTACTCCTGATTGGCTTCGGGCACAACGATGCGAAGCCGGATGACCGCTTTGCCGATGTCTTCCTGCAATATCCGGCCCAGCTGCGCCGCTACCTCGTCGGTGCGAGATCCCGCGGGGCAACACCCGTTCTGCTGACTCCGGTGGAACGCAGGCTGTTCACCGGTGGCCGTGCCCAGTCGACCCACGGCGGATACCCGGCGCGGGTGCGGGCCCTCGCTGCCGAGGAGGGCGTCACCCTCGTTGACCTGAACCTGTCGACCAGGGCACTGTGGCAGGAACTAGGGGAAGACGACTCCCGCCGGGCTTTCCTGCACCTTGCTCCGGGGGAGTGGCCGGGGTATCCGGACGGTCTCACCGACGACACCCACCTGTCCGAGTGGGGGGCCGGGCTGGTTGCCGGGCTCGTCGCGACCGGTCTCCGAGACGCCGGGATCCTCGGCGTAACCGCCACCACACGCCCGTAACAAACAAGTGGGGCGTCGTGAATCACGCCGCCCCACTGCCCGTTCGCGGTGTTGCCGTGGTTTCAGAGCTTTTGGTACGCCGCGAAATAGTTGGCGCCGAGGATTCGCTGGCCGCTTGCGGCAAGGTGAGTGGTCACATCGTTGACATGCCCGATGGGTGGCGCTGGCGCGAAACCGGTCAGGGCAACACGCTCGGGGAGTCGGCGCAGTGCCGCATCCACCCCGGCATGATCGGGGTAAGCCGCCAGCCGCTCCAGCGGCAACTGGCCGGCGATGAAGGGGGATGTGGCCGACTCGGGGATCTGTCGGCGCAGCTCTGCCACCAATACGTCCAGGTCCGCCGCGTAATCCTCCTCGGTTCGTCCGCCGTCAGACTCGCCCTGATGCCAGATAACGGCCGCGATCCGGCTGTTCGCGCCGGCGGCCTTGAGGGCCGCGTGCACGTGGTCGACCGCCGCGTCGAAAAGGTTGACGGCGTCGCCGAGCTGGAAACCCGGCAGCCAGACACCCGCGAAGGTTCCGTGGTTGCGCATCCCGGTGCCTCCCATTGCCGCCGGCACGATGAGGATGCGGCGGTCGGGGGCAAGGGTCGGCAGCAGCGCGGCGGAAAACGGTCCTCCCGGCCCCATTCCACCCGGCGGGTGACCACCGATGGGTGCGAGGGGTTCACGCGCCGGCACAATCGTCCGCGCATCCTCCCCGGTGGCGGGGAAGGTCAGGATGCGCGGGTCTCTCGCGTCGAGGCCATCCGGCTCGAAGTCTGTGTTGGTGCCACTGGCGTTTGACTGGCCGAGGACAACAACTAGGTCGAATCCGCTCACACTCGACGGTCCGTCGCGGGTGCCGGGGTGCGCTGCAGGGGGAGGTTGTAGTCCGCGATACGTACCACGTTGCCGGTGAGCAACGATTCGTTGGCCGCGACGCCCACTACAACGCTGCGCACGCCATCGAGGTATCCGGCCTGCCGGGCGAGCGCGTCGTCTCCTGGCCCACGGAAGACGTCGTCGAGCAGCATCCCGTCACCGCCGCCATGCGATCCGGCGCCTTCGGTGATGGTCAGCTCACGAGGTGCTTCCCAGAGCCGCTGGAGGATGATTCGTGACCCGTGGGGCCGGAGTGTCTGGGTTGCTTCCGATTCGGCGGACTGCGCGCTGGGGTCGAGCACGGGTGCGGCTTTTCCCTTCACTCCTAGTCCGCTGGTGGTACGTGAGGGGTCGACGGCGCCGCGTTCAACGACCTCGAGCTCGATGCGGCCCTCGGTGCCATTGATTGCGACCCGGTATCCCTCCCACGGTGAATGTGCGAGCAACGTATAGGCGAGCGATGGTCCGCCCGCGTAGCCGACGGCGACGGTCATGTTGTCTTCGATGCTGATGCCGTCGGAGAACACGTCGCGATCGCGGATATACCCGTCCTTTTCCTCAGCGTTGAGGAACAACGAGACCAGTTTCGGGTCAGACGCGAGGTCAAGCGCGAACGGGTCACCGGACTCGACGAGGTCCCGGCCGAGAGGCGGGCGGTCCACGATTCCGCGGCTTTCCGCGTTCTCCCGGCCATAGAAGCGCAGGCCGCCGAGTGCGTACACCGTCTTGGGGACGTCGTTGATCCACCAGTTCACCAGGTCGAAGTGATGGGTGGACTTGTGCACAAGCAACCCGCCCGACTTGTCCTTGTCCCGGTGCCAGCGGCGGAAGTAGTCGGCGCCGTGCACGGTATCGAGGCACCACTCGAAGTGCACGGAGGTGACCTGGCCGATCTCGCCGTCCTGGATCGCCTGTCGGATAACCGAGTTGCGCGGCGAATAACGGTAATTGAAAGTGACGACGAGATTTCCCGTCGATCTCTCCGCGGCATCGACGATCTGTTGGAGGCTCGCGACGTCGATGGTCATGGGCTTCTCACAGATGACGTCGAGTCCCGCATCCAGCCCGGCTACAACGTAGCGGGCATGGGTGAAATCGGGGGAGGTGACAATAAGCACATCGGGGTGCTCGGCGCCGAGCATCTCCTCGAACTGTTCGGGTGAGTAGCGCGCGATGTCGGCCGGGCCGCCGTTGTCGGCGATGTGATCGCGGTAAAAATCCATCCTGACCGAGTTGCTGTCCACGAGGGCCACCAGGTTCCCGAGGTCGGCGTGAGTCGTGAGGAGCGCATCGAGATACATCTGCGAACGTCCTCCTGTACCAATGAGGGCATAACGGCGTGGGGCGGGGGAGGTCATTTCATTCCTGTCGTGGCGATGCCGTTGATGAGATAGCGCTGGCCGATGAAGAAGAACGCGATCACGGGGAGCAGCGAGACAACGGACATCGCGAACATCGGCCCCCACGCGCTCGCGCCGGTCGACGAGATGAATTCACGCAGTGCCAGCGGGACGGTGAATAGTTTCTGGTCGGTGAGGTAAAGAAGCGGTCCGAAGAAGTCGCCCCAGCTGCCGATAAAGGTGAAGATTGCCACCGTAGCCATCGCAGGGATCGTGAGGGGCATGATCACGCTCCAGTAGGTGCGGAACGGACCGGCGCCGTCAATGCGGGCGGCGTCCTGGAGCTCCATCGGCAGCGCACGCATGAACTGGATGAGGAGGAAGATGAAAAACGCGTTCGTCGCGAAGAACGCCGGCACGGTCAGCGGCAGGTAGGTGTTTAGCCAGCCCAATTTGGCGAAGATGACGTACTGCGGGATCAGGACAACCTGCGCCGGCAGCAGCATGGTGCCGAGCATCACGGCAAAGAGCATCTTTTTGCCGCGGAAGCGCAGGCGAGAGAAGGCGTATGCCGCGAGCGAGCAGGAGAACAGGTTGCCGATGATGTTGAGTACGGCCAGCAACAGGGAATTCAGCAGGTAGACGTGGAACGGCTGGCTTAGTGCATCCCATCCGGCCGCGTAGTTGCCGAGGTCCAGAGTTGCGGGGATCAGGCTGGTGTCGCTGAAGACGTCGCCGCTGGGTTTGAAGGACGCCGAGAGCATCCACACCAGCGGGTAGAGCATGATCAGGCCAAAACCGATCAGGACTACGTGGCGGAGGAAACGGGATGCCGGGGTTCCGGTACGTTCCTCTTTGTAGCCGCTGCCGCGGAGGATGTTGACGAGGCGCCCGCGTGCGCTCTCGGTCGCTACGGAATCAGTCATCGTAAAAAACCCATCGCTTGGAAACTACAAAGTTGAGTGCGGTGAACAGGGCGATCACCACGAACATGACCCAGGCCATCGCGGAGGCGTAGCCCATGTCGAATCGCTGGAAGCCCTGTTGGTAGAGGTAGAGGCTGTAGAACAGCGTCGAATCCGCCGGACCGCCGGTGCCGCCGCTGAAGACGTAGCCCTGGGTGAACACCTGCAGAGCTCCGATCAGGCCGAGCACCAGGTTGAAAAAGATCACGGGGCTGATCAACGGGAGGGTGATTGAGCGGAACTGCCGCCAGGCGGTTGCCCCGTCGACCGACGCTGCCTCGTAGTACATCTGGGGTACCTGGCGCAGGCCGGCGAGAAAAATGACCATCGCGCCGCCGAATCCCCAGATGCTGAGGGTGATCAGTGTGACCAGCGCCCAGTTGGGGTCGGTGACCCAGCCGGGGCCCTCGATGCCGAACACGGCGAGGAACTTGTTGACGACGCCGTCATATCCAAAGATCGAGCGCCACAGCATCACCACGGCGACGCTGGCGCCGATGAGGCTGGGCAGGTAGAAGATCGAGCGATAGATCGGCAACCCACGCACGCCGCGGTTGAGTAACAATGCGACGGCCAGTGCGGCCGCCATCGAGACGGGCACGGCGATGAAGGTGTAGCTGAGGGTCACTCCGGTCGCCGCAGCGATCTTGGGGTCCTGGAACAGGCGGACGAAGTTGTCGAGTCCGATGAACTTCGCCGGCTGGAGGAGGTTGTAGTCCGTGAACGCGAGGTACAGGGAGCTTGCGAACGGGATGACGGTAAACAGCATCCCAATGATCCAGGGGAGCAGGAAGAGGTAGGCGACGGGCCCGTCGCCCGTGCTGGTCCTGTTACGGGTGCGCTTTGTGGCCATCTCTGTGGTGGCGAGCGCGACCGGCAACGCGGTGGGTGCGGTCATAGGTCATCTCCTTTGATGCTCAACGTGCAGTGGTGGAAGGGGTGGGACGGAACCGGTTCCGTCCCACCCGGGGGTATTAGCCGGCCTGCTCGAGGGCGGCCTGGGCGTCGGTCATGAACTTAGCGGCGCCCTCGGCGGGGGTCATTCGTCCGAACTCCACCTCGGTGACGATAGATGTCAGCGCCTGCGCTGCCTCACCGGCACCGGCAGGCTCCAGGTAGTAGGGGTCCCGATCTTCGCCCTGCAGCTTGGCGACGTAGTCGACGAACGTCGCTTCGGCCGGTTCGAGGTCTGCGCTGAGGCCTTCGGCGACGTCGGAGTTGATGGGCACGCCCAGGAACGTTCCTCGGTCGGTGAAGGAGTCGGGGTTGTTCGTGAGGAAGTCGATCAGCTTGGCCGCCTCGGCCGGGTGCTTCGACGTTGCAGCCGCTGACCACACGAGGGTTGGCGTCACCGCGATGCTGAGGCGTTCCCCGGAAGAGTCGCCGGGTAGGCGGAGCAGAGCGGCTTTTCCCTCGAGAACACCGTCGTAGGTGGGGAACACGTTGGCGGGGATTACCGCTGAAGCGACCTCGCCGGTGCCGATGGGGGATTCCTCTGGTGAGAAGGCGCCGGTCTGGTCGATGCTCTCGACGGGAGGGAAGGCCTCGGAGTCGAAGAGGTCCATCGACAGGTCGAACCAGTCCTCCACGGTGCTCTCGGAGACGCTGAGCTTTCCATCGGCGTCAAAGACGTCTTCGCCCTGCTCCCGGACATAGTTGGAGAATGTGGGCAGCCAGCTCGGGTCAAAGAACGACCCCTTGGTTGCCCCGTCGCTCGCTTCGGTGATGGATCGTGCCCAGTCCCCGAACTCATCCCACGTCCAGGTGGTGTCGTCGGGAAGGGCGATGCCGTACTCGTCGAGGACGGCGGTGTCGACGACAAGTCCGATCGCCGTCGATCCGGTGGGAATCGCGTACACGCTGTCGTCGGTCATCTGCGACTTGATCAGCGGCTGGTTCATCGCGTCAAGGTCAATGTCGTCGGGGTAGTCGCCGAGGTCGAGCAGGGCGCCCCGCGAAGTGTATTCGCCCAGCCACCGGCCCACGAGGAACATCACGTCGGCCGGGCTGCCCGCGGCAAATTTCGTGTTGAGCTTGTCCTGGTAGGAGCCGGAGTCCGAATATTCGAAGTCCACGGTGATGCCGGGGTTTTCCTCCTCGAACACGTCCAGGACCGCCTCGTACATCTCTGCCTCTTCAGCATTCGCCCACGCCGTCAGGGTCAGGTTGACGTCTCCGTCGCCCCCGGCTCCGCCGCCGGACGAGCACCCCGTCAGGGCGATTGCGGCCGCTGTCACCGCGGCGCCGACTCTCAGGGGATGCCGCGAAATCTTTCTCAAAGTCGTCATTGACTGTCCTTAGCTTCGTGAAGTGTGATTGCTATAACATCATGGTAACCGGTTTCTCGACGACCACTGACGTCATATTATGACTAAACATTCGAAATGTGAAAGCGCTTACCGATAAAAACTTATCGCGGCCTCATCGACGAGGCCGTGGAGAGGAACGCCATCATGACACTGGGCGAAGCCCCGTTCACCCCACGCGGAGACGTTGTGCGCTGGATTGAAATACCTGGGACCGGTACCCCCGTCGTCTACGTCCACGGCCTGGGATGCAGTGGCCCGGCGAGTTGGATCGACACCGCGCTGAGGCTGGGTCGGCCAGCGATCATTGTTGACCTTCCCGGGCATGGCCGCAGCGATCATCCCCGCGACTTCGACTATGGGCTCAAGGATCACGCCGCGGCGATTGCCGCCGTGATCGGCACCCTCAACGTTGGAGCCGTCGACGTGGTCGGCCACAGCCTCGGCGGATCCGTTGTGATCGTACTGGCCAGCGACTACCCCGAACTTGTGAGCTCCACCGTGCTGGTAGAGCCCGGGATCGACGCCGTGGTGATCGCCGCCGGCGACATCGCTGCCGCAGACGAAGGTGACCTCCTCACCGACGCTGGCTGGGAGCGGCTGCTCGCCACGGAGGCCCCCTACCGGCGGGCCGACGTGCAACTCACCGACCCCATTGCCCTCCGCCGCTCCGCTGAGGGCATCGCCCGTGCGCTCAACAACACCGTTGTTGACCTGGTGCGCTCGCTAACCGTGCCAACGACGATCCTCGTCGGCGACTACCGTACCTACCGCGACCAAGACCAGTACCCCGGCCTCGGCATCAACGTCGAAAAACTGGACGGGACCGGTCACTTCCTGATGTGGGACAACCCCGAACTGTTCGCGGACGCCGTCTCCCGCAGCTGGGCACGGGTGAGCTCGTGACCGGGAAGAAAGTAATCGTCACCGGCGGCGCCGGGCGACTCGGACGCAGCGTCGTCAGCGCCCTGTGTGGCGCAGGCTGGGAGGTCGTGTCTATCGACCGTTCGATGGCCAGCGGGCTGGAGGCACGTCAGGTTGTCCTCGACCTCACCGACGAGGAACGAACCCGGGAGGTCTTTGCTGCTGAAGCTCCCGACGCGGTAGTTCACCTTGCAGCGATCGCCGTGCCGTTCTCGGCTCCGGAAGGCGTGATCCTGCGCACCAACACGGCAATTTCCATCTCCGTGCTGCAGGCCGCTGCCGCCGCGGGAGTTCCCCGGGTGCTGGCGGCGAGCAGTCCTACGGTGATTGGCTACGGCAATCCGCACGGTTGGGGGCCCCAATACCTGCCAATCGATGAAAACCACCCCGTCGCTCCGTGGAATGCGTACGCCTTGTCAAAGCTCATGATCGAGGAGTCCGTGCGGATGTTCGCGCGTTCATCGCCTGGCGTCTGGGGTATTTTCCGGCCCTGCTTTGTGATCTCTCCCGAGGAATGGGACGGCGCGCCCACCCAGCAGGGTCACACCGTGGCCGAGCGAATTGCCGAGCCGGCTCTCGCCGCGGTCTCACTGTTCAACTACCTCGACGCCCGTGACGCCGGTGACTTCGTTGCTGGCTGGCTCGGCCACCCGGACGGCACGGCGCTCAACGGCGAGGTGTTTTTTGTGGGAGCCGATGATCCACTGTGTGAGGGCGACGTACGGGAAGCACTGCGGGGTGTCGTTCCAACGGATGCCGCCGCCCGGCTCGGCGCGCGGCAGGCCGTTTTTTCCCCCGCCAAGGCGAAGCGGATTCTCGGCTGGGAGCCACAACACTCCTGGCGCAACGAGCTTGCCACCGTCACCTCCCTCCCCGAACCAGCCCTCCCGATCCACGAAATGAGAACCCCATGACCGCATTCAACTTCTCCGGCGTGCTGTTTTTTCCCGTCACCCCCTACGACGTCGACGGGGCTGTTGACCTCAACCTGCTCGGGCGCCACGTGGCTTCCGGGGTCACGGCCGGTGCCGGGGGAGTCTTCGCCGCCTGCGGCACCGGCGAGTTCCATGCCCTCGACAGCGATGAGATCGCTCGCGTTGTAAACACATCGGTGGAGACGGTGGATGGCGCGGTGCCTGTCATCGCCGGGGCCGGAGGCTCAGTCGCCCAGGCCGCGAACCACGCGCGGGCCGCGGCGGCCGCCGGTGCGGACGGCATCCTGCTGTTGCCGCCATACATGGTCGCCGGCACCGCCGAGGGGTTGCGCCGCTACGTGGAGACCGTGGTGGAGGCCAGCCCGCTTCCCGTCATCGTTTACCACCGCGGCACCGCCCAATACACCTCAGCGCTGATGCGGCAACTCGTCGCCGACCCCCAGATCGTGGGATTTAAGGACGGTGTCGGTGACGTGGCCCTCGCCCAGGAAATTGTCGCGGCGGTAACCGAGTTGCGCGATGACATGGACTTCTTCAACGGCCTGCTCACCGCGGAGCTGTCCCAGGGCGCGTACCGAGGCATCGGCATCCCGTTGTACTCGTCGGCCGCGTTCGCGATGGCGCCGGAGATCGCGAACGCCTACTACCGTGCATACATCGCCAACGACGAGCCAACGCGGGTGCGTATCCTGCGCGAATTTTATGTGCCGCTGGTGGCCCTGCGGGACGAGCGGCCCGGGTTCGGGGTTTCGCTTGTCAAGGCCGGACTGCGCCTCGCGGGGCTGCCGGTGGGTGGGGTGCGCGCTCCGCTCACCGACCCCAACGACGCCCAGCTGGCACGGCTGGCAGAGTTGCTCCGCCACGGAGCCGAGCTCGCGGCAGAGCTTGCGGCAGAGCTTGCCCCCGTTCCGTCATGAGCTCCCTCCCCACCATCGCGCGGATAGCCGTTCGTCCGGTTGTTATCGGGCTGACCCGGCCCTGGGGGCCCGATGTGGACCGCGTGACGTTCCTCGAGGTCACGGTCGAGGACTCCGACGGCGCGACGGGCGTCGGGTTCAGCTGGACGCCCACGATCGGAGCGGCCAGTGTCGAAGCGATGCTGCGCCACGACATCGCTGCCTGGGCAATCGGACGGGAAACCGATGCGGTCGCCCTCTGGGGCCCGCTATGGGCGCACCTTCACGAAGCGGGTGGCGGCGGGGTGACCACGATTGCCATGTCGGGGCTCGATACCGCCTTATGGGATCTCGCCGCTCGCCGCGCCGGGCTTTCCCTCTCCGGCCTGATGGGGGAGCGCCGGACGGCGGTGCCCGCTTACGGCAGCGGAATCAACCTGCACTACGACCTCGAAGCCCTCGAAGAGCAGGCAGAGCGTTGGGTCACGCAGGGTTTTGACGCGGTAAAGATCAAGGTCGGATCTCCCGATATCGCCCGCGATGTCGCGCGTGTCGGCGCGGTCCGCGCGATCATTGGTGACCGGCGGCTGATGCTCGACGCAAACCAGCGCTGGGACCTGGACCAGGCGACCGAGGCTATGCGCCATCTTGATCGTTTTGGCCCCGCCTGGATCGAGGAGCCCTTGCGAGCCGACGACCTCCGCGGCTACCGCGCCCTGAGTGACCGCATCGGCGTGCCCATCGCCTGCGGGGAGAACCTGCACACCGCATACCGGTTTGCGGAATTCGCCAACTCCGGGGCCGTCGGGATCCTGCAACCCAACCTCATCCGCATCGGCGGGATCACCCCGTTGCAGCGCATCGCCGCGGATTGTGCAGAATCCGGGGTGGAACTCGCCCTGCACCTTCTTCCGGAGCTCTCCGGCCAGGTCGCCCTCACCCTCCCCCAGGAAACCGCCGCGGAAATCATCGACGGTGCCCTGCTCGACGACCTGGCCGCCCTCTCACACCCAGCACCGGTTGTTGTCAGCGACGGCTGGCTTCGTAGCAGGGAACACATTGGGATCGGCATCGAATTCACTCAGCAAAAGGACACACAATGACGTCATCCAGCTCGCTCGACCTCGCTACCATCACCACGGCCGCAGCCGCGGCGGCGCCGATTCTTCGCCGCGCACCCCGCCAGGAACGCGCCCGCTGGCTCCGCGCCATGGCCGACGCCATCGAGGCCGAGACCACTGAGCTCGTCGCCCTCGCGCACGAAGAAACCCACATTGCCGCGGCCCGGCTGGTGGGGGAGGTGGGCCGTACAACGGGCCAACTGCGAATGTTCGCCAGGGTCGTTGATGATGGCGGCTTCCTTGAGGCCTCCATCGACGCCGCCGACCCGGCCGCAACGCCACCGCGGCCCGACATCCGCCGCATCCTTGTGCCGGTAGGGCCGGTGGCCGTGTACAGCGCATCGAATTTTCCCTTTGCTTTCTCCGTGGCAGGTGGCGACACCGCCTCGGCGCTCGCCGCTGGCTGCCCCGTGATTGTCAAAGGCCACTCCGGCCATCCCCGGCTCTCCGCCCGCACGGCCGAAATTGTCAGCGCGGCTCTCCGCGCGGCGGGGGCGCCGGAGGGCACGTTCGCGCTGGTAACGGGCCGACAGACGGGGATAGACCTCGTCACGCACCCCGCGGTGAAGGCGGCAAGTTTCACCGGTTCCGTTCGCGGGGGTCGTGCGCTGTTCGACCTCGCAGCTGGTCGCCCGGATCCGATCCCGTTCTACGGAGAACTCGGTAGCGTCAATCCGGTGTTCGTCACGCCGGGTGCCGATGCGACCAGGGCAGAGGAACTCGCAGCGGGCCTCGCCGAGTCCTTTCAGATGTCCCTCGGGCAGCTGTGCACCAAACCGGGCATCGTTTTTGTGCCGAGCGGGGGACGGTTCGCGGCCGCCATCGCCGGGCTGGTTCCGGAGCCAGCCAGCGGTGCCCTGCTCACCGACCCAATCGCTGACGACTTCCGTCGATCCGTCGGGACCCTCGAGGCCATGGCCGGAGTGAGCCGAATCGCCGGCTCCGCCGCGCAACCAGACAGCGGGGCAGCGGCCGTGGTGTTCTCCACCACCCTTGACCTGCTGGAAACTTCCCCGGAACTTCTCGAGGAGCGTTTCGGGCCGACAACGTTGCTTGTTGAATACACCGAGCTGGATCGAGCCGTCGCGGTCGCGGAGCAACTCGGCGGCAGCCTGACCGCGACCTTGCACGCCGAACCGGACGAGTTCGATGCCGCGGTCGTCGACCGGCTCACCGCCCTCGCCGGGCGCGTGTTGTTCGCCGGCTGGCCGACCGGGGTTGCTGTCACCTGGGGCCAGATGCACGGCGGACCCTGGCCGTCCACCACGTCGCTGCACACCTCGGTGGGTGGCACGGCGGCACGGCGGTTCCAGCGACCGGTTGCCTACCAGTCCGCACCGGCCGGCATCCTACCGGCGGAGTTGCGTGACGAGGCGGGGGACATCCCCCGCCGAATCAACGGTGCAGCGGTGGGCACCGGTTCCGCGGTGTAGCCGGCTAGTTGAATCCGGTTCTTTGGCGGGTCGGGTTGACGCCGTCTGTAGACCAAGCCGTGCGTTGACCTCGCGGTCTGTCCGCGCTTCATCCGGTGGGGAGGCCCTATCGAGCGCGGTCCGTGCCGGGAAAAGCGAAAGGGCCGGAAAGATTTCCCGGCCCTTCGCACAATCCGAGCTAGGGCGATAACCCGAATACCGCCCTGACTCGCCCCCAAGTCATTGGCCCGCTTACCCTAGTCGGCCAATGATCTGGTGGTGTAACTCAATGAGCAACACCTAGCAGAACCAATAATGGTCGCGAAAGGGGGTGGGGCAAAGTCGTCATTTAGGGGGACAGGGCCGGTCGATGTACCCCGATGAGGGCGGGACGGCTGTCGGGTCGGGTGCTGGATGTGGCGCCGACACCTTCAAAATAGCAACGGATTCCCGCGAGACCGGTGAGAAACCAGTGGCGAAAGAAGTGTCTACTCAGCGGGATCCGCGGATTCAGACGCGCTATCGGCGGCGTCGCCGCAACGGGCCCGGTGTGGTCGGACATCGAGGAACGGCACAAAAACTGTACCCCGACGGGTGAAAATTACCCCGAGAAAGCCCGCCAGGCTCCCGCGCCGGGTCGGATGGGTTGGCGAAGCGAACTCGAGCCGCGTTCCCACATCGAGCGGGAGGCCGGTACGGGAACATCCGCGACACCCCGCAACTCTTCGAGAACCGCGGCGAGGACCGCGGTGACCGCGGCCACCTCGACGGCGTTCGGGTTGCCGGCGACGATGCTGATGCGAGGAAGTAACTCCGCCAGGGCGGACTCCACGGGGGTGCTGCTGCTGCTGCCTGCCTGGGTCACATCATCCCCCTGCCCGGTGTTGTCGCTTGTGGTGTTGGCGTTCGCGTTGTTGGTCTCATTGGTGGAGTCGTCCGGGTCCACCGGTGCCCTGTGTTTAGCCATCGTGTTCAGCCATTGTGCTTAGTCATTGTGCTTAGTCATGGTGTTCAGCCGCTGCCGGTGCCCGTTACAGGGGGATGTTTCCGTGCTTCTTGGGCGGAAGCGACGCACGTTTGGTGCGCAGCGCACGCATGGCCTTCACGACGGCGACGCGGGTGGCTGCCGGTTCGATGACACCGTCCAGCTCGCCACGCTCGGCGGCGAGGAACGGGGAGGCAACGTTGTAGGTGTACTCGTTGGCGAGTTTGGTGCGCACCGCCGCGACGTCTTCACCGGCGGCCTCCGCTGCCTTGATCTCGTTGCGGTACAGGATGTTGACGGCGCCCTGGCCACCCATCACGGCGATCTCAGCGGTCGGCCACGCGTAGTTCAGGTCGGCGCCCAGCTGCTTGGAACCCATCACGATGTACGCCCCGCCGTATGCCTTGCGGGTGATAACGGTGACCAGCGGCACGGTGGCCTCGGCGTACGCATAGAGCAGCTTCGCGCCGCGGCGGATCACTCCCGTCCACTCCTGGTCGGTTCCCGGCAGGTACCCGGGCACGTCGACGAGGGTGAGGATCGGGATGGAGAACGCGTCGCAGAAGCGCACGAAGCGCGATGCCTTCTCGCCCGCCTCGATGTTGAGGGTGCCGGCCATGGCGTTCGGCTGGTTCGCGACGATACCAACGGGGCGGCCCTCTACGCGGCCGAAGCCGACCACGATGTTGGGGGCGAACAGCGGCTGGGTCTCGAGGAAGTCGCCGTTGTCGACGATGTGCTCGATGATCGTTTTCATGTCGTACGGCTGGTTGGCCGAGTCGGGGATGATCGTGTTAAGGCGACGGTCCTCGTCGGTGATCTCCAGCTCCGGCTCGTTCGCGTAGACGGGCAGCTCGGCCAGGTTGTTGTCCGGCAGGAAGCTCAAAAGCGAGCGTGCGTAGTCGAGGGCGTCGTCCTCGTCGCTGGCGAGGTAGTGCGAGACACCCGAGATCTTGTTGTGGGTGAGGGCTCCACCGAGCTCCTCCATTCCCACGTCCTCACCGGTGACGGTTTTGATCACGTCGGGGCCGGTGACGAACATCTGGCTGGTTTTGTCGACCATGATCACAAAGTCGGTCAGCGCGGGGGAGTACACGGCGCCGCCGGCTGCCGGGCCCATGATGATGGAGATCTGGGGGATGACTCCGGACGCCTGGGTGTTGCGGCGAAAAATCTCGCCGTACTTCCCGAGGGCGACAACACCCTCCTGGATGCGCGCGCCGCCGGAGTCGAGCATGCCGATGATGGGCACCCCCGTTTTGAGGGCGAGGTCCATCACCTTGATGATCTTCTCGCCGGCGACCTCGCCGAGAGAGCCGCCGAAGATCGTGAAGTCCTGCGAGTACACCGCGACCTGGCGGCCGTGGATGGTTCCCGTGCCGGTGACAACAGCGTCACCGTACGGCCGCTTCTTCTCCATGCCGAAGGCGTGGGTGCGGTGGCGCACGAACTCGTCAAGCTCTACAAAGGATCCGTGGTCGAGCAGCTGCTCGATGCGCTCGCGGGCGGTCTTTTTGCCGCGCGCGTGCTGCTTCTCGATCGCCGCTTCACCGCTGGCGGTCACGGCCTCGTGGTAGCGAACCTTGAGGTCGGCGAGCTTGCCAGCAGTGGTGGAAAGGTCCGGTGTGCGCTTCGCGTCGGCGCGGTCGTCGGCAGTCATCGGTTCAGCCTACCGACCCCTGCCCCGCGAACGGTGTTGGAGGACTCACACAACAAACGGGGTGTTGCCTTGCACATACTCGTTTAGTCATTCGGGAGACCCTCCTCGTTCACCCGCCCGCTACCGCTCGTTTCTCTGCGTCTTTTAGCGTCACTGGATCGCCGGATTCGCCGAGCGCAGCCCACGGGAGGACAGCAAGTGAGCGTTCTGGCCATCAT
>JAODAO010000137.1 GCA_025463465.1 Glaciihabitans sp. | reverse complement strand
GACGCTGTTCGCGGAGGGTACGTTCGTGAACGGCGATGCTGTGCGCGTTCGTCTCGGCCCGGACCAGGGTCGGCACCTCCGAGGTTTCGGCGAGGACACGCAGGGTCTGCTGCAGGCGGACCGCGTTACGCTCCGTGGCGAGATATTCCCGACGCCTGAACCAGGTTGGCATGAGATACACCAGCCACAGGCCAGCGGCTGCCGCGAACATGAGTCCGCCTCCGAGGCCCGAAATTTCCATGACCCTAACGGTACGAGTAACCGGCCTGTTTCTCCGCACGCCGCGCAGGCGACACACCGCCAATAGTCAGAAAGAATGACAAAAATCGCGCAACGCGTCCGTGTGGTGGTTACGCACGCAGCGTAAAACGGAAAAAAGCACCGTCGTCATCGTGGACGATCAGCGCCTCCCCCGCGAAGTCCGCGAAATCGTTCGTACCGCTGGCCGGGATGATGTAACCGAAGGACGAGTCTGCCCCTGGCGCCCGCAGTGCGCCGTGGTGCACGGTGAAGGATCCGCTTCGGCCATCGTCGAGCCGACCGGTGATGCGCTCCACCGCCAAGTAGCCCTGGCTCGGTTCCTGCCCGGAGGAGATGAACTGGAGGACGCTGCTGCCCACGATGCCGGCGGTGAAGTCCTTGCGCATCACCATGGTGCCGACCCAGTCGCCGGGGAGGGCGGGAACGTCAACCGGCTCGAAAGCGGTCATGGTGAACCGGGCGATGAGGGGTGGTGGTGGCGGCACCTCCGCGGCACCCGCGAGGGCGGCGTCGAGGGGAGGAGTGGCCGGCGGCACGCGGGAATCGCTCATACTCGCATCTTGGCAGCACGGCCGCCAATGTGTCGACCGAATCGGACAATGTCGAGCAGGGTAAAACTGGCGTCGCCGAGGCCGACCTCGAGCACCCTGTCGAAGTTGCGCCGGTCCCGGCCGCAGGAGCGGATAACCGCGTCGAGTAGCAGCCGGTGGTCGAGCAGGGGGTACAGGGCGGTGGTTTGGCGATACTGGCGGCCGAACCGGCGCGCGAGCCTCCCCCGGTACACCGCCGAGGCGGTCACCGGGTTGCGCAGCGCCGCCTGGCCGGCGAGGGCGCCGGAGGTGATGGCGCTGAAGATGCCCTCCCCGGTGAACGGGTTCACCAGGCTCGCCGCGTCACCGGTGAGCAGCACCCGGCCGACGGCCGGCTCCGGGCGGGACACCGTGAGGGGAAGGGTGTGGCCACTCAGGTCGACACCGTCGAGATTGTACTCGGGCAGCAGCGCGGCGAGGCGCTGCTCCAGCTGTGCACGCCCGCCGGTGAGGCCGGCCGATGACATCCCGTAGCCCACGTTGGACATCCCGTCCGCCAGCGGGAATGCCCAGGCGTAACAGAGGCCACCGGCGCGCTGGCTGTCCCAGCGCAGGGTCAGCTCGAGCGGCGAACCGGCCGGGGTTGGCGCGTAGCCGCGAAGGGCGACGGCGAGGGCCGCCCCGCGGTTCGGCTGTTGGCCAACGAGGCGGCGGACCACCGAATTACTGCCGTCGGCGGCGATGACAACCGGGGCGCTGAGGCGGCCGTTCACGGTCACAATGGTGTCAGAGGGTGCCAGCGCAGAGACATCCCCCTGCACCATCACGCCGTCGGGGCGCTGCTGGACGAGCGAGGTGACCCGTTCCCGCCGGAACTGCGCCCCGGCGGCGATCGCTGCGCTGACTAGCCGCTCGTCAAACACCCGGCGGCGGATGACGTACCCGGGCGAGCCGGTGACGGCGGCGTTGCTGTCGCCGCCGGGAGCGACAAGGCGAACCGACGGCACGATCTCCCCCGGCCGCACGGCGTCGACGCCGAGAGCGGCCAGCGCCGAGACGGCGTGGGGTGCGATCCCGTCGCCGCAGACCTTGTCACGGCCGATCGGCTCGCGGTCGAGGAGCAGCACCCGCGCGTCGGGGTTGACCCTCAGGGCGGACAGCGCGGCCGCGGATCCGGCCGGGCCAGCGCCCACCACGATGAGGTCGAACTGTTCCGTACCGGAGGGTGGGGCCATCGTCACTTTTCACCGTTCGCGTTGAACCCGCTGGACCGCCAGCGGCGGCGTTTGAACGCCGGGCGCTGGTGGCCAGATGCTAGGAGCGACCGGAGATGCGTAGGGGCGTCATGGCCTTTGCGCGATCGGCGGCGGGCACTTCAGCGTCTCCCGACGGCGCCTTTCCGTCAAGCCATCGACGGAGGACGCCCTGGGGCAGTTCGTCGACGGTCAGGGCGAAGCAGAAGTGGTCCCGCCAGTCGCCGTTGATGTGGATGTAACGACGGCGCAGGCCCTCGTAGCGGAAACCGAGTTTCTCGACCACCCGCAAGGACGGTGCGTTTTCGGGCCGGATGCAGATTTCCATGCGGTGCAGTCCCAGCCCGAAGAAGCAGTGGTCGGTGGCGAGCGCGACGGCGGTCGGGGTGACGCCCAGCCCGGCGAACCGTTCGGATACCCAGTATCCGATGGTCGCCGAGCTGAGCGAGCCGTAGCTGATCGACGAGACGTTCAGCTGACCGGCGAGCTCACCGTTGTACTCAATGACGTACGGGAGTCCGAGGCCTGCGCGGGCGTTGGCCTGCAGGCTCCGGATGCTCCCCCGTACGTCGAAACTGAGCGGACCGTGCGGATTGGTTGCTTCCCACTTGCGCAACCATCCCCGGTTGTCCACGAGCTCCCGTTCGAGAGCACGAGTATCGCGCAGCCGGATGGGCCGAATGGTGACGGCACCTTCGGTGTGCGTGGGGATGGTTGTTGCCATGGTTACTCCAGTGTGGTGACGAAGTCCTTCAACCACGGACGAAGGTCCGGGCCGAGGTCCTCGCGGTCGACCGCGAGCTGCACGATCGCCTTAATGTAGTCGAGACGGTCACCCGTGTCGTAGCGACGGCCACGGAAAACAACACCAAACACGCCCCCGGCGATGTTGTTTTCAGCGAGAGTCTGAAGCGCGTCGGTCAGCTGGATTTCTCCAC
>JAODAO010000053.1 GCA_025463465.1 Glaciihabitans sp. | reverse complement strand
GTCAGCTCCGGCCAGCGGTCGATGTTGAGCGGATCGGGGATGCTGCGGCGAAGGGTGGGCAGGAGCGTTGTGAGGGTCATAACGCAGGTCTACGCCGGCAATGCGGGCCCCGGGGCGACCCTCACGGGATACCTACGGTCCTACCCCTGACTCTTACGCTTTCCACACGTTCACCCACCGAACCACGGGCGCTTCTCAGCGTTTGCGCTTGGGGGCTTTCAGCTTCGCGGCCAACGCAACACGCTTCCACAGTTCCCCATAAGCGAGCGCCGCCTCGGCGGTGGGAGCGTAGCTGCCGATGGGTGCCCTGGCGGTTCCCATCCGCTCGACCTGCACGGTCGCTGGCACCACAACGTCGGTGACCGTCGCCACGGTCGTCGGCAGGTGCTGCACGGTGTAGCGGTGCTGGGTTTTACGCCGGTCGACCATCGAGAAAAACGCCACGATCGAGGCCTTCGACACGGACGCCTCGACGAACTCCGTGACCTGCTCCATCGAGCGAAGGGACAGCGGCGACGGAACCAGCGGGACCACAACAACGTTGGCGGAGAACACGGCGTTCTCGGCGACGAGGGCGGCGCCGGGAGGGCAGTCGAGGATGACCACGTCGTATTCGTCGTCGACGTTCTCGAGAATCTTCGAGATGCGCTGCTCGGACTTCTTCGCGTGGTCGAAGACCAGGTCGAGGTCGCGGTAGCTTGCGTCGGCGGGCAGCACGTCGAGATTGTTATACGCGGTGGACCGGATGGCGCCTGCCACCTTGTTCTGGCCGGAGACGAGGCCGCCGACCCCGCCCTTCACCTTTGGTTTCACCTGCAGCAGGAAGGTCGCGGCGCCCTGCGGGTCAAGATCCCACAGCAGCACCCGCGACTGTTTGGCCGCCTCCCACGCGAGGTTAACGGCCGCCGTCGTTTTACCGACACCACCCTTGGTGCTGTAAACGGCGATGACCTTCACGGTGCCACGACCTTCACACTCACTGCGACAGGATTACTGCGACGAATCGAGCGCGGCGATCAGGCCCGCCTTGTTCAGCTTGGAGTACCCAATGATCTTCTGCTCCTTGGCCTTCTGGCGCAGCTCGAAGACGGTGAGGGGAACGGGCTCGGGCGACGGAAGCGGCGGGGTGAGCTGTGTTGTCGACAGCGCCGGCAGCTCTGACCCGTCGGTGGGAACCGCGGCGGGTTCCGTGGTCTTGGCAGGTTCCGTGGTCTTGGCAGGTTCCGTGGTCTCGGCCTGCGACTTCTTGGATTTCTTCGAGGTCGCTTCGAACTGGTCGACGGCCTTCGTCGCCTCAACCTTGAGGTCGTGCAGCGCCTTCGCGTGTTTTGTGGCCAGCTTCTCCGTCTGCTTGGACAGAGCCAGCGCTTCCTTACGCAGCTTCTTCGACGAATCGCCCACGGCCTCGTGGGCGGCGGCGACGGCCTTCTCGGCGCGGGCGAGTGCCTTCTTCGCCTTCTGCTCGAACGACTTGTCCTCCGACGACTTCTTCGGGCTGGTGGACTTCTTTTCGGACTTGGTCTTAGCCATTGTGCGTACCTCCAATAGGTCGACCGCGGTGGGTCTTAGCTCCACCGTACTGAACCTGAGCGATTTTTATTGTGCGGCGACTGGGTACCTGCTGAATGCAGCTGACCTCCGGAATGCTCCGGGGCAGGAAGGAAGCCGTAGCGGCATAGTCGAATGCTTGCGCTCACCGCCGATTCAACGGGCGTCCGTGCTGTAGATGCACAACAGCTCGTCCCCGCTGGCCGCCCCCGTTGGTGCCAGTCATTGCGCTGGTTGGCTTCGTCCCGGGCTCCCGCACAAAGGTAGGCCCACTATCATCTAGCGGTCAGCCAGCAGCCCACACTCGGCAGGGGCGACCGCTGACGACCCCGAACCTGACTAGGCTGCGTACTCGTCGTCGAGCGGCAGGGCGGCACCGGCACCGGCACGCTGAATTGCCGCAAGTAGCACGGCGAATGCCACGTCGAGGCTGCTCTCGTCGCGTAGCAGCACCCGTTCGGTGGAGGTGACGCTAACCAGCTCGGATCGATACACGGGGCCTTTGCCGTCGAGGCTGACCAGGGTGATGATGCCGAGGACCACCTGGTTGCGGCGCTTGCGCGCTACCCAGCGGTTGGAGTGGGTCTGCGCAAGAATCACGAGCGTCGCCGCCTTCGAATGGGAGGTGCCCAACGGGAATGGAGTAATGATGACAAATTTGCCTGCGAATCACCACAGTCATTGAAAATAAGTCCGCCGAGCTTCGGATAATTCCGCGATGCGGGGGCCGTTCACCCGCAGTTCACTTGCCCGGGCCTGTATCCCGGAGATGATTCAGTGGTTAGAAGCGCAGTTGGCCGGCGACGAGGCGCTGGGCAACGGTTCCGAGGGTCATTCGCTCGGTCCTGGCGTAGTGCCGGATCAGGCTGAACGCGGCATCCATCGAAAGGTTCGCGGTCTCGGCGACCACACCCTTAGCCTGTTCGATCACGATCCGGCTCGACAGCGCGCGCTGAAGTTGATCGCGAACGGTGGAGGCGTCACGGATGGTGCGCTCCTGCAGGATGCCGATGGTGGCAACGTCGGCGAGGGCCTGCGCCGCCCGGATGTCGTATCGGTTGAGTTCCCCGACGGTGTTGCGCATCAGATTGAGGGTTCCGATGGTGGTTTCGCGAAGACGCAGGGGGATGGCATAGACGGAGTGGATGCCCTGCGCGAGAGCGGTTGCGGTGAACTGCGCCCACCGCGCGGAATCAACGGAGACGTCGGGGAGGGACACCACGGCGCGGGTGCGGAAGCAGTCGAGGCAGGGGCCGGCGTCGGCGTCGAGTTGCATGATCTCGATCAGGGTGTTGGCCTCGCTGGTGGAGGCCACAACCTCCAGTTCACCGTGGGTGTTTGCCAGCAGGATTCCCGCTGAGTCGATGTCGAGGAGGTCGCGGCAATTTTCCACGAGGGTCTGAAGCAGCTCCAGCACGTCGTAGCCGGCAACGAGCGTGTCCGCGAGGGTCGCAAAGGCGTCGAGAAGTTGTTCCGTGCGAGTCTCGCTATTCACGGCACCTCCGTGATCGAACCAGAATCGTCTGCGAATCTCAGGCGTCGTTCCAGTACGTCTTTGGCGACGTCCTGCATCGACCGGTTTTCCGCATAAGCGCGGGCCTGGATGATCAGGTAGGCGTCCTCGGACTGGATGCCCAGTTGGGCCAGCACCATACCCGTGGCCTGGTGGATGAGGCGGCGCGAGTACGGGGTGCGCGGTTCGACCTCGTCGTCCTGTTTCAGCGCGTTCCGGAGCAGGATGCGGCTGACGATCGTGGACAGCGCCAGGGTCTGCTCCTGTTGTTCGATCGAGAGGTGCACCGGGCGCAACGAATACAAGTCAATAGCCCCAATTTCAAGGGGACCGAAGATCAGTGGGAAAGCAAATATGGCTGCAATTTCTTCGGTCTGGATCGCGTGGGAGAACGCCGGCCACGGCGTCGACTCGGTGTGGGCGAGGTCCGGCTCCAGCACGGGTCGCCTGTTTTGAAGTGCATCCCAGCATGGCCCCTCGCCGAGGTCGAACTGGAGTTCGTCAACCCTGCCCGCCCGCTCGTCGGTGGCCGAGATTGTCTCGGACGCCAGCAGCGAACCAAAAGTTGACACCGACGCCCCCGAGATGGGAAGAAGCGCCAAGAATGGGCGGGCCAGGCCCGTGATCAACCCCTCGGCCTTCGCCAATGATTCGGACGCCATCTGGAATGGGTCGGTACCCATTACTGCACACCTCTTCCGTCTCGGTTCACCCTGCCATGGGGACGATACGCGCGAACAATTCGGCACCGAAACCGGTTGACACACGTCACAAAACGAACACAAGGATGCATCACGAGTCGAGCCGACGGCCCGCCCGGCGACGTCCGCCGTACGGAAGTCGTAAGGATGTGGGCGCGGGGCGTTAGGGAACCGTAAACACTCCCGTTTGCGACTCAATACAGGTATCTAATCGGGAGCTGTGCCCGTGTGTGGCGCCGCGCGCCCAGCCGGATGCGTGTTGTCCGTTTCCGGATGGAGTTACCTGTGCTCGACCTTGTTTACGTTCTCGGCATCATCGCCGTGTTCGCCTTCGTCGGCGTCATCGCCCGGGGGGTCGAGAAGCTGTGATCGTCTTCGAAACCATCGCGGCCGTGCTCGCCGTCGCCGCCCTCGCCTACCTCGTGTTCGCCCTCGTTAAGCCGGAGCGATTTTGATGGACGTTCCTTTCTCTGATGTCGCGTTTGGTATTTTGCAGGTCGCCACGGTTGTCCTCGTCCTCGTCCTCATCCATCGCCCGCTCGGCGATTACATGGCCCGCATCTACAGCTCGGCGAAGGATCTCGCCGTTGAGCGCGGCTTCTACCGGGTCATCGGGGTCGACCCGCGTTCCGACCAGACCTGGCGGGCCTACCTGCGCAGCGTCCTCGCCTTCTCACTCGTTGGGGTGCTGCTCGTATACGGCATCCAGCGTGCCCAGGCCGTGCTGCCGTACTCGCTCGGTTTCCCGGCGGTCCCCGAGGGACTGTCGTTCAACACCGCGGCCTCCTTCGTCGCCAACACCAACTGGCAGTCGTACTCCCCCGACGTGACCATGGGGTACTCGGTGCAGCTGCTCGGACTGGTGGTGCAGAACTTCGTCTCCGCCTCGGTCGGCATCGCCGTGGCGATCGCCCTGGTGCGCGGCCTTGCCCGGGTGAAGACATCCACCATCGGAAACTTCTGGGTCGACCTGACCCGCGGTACCCTGCGCCTGCTTCTACCCATCTCGGTACTCACCGCGATCGTGCTGATCGCCGGCGGTGTGATCCAGAACTTCAATGGCTTCACCGACATCACCACCCTCACCGGTGGCACGCAGAGCATCCCGGGAGGCCCCGCCGCCTCGCAGGAGGCCATCAAGATGCTCGGCACCAACGGTGGCGGCTTCTTTAACGCCAACTCCGCGCACCCGTTCGAGAACCCCACGGCATGGACGAACCTGCTGCAGGTTGTGCTGATGCTCGCCATCCCGTTCAGCCTGCCGCGCACCTTCGGCACCCTGGTCGGCGACCGCCGCCAGGGTCGCGCCATCCTCGCCACCATGGCCACCATCTTTGTGGTGTCGCTGTCGGCGCTGACCATCTTCGAGCTCGCCGGCAACGGCACGGCGCCGCAGGCAGCGGGAGCCGCCATGGAAGGCAAGGAGGACAGGTTCGGCATCATCGGCTCTGCCCTGTTCGGCTCGACCAGCACCCTCACCTCCACGGGTGCCGTCAACTCGATGCACGACAGCTACACCGCCCTCGGCGGCATGATGCCGATGCTCAACATGATGCTCGGCGAGGTCGCCCCCGG
>JAODAO010000045.1 GCA_025463465.1 Glaciihabitans sp. | reverse complement strand
GCGGGCTTCAGCCTCGGCCAGGCCGACGTGCTGCGCCGCGCGATGGGTAAAAAGAAGAAGTCTGAGCTGGACAAGCAGTACGAGGGCTTCGAAGGCGGAATGCTCGCCAACGGCTACAGCGCCCAGGCGGTGAAGGTGCTCTGGGACACTCTGATGCCCTTCGCCGACTACGCCTTCAACAAGGCGCACAGCGCCGGTTACGGTGTTCTCAGCTACTGGACTGCGTACCTGAAGGCGAACCACCCCGCCGAGTACATGGCGGCGCTGCTCACCAGCGTCGGCGACTCGAAGGACAAGCTCGGAATGTACCTGAATGAGTGCCGCCGGATGGGAATCAAGGTACTCGCCCCCGACGTGAACGAGTCCTTCGTCGACTTCACCGCCGTGAACGGCGACATCCGCTTCGGCCTCGGCGCCGTGCGCAACGTCGGCGCGAACGTGGTGGAGGGTATCCGCAGCTCGCGAGAGGAGAAGGGACGCTTCGAAACGTTCCATGACTTCCTCGCGAAGGTACCGCTGCAGGTCACCAATAAGCGCACCGTGGAATCGCTGATTAAGGCCGGTGCCTTCGACAGCCTCGGGGCGACGCGTCGTGCCCTCGTTGAGATTCACGAGGATGCCGTCGACAGCTCGGTCAGTGTGAAGCGCACGGAAGCAACCGGCCAGGCGGGCTTCGACTTCGACAGCCTGTTCGACGAACCGCAGGCGGCGAGCCTTGTGCCCGATCGACCAGAATGGGCGAAGAAGGACAAACTCGCCTTCGAGCGCGACATGCTCGGCCTCTACGTGTCCGACCACCCGTTGGCCGGGCTCGAGGCGCCGCTGGCCAAACACGCCACCGCGAGTATCACGGACATCCTCGGCGGTGAAATCGCCAAGGATGGCGAATCGGTGAACGTGGCCGGCCTGATCACCAGCGTGCAGCACCGCACCGCCAAGCAGTCCGGCAACCAGTACGGCATGATCGTGGTCGAAGACTTCGCGGCTGAGATCACCGTCATGCTGATGGGCAAGACCTACCTCGAGTTTGCCTCGGCCCTGGTTGCCGACTCGATCGTGGTCGTCAAGGGCCGGGTCAGTGTGCGGGACGACGGGATGAACCTGCACGCGGTGAGCATGTTCACTCCCGACCTCGGCACCGGGTTCGGAAACGGCCCACTGGTGCTGGCGTTGCAGGAGAACCGGGCCACCACCCAGGTGGTCGGCGGGCTGCACGAAGTGCTCGTCCGCCACGCGGGAACCAGCGAGGTGCGGCTGAAGCTCATCCGCGGAAACACCGCGCGGGTGTTCGAGGTTCCCTATCCGGTGACGGTCTCGGCTGACCTGTACGGGGAGCTGAAAACGCTCCTCGGCCCGAACTGTCTGGCCTGACGCACCGCCCGATCCTGGACCCGCCCGACAGAGGGACCTCAGATCGGGCCGCACGGCCGCTGCCGCCCGGATGACGCGCGGCGTCGTCCGGGCGCCGCCAACTACCGGCGGTGTGACGGGACCTGCCGTTACGCGGTCGTGCCGGGGCGGAAGTAACGACGTTCGTGGTACAGCAGGGCGTCGTCCTCTGCGCCGAGCCCGCCGGAGGCAATCTGCACCACCACAACAGCGTTGTTGTGCACGGGGTGGATCTCGAGGATGGTTCCGAGCATCCACGCGGTCACGCCGCTGAGAATGGGCACACCGAAGGGGCCAGCACTCCAGTGGTCGCCGACGAAGCGTTTCTCCTGCGTCGCCGCGAGTCGTTCGGCATGGTGGCGGCTGCCCGGGCCGAGCATGTGGATAGCGACGTGGTTTCCAACGGTCATCGCCGACCAGGAGCTGGAGGTCCTCGCCATGTTGAAGGTGGCCATGGGCGGCGACGCGGCAAGCGAGGCGAGCGACGTGGCCGTAAAGCCAACGGGTTTACCGCCCGGATCGAGCGCCGTGACAGCGGCAACCCCGGCAGCATGGCGCCGGAACGCCTGCTTGAAGGCTTCAACGTCGTCAATTCCGAGGGACTCTTCACCCTGCGGGCCCGTTATCTCATCCATTACTTCAGTATGAAGGTCGGCGAGGCTCGAGTGATTCCCCCAGCGTCGCCCCGTTACGATATGTAGGCCATGATGCAAACGATCGATCTCCGAGACCTCCAGCCCAACCGCGCCGAACTGGCACGCCTTATCCCGCGGGCCCAGACGGATGTTTCCGTCGCCAGCACCGTATCGGCCGAGCTCATCGCCGACGTGCGGGCCAGGGGAGAGGCTGCGCTGCTCGAACAGGCGGAACGGCTCGACGGGGTCCGCCCGGATCACATCAGGGTGCACGCTGACGAGATCGCTCGCGCCATGCGCAAACTCGATCCCACGGTCCGCGAGGCGCTTGAGGAGGCCATCTCCCGCGTCAGGGCGGCGAGCAAGGCCCAGATCCCCGCCGGATCCGTCACGACCCTCGCACCCGGCGCTGAGGTGGTGCAGCGTTGGCAGCCCATTCGCCGAGTCGGACTTTATGTTCCCGGCGGCAAGGCTGTATATCCGTCCAGTGTGGTGATGAACGTCGTCCCCGCGCAGGTGGCCGGGGTCGCGTCGATCGCTCTCGCCTCACCCGCGCAGAAGGAGTTCGGAGGAGCCGTTCACCCCACCATTCTCGGAGCGGCAGGCCTCCTGGGCGTTGACGAGGTCTACGCCATGGGCGGCGCCGGCGCCATTGGAGCATTCGCCTACGGGGTCCCCGAGCTCAGCCTCGACCCCGTCCAGCTCATCACCGGACCCGGTAACGTCTACGTCGCCGCGGCGAAGCGCCTTGTGCTCGGAGTCACGGGTATCGACTCCGAGGCCGGTCCGACCGAGATCTTGGTGATTGCCGACGAGAGTGCCAACCCTGCATTGGTTGCCGCAGACTTGATCAGCCAGGCTGAGCACGACGAACTAGCCTCAGCGGTCCTGGTGACGACCTCCGAATCCCTCGCCAGTGCCGTCCTCGAGGAAGTTGAACGCCAGGCATCCACCACCCGTCACAGCGCACGCGTGCGCGAGGCCCTCACCGGCCAGCAGTCCGCGGTTGTGCTCGTCAGCGACATGGTCGCGGCTGCGGCTTTCAGTAATGCCTACGGCCCGGAACACCTCGAGATTCAGACGGAACAGCCCGGGATCGTGCTCGACATGATCGAAAACGCCGGAGCCATCTTCCTCGGCGACCACTCGCCCGTCAGCCTCGGCGACTACATCGCCGGGTCTAACCACGTGCTGCCCACCGGTGGGCAGTCGATGTTCTCGTCGGGACTCGGCGCGTACACGTTCCTGCGCCCCCAGCAGATCATCCGATACGACCGTGCTGCGCTGCAGGCCGTCGAAGGACGACTTGTTGCGCTGGCGCGAGCCGAAGACCTCCCCGCCCACGGCGACGCGGTGAGTGTGCGCTTCCCCGGATAGAGCACCGGGAGGCCGTAAACTAGCAACACCATGTATTGCCCGTTTTGTCGCCACCCAGACAGTCGAGTCATCGACTCCCGTACGAGCGACGACGGATTGTCCATCCGCCGCCGCCGCCAGTGCCCGGAATGCGGTCGTCGTTTCAGCACCACCGAGACGGCCAGCCTCACGGTGATCAAGCGCAACGGTGTTGTGGAACCATTCAGTCGGGAGAAGATTTCCTCCGGTGTGCGCAAAGCCTGCCAGGGACGCCCCGTAACGGATACGGATCTCGCCATCCTTGCCCAGCGGGTCGAGGAGACCATCAGGGCCACCGGCGCCTCACAAATCGAGGCCAACGACATCGGCCTGGCGATCCTGCCGCCCCTGCGCGAGCTCGACGAGGTGGCGTACCTGCGATTCGCGAGCGTGTACCAGGCATTCGAATCCCTCGAAGATTTCGAGGCGGCCATTACCCTTCTCCGCGTCGAGCACAACGCCGCAGCAGCGGAGTAGCAACGCAGGCAGCGGCGCTGCCGGTAACCTGACACAGATATGTATCGCGCTCTCTTCACCCACGTCCTGTCACGAATGGACCCGGAACGGGCCCACCACCTCGCGTTTGCCGCTATCCGCGCCCTGCCGTCGATTGGTGTGGGCACGTTGGTGCGTCGATTTACCCGGCCAGCACCTGGGCTGGGAGTCGACACCCTCGGCCTGCACTTCGACTCACCCTTTGGAGTCGCAGCCGGGTTCGACAAAGACGGAGTGGCCATTCGCGGCCTCGGCCAGCTCGGGTTCAGCCACATCGAAGTGGGGACGCTGACGGCGAAGCCGCAGCCCGGCAACGACCGGCCCCGCCTGTTTCGCCTTGTGCCTGATCGGGCCGTGGTGAACCGGATGGGCTTCAACAACTCGGGTGCTGCGGCAGCAGCCCCGCGGCTCGCGGCCCTTTCCGCAACATCCAACCGCCCCGTTATCGGGGTCAATATCGGCAAAAGCCGTGTCGTCGATGTCGCAGATGCCACCGCCGACTACCTCGAGAGCACACGCCTTCTCGCTCCCGCTGCCGATTACCTCGTAGTCAATGTCAGTTCGCCCAACACACCGGGTCTTCGTGGGTTGCAGGAACTCGACCAGCTGGAACCATTGCTGAGGGCGGTGAGTGAAGCGGCGCAGCCCACACCGGTCCTGGTGAAGATCGCCCCCGACCTCACCGACGAGGAGGTTGAGAGAATCGCCCAGCTCGCTGTGCGGCTTGGGCTTGCCGGCATCATCGCCACCAACACCACGCTGTCTCGCGCCGATCTTGCCACCGCTCCCGCCGTTGTTGAAGCGGCGGGCGCTGGTGGGCTCAGCGGCAAGCCACTCGCCGCTCGTTCCCTTGCGGTGCTCCGCTTGATCCGCGCCGTGGTCCCGAAAGAATTTTGCGTGATCTCCGTGGGGGGCGTGGAGACCGGGGCCGATGTCGCCGAACGTCTCGCCGCCGGTGCGACGCTCGTCCAGGGTTACACCGCCTTTATCTACCTCGGGCCCCTGTGGGCCCGACAAGTGAATCGCCACTTGGCTAAAACGATGTCGGCTCGCTAACCTACCCGGTCACAACGTCATCATAAAAAAATGCCACCGGCGCCCGCA
Organism: Glaciihabitans sp.; assembly: GCA_025463465.1. Classification (GTDB taxonomy): domain Bacteria; phylum Actinomycetota; class Actinomycetes; order Actinomycetales; family Microbacteriaceae; genus Glaciihabitans. The sequence continues at coordinate 375 of JAODAO010000045.1, read as the reverse complement.
TCGGGCGCCGGTGGCATTATTGCACAGAAGAAATTACTGCGGAAAGGCTCCACGCTTGACCTGGGCCTTTGGCATCCGCATCATGCGCAGCTGCAAGGCACGCATAGCCGCGTACCAGGCCACACCACTCTCGACGCGGCTCTCGCCGAACTTGGCGGCCAGCTTCTTTTTGACCCGGCGTCCGACCAGGAAGCAGTCGATCACCGCGATGGCGAAGAAGGCCCAGAGTGCAAACAAACCAACGGTTTGGACGATGGGCTGTGGAAAGAAGGTGAGGACGATCACGCCGAGCATCAGCGGGATAAGGGCCTCGCCAACGCTGTAGCGGGCGTCAATGTAGTCGCGAACGTATCGCTTCTGGGGGCCGCGGTCGCG
>JAODAO010000042.1 GCA_025463465.1 Glaciihabitans sp. | reverse complement strand
CGCGCTCGACACCTCCGTCGGGTTATCGATGGGGGCGTTTCTCGCGGCCAGTGTCCCCGAACTCGACTACGACTGCGGGCTCGGCACCGCCGCCCTGCTCGCCGCCGACGTCACCACCGCGCCACTGGTGCCGGTCGACGGGCAAATCGAGGTGCGGCGGGTGGATGTCTCCCCCGAACTTCTGTCGCAGTTCGCTGCCGACGCGGAACGCACCGCCTGGTGGCTGGATCGCATCTCACGCTGTCACGCGCTGCTGCCGGCTTGAGGCTGGCGGGCCGAGTGCGCGCGGCCCTGGAGCGTGCGTCCTTGACGCGTACGCCCGTGCTGCGCGCGGTCCGAGGGTGTGGCGTCTAAACGACGGACGGTCCAACGGCGTGCGGCCCAACGGCGCGCATGTCACGGGCCTGCGGTTGTAGGGTGGCTGCCGGTCCCGGGTCAGCGCGCGTCTGCCGCGTAAGGGTCCACGAAGGGGCGGCGCCCGATGAGCCAGGGCACAATCCCGAACGCCCCTGCCAACAGTGCCAACATCCCCAGCCCGCCGGGGTCGTAGACGGCCTCGGCGCCACCGGTAGCGCTCACACCGTTTGCGGTCGACGCGGCGGCGAGGCCGGCCAAAAACAGCCAGAATCCCGCGGCCAGCCCACCGGCGAAACCGGAGGCGAAGAAGATGCGAGTTCGGTTTGGCGCAGCCGCGGCGGGCAGGGCAAGCAGGGCGCCCACCGCCGCCAGGAGTGTGAGCACGATCGCACCGCCCAGCGCGAGCCAGCGGGGCATCGTGCTGCTCACCCCGTCGCCGTCCCACTGCCGTGAGATCTCAGCCGGAAGTTCTGGCCACCACATCAGCGCGGTGACCAGCACCGCCACGGCGGGAAGCGCGAGGGTGGCGACGGCAACCTTCTCCCGCGGGGTGGCGTCGTCACTCATCGGCGGTCCTCATTGAGGCGGATCCAGTCCAGCCGATGCCTCTTATTGTCCTGGACGCGGTCGTTTGAGTTGTTCGAGTTCTGACGGAACCAAACGCGCGGCATCCACCGGGTCTACGGTGTCCGCCGGGTCTACGGTGTCCGCCGGGTCTACGGCATCCGCCGGATCTACGGTGTCCGCCGGGGCTGGAGTATCGGACGGTCGATAGAGGTTCCATATTGCATGACCCTACGCGCACAGGTTTTCGGGACTGAAGCTCGGTGGGCCATTCGTCGAGGATCGGATGCGCTCTAGCCGTTGCCTGACTATGGCCAGGTAATTAACGAATAAGTGGCTGGGACGACCGAAGTCATCCCAGCCGCTCACCCTGTATCGATGCTGCCGCTGCCGCCGATTGGTTACATCAGGCCGCTATAAGCGTGCAGTCCCTTGAAGAAGAGGTTGACGATGGTGAAGTTGAAGAGCACCGCGGTGAAGCCGATGACGGCGAGCCAGGCGCTGCGGGAGCCGCGCCAGCCGCGGGTCGCGCGGGCGTGGATGTAACCGGCGAAGATGACCCAGATGATGAAGGTCCAGACCTCCTTGGTGTCCCAGCCCCAGTAACGGCCCCAGGCGTGCTCGGCCCAGATGGCACCGGCGATGAGGGTAAAGGTCCAGAAGACGAAGCCGATCACGATGAGCCGGTATGCCATGTTTTCGAGGCGTTCGGCGTCGGGAAGGGTGGAGAGGAAACGCATGCGCTTTTTCGGACCGGAGGACTGAAGCAGCTGGGTGATGGAAATCGCGGCGCCGAGGCCGAAGAACCCGGTGCCGAGGCTGGCCACGAACACGTGGATAACGAGCCAGACCGACTGCAGTGCTGGCGGGAGCGGCACAACGTCGACGTAGAAGTTGACGGTGGCGATGCCGAGGAAAAGCAGGGTGAAGCCGGAGATGAACGCCCCGATGAAGCGGATGTCCTGCCAGAGCTGGACGACCAGGAACACCCCAACGATGATGGCCGTCGCGGTGAGGGAGAACTCAAACATGTTGGCCCACGGCACACGGCCGGCCGCGACGCCGCGGAAGACGGTTCCGCCGGCATGCAGGACAAAACCGATGACGGTGAGCGCCATGGCCGCGCGCAGCCATTTGGACGACTTCGGGCGGCCGCTACCGGCCGGAGTTCCAGGGCCGACGCCTGAGCCGGCGACCGACTCGGCGCCGGTCGGGGACGGTGCGCCTGCGACATCCACCTCGCGGTCGAGGACGGCTGTTGTCGAGCTTCCCGACACCACGGCGCCGTCGGAGAAGGCGGCGCTGGCGGAGCTCGCCGAACCGGCCGCTGCGGCCTCGCGGCGTGCGCGGGCGCTCGCGCTGACCGTCAGTGCCTTGGTCTCGGGTGCTGCACGACGGGCCAGGTCGAAGGTGAAGGCAATGAAGGCAAGCGCGTACATCGCCATCGCCGACCAGATGGCGATCAGGCTGTACGTCACAAAGATGTTCTCGGTCACTTCGACAGCTTAAGCCCGAGTCCGGCGGAATGTCTGCGAGCAATGTCCGCAACGGCGGCCTCGAGGGTCGGGTCCTCACCGCGGGCGAGCCCCGCATACTCAAGGCGGGTGCCCTCGCTGGACTCCACGGCCTTCACCCATACGCGCCGGCGCGGCACAAAGAGGCCGGTGAGAAGGCCAGCGAGCACCAGGATCGCGAACACGAGCACCCAGAGCTGGGTGGGGTCGTGGTGGATGTCGAGGGACACGAACTTTTTGACGCTGTCGAAGGAAACACTGCCGAGCCCGTTCGGAAGATCGATGGTGTCACCAACTTTGAGCAGCAGGCCGGCGGCGTCCGCCTTGCGACCGGCCACCTGGGTGAGGTCGTCGGTGTTGAGGGAGTACGCGTTCGTCGGCACACCCTTGTCGAGGCCGAGGTCGCCCGTGTAGACCTCGAGGGTCAGGGTCGGGTCGAGCAGGTCGGGGTGCACGGAGCTGAGCGCGCCGCTGTCAGGGCAGATGTCGTTGCTGCACACCGTGGGGTAGAAGAATCCCTGCAGGCCGAGCTGTTCGGGCAGGGCGTCCGGCACCTTGATCACCCCAACGCTGGTGAGGTTGGCATCCTGCGGGAGAAAGGCGACCGGCTGCGAGAAGGCGATGTTGCCGTCGCCGTCGCGGACGGTGATCCAGGGGGCGTAACCGTTACCGAGCAGGTAGGCGCTGGAGCCGGCGATGCGCAGCGGGTGGTTCACCTTGATCGTGTCCGTCGCGGATCCCTGGCCCGGGATATCGGTGGTGACGTCGACGGTGTAGTCGATCGGTTGCCCGTAGGCGTCGAGGTTGTCCTCTTCGTAGGTGGTGGTGAATTTGTCGACCGCGATCGAATAAGGAACGAGGTCGGTGTCCTCGTTGAAGAACCGGCCGGGGCTGAACGAGTCGTAGTTGCCGAGGGCGTTGGTGAAGGCCTGGCCCTCAACGATGACTTTCTGGCCGTTGTAGGCGAAGCCGCTGCCGAAGCCGACGGCGACGAGCACCCCAACGAGGGCGGTGTGGAAAACGAGGTTGCCGGTTTCGCGCAAATACCCGCGCTCGGCGCTGACCGAGAGTTCCGTGCTTCCGCTGCGGGTGGTGACCGAGAACTGCCGGGTGCGGTAGCCCAGCTTTTTGAGAAGCTTCTGGGCGGTGTCGATCGAGTCCCGGCTGGCATCGTGGATGGCGCCGGCGGCCTGGGCTCCGCTCATCCGGTCGGTGGGGGTGAGCGGCTCCGCGATGGTCGTGGTGTAACCGGCGAGGCGGTCGAGGCGGGCCGGTGTCTTCGGAGGTTTGGTGCGAAGCGACTGCAGGTGGTGTTTCGTGCGGGGGATGATGCAGCCGATGAGTGACACGAACAGCAGAAGGTAGATCGACGAGAACCACACCGAGCTGTAGGTGTCGAAGACCTGCAGGAAGTCGAGCACCTTCGACAACTCTGGGTTGTCCCGCACGTACTGGACAACACCGTTGGGGTCGGAGGAACGCTGCGGCACGAGCGATCCGGGCACGGCGGCGAACGCGAGCAGCAGCAGCAGGAACAGCGCGGTTCGCATGCTGGTCAGCTGGCGCCAGAAGAAGCGCAGGTATCCGACAAAACCGAGTTTGGGTTGGACTACTCCGGGTTCCGGGCGCTCCGGCGCCGGGGAATCGAAGTGGTCAGAGGGCCGGGACGAAGCCATTGATGACCGCTCCAAAACTTGAGATGAGGTTGCGCCAGAGACCGGTGACCATAAGCACTCCGATGAGCACGAGGACGGCGCCGCCGATGATATTGATGGTGCGCACATTGCGCTTCAGCCACTTGACGCTTCCGGCGAACCAGCTGACGCCGAGGGCGACCAGCAGGAAGGGGACGCCGAGGCCGATGCAATACGCGAGGGCAAGCATCCCCCCACGCAGCGGGTCTCCGTTGTCGAAGACGATCGCGTTGACCGCGATGAGGACGGGGCCAAGGCAGGGGGTCCAGCCGATGGCGAAAACGATTCCGAGCAGAGGCGCCCCGGCGAGGCCGGTAGCGACCTTCCACTGCGGTTTGAACGTGCGCTGCAGGAAGGTGAACTGGCCGATGAAGACCAGGCCCATCACGATGATGACGATGCCGGCGATGGGGGTGATGATGTCGAGCCAGGAGCGCAGCAGCAGGCCGGCAGTGCCGAAGATGACACCGGTGGCGATGAACACAACGCTGAAACCGAGGATAAACAGGCCAACCCCGGCGAGCAGGCGGCGGCGATCCTGCTTCTGGCCGTCGCCGGTGAAACCACCGACGTAGCCGAGGTAACCGGGCACCAACGGCAGCACGCAGGGCGAGGCAAAAGACACCAGCCCGGCGAGCAGGGCGATGGGGAGGGCGAGGGCGAAGTTGCCGTCAAGGACAATCGCTCCGACGGAGCCCATCTCAGCCCTCTTCTGCGAGCACGGTGTCGATCATGGCCGCGAGGTTCGAGTCATTTGGCAAACCACCGGACCAGCGTGCGGCGACCCGACCTTCGCGGTCGACCACCAGGGTGGTCGGCACGGCGTTCGGGGCGACAGATTTGGAAAAAGCGAACTGCACGGCGACATCGTTCGCATCGACGATCGACGGGTAGGGGATCTCGTACTTGCGGGTGAACGCGGCCGAGGTGCCCTGCTGGTCATACGTGTTGACCCCGAGGAAGTCGACTCCCTGGTCGGCATACTCCTCGGACAGAGACTTGAGGATGGGCGCCTCGAGGCGGCACGGCGGGCAACCCGCGTACCAGAAGTTGACGACGTAGACCTCGCCGGCGTAGTCCTCGCTGGAGATGGCCTCATCCGTTTCGGAGGTGCCTGTGAAGGAGACGGGATCTCCCCGATCTGCCGGGGCGAACTCCTTGAAAACGCCCTCCCCCGAGATGTAGTTCTGGTTCGACCCTGAGCTGTACTGGTCGGCGAGCGGGTCGCTGGCGCAGCCGGCAAGCAGCCCTACCGCGACGACGGCGGCCAGCACCACGAGGCCGCGCCTCAGGCGCCCGGGGCGAGGGGCATCGGGGGTTCGCGGAGCATCGGGGGTGCGCGGGGTATTACGAGGGCGCGCTGACCGGGGGTCGCGCGCGCTGGGCAGAATGGTCACACGGCTCCCAGGTCGATGGCGGTCGCCGCCAACTCTCGCGCAGGATCCTGATAGTTGACTTCAACAAAACGATCACCCTGGCGCTCGAACGTTGTGATGCTGGAGAGGCTGCAGCGGCGCTTGCGGGGGTCGTGGAACAGGCGCCCGGTGCCGAGGAAGTTGTGGGTGGTCCAGATCGGCAGCTGGTGGCTGACGAGGGCAACCTCGCCGCTCTCGGTGGCCTGCCAGGCGTCGTCCATCGCGGCAACCATCCGGGCGGCGATTGAGGTGTATGCCTCACCCCAGCTCGGCTTCAACGGGTTGAGCACCCACGGCCACGACTTCGGGCGGGTCAGCACCTTCGGGCCGAACTCGAAGTTCTGGCCTTCGAACTTGTTGGTGGGTTCGATGATGCGGTCCTCGGTGTTGATCTCGAGCTTGAACAGCTCAGACCACGGCTTCGCGGACTCCTGGGCGCGCTGCAGCGGCGACGCGTACAGGCGGGTGATCGGATGTCCCTCGAGGGACTGCGCGGACGCCGCAGCCATGCGGTGTCCGAGCTCGCTCAGGCCGAAGCCGGGGATACGGCCGTAAAGGACCTTGGTCGGGTTGTACACCTCGCCGTGACGCACGAGGTGGATAAGAGAGGCAGGCACGCCCACCAGTGTACTTTTCGTAACCGTGTAGAAATTCCGATGTGGTAACGAACTTCGGAGATCGGCTACGTACGGCCACTAATTCCGCGAACGCGGCAACACCGGGACACTAAACTCGCGATCGTGAGACGCCGCACCCCAATCAGCTTCCCGGCCCAGCCGGTTATTGGTTGGAGTTCACGTCGCCACGGAGCCGGCCCGCCAGTTCGTCGCCGACCGCATCGGCCGTAGTCCGCGCGGAATCATCGGTGTGGGGTGTCTCGCTCGCCCACACCGAGCCTGCCGAATTGGCAGCTCCGCGAGGCGACCCACCTGTTCCGCGGCCTGACGCGGCTTGCCCCGATCCTCGGGTGAGACGGGGTTTTCCCATGCTTTTTGGAACTATTCATTCGCGCCCCCCGCGCAAAACAAGCAAGGATGAGCACATGTCAAAAAAAATCGAGGCCGCGACCAAGCGACTCACCAAGGCGATCAAGAAGCACTCTGAAGTTGTGGGAGCCAGCTCGGTCACCCTCAAGAAGGCTCAGCGGGCAGCGGTCGAGATCCAGGAAGCGGCCATCGCCTACGCCCTGATCGTGCAGGAGAAAACCGGCATCGAGACGCCGTTCCCGAACCTCTGGAATTCGGGACTCGAAGCATCCACCATCACGTCATTGATCTCCGAGCGTGACGCACTCGTGAAGAAGTCCGGCAGCAAAAACAAGTAGATCGTCCGCGGGCACGGGGAAGTCGCCGCGGCGGGCCCACCTCATCGCGGATGTTATCCACGGTCGCTGACCGATCGCCCTAGCCGCAGCAGCACCTCAAGTCGCAGCGCGAATTCCGCTAAAACCAGCTCGAATTACAGCTCGCTCTGGCTACAACTCGAAGTCGATCGATGCCCGCTCCGACACATGCGAACGCACGATGGCGGCGGCGGCCACGTGCTGCGGATGGACCTGGTAAGCCTGGAGCGCCTCGATACTTTCGTAATCGGCCACCAGCACCAGGTCCCAGTTGACGTCCTCAAACGCAACGTTTCGAGAGACGGTCAGCGCCTCGATTTCCGGGATCACTCCGACCAACTCCCCCAATGCATCGGCAATCGCGTTGTACGCCTCGGCCTTCGCGGTCTCGTCGGTGGCAGTCAGTTTCCAGGTCACGATGTGGCGGATCATTTGGTTGCCTCTTCCAGGGCGGCACGAAGGCGTGCCGGGTCGACTCGGTAAATGTTGTGCACCTTGTTGTTGATCAGCACAACGGGGATGTCCTCCACGTAGCGATCGTGCAGCTCAGCGTCATCGAGGATCGATTTCTCGGTGAAGCTCACCAACTCGAAGTCGACGAGCACCCCAGCCAGCACCTCCCGAGCTGTGTCGCAGAGGTGGCAGCCTGGGCGGCTGAGGAGGGTGACGGACGCTGGTGTTGGCACAGCTTCAGCCTAGGGGCGATGGGGCCGGTCCCGCCGAACGTTCGTTGGCGCTGTGCTGCGGAGCTCGGCCTTCCGCAGCGCTGCTTAACGGAGGAAGCCGCCTCCCCCGGGGAGGGGAGGCGGCTTCGGCCGTGTCCAGCGAGACTTATATCCGCGCTGATCGTGAGTCAGTTGGTTGCCGGGCGCGTGATCGCCCGACGCTCAACCGTTAGCGGTTGGTTCGTCCGTGTGTCGAGCGGCGACGTCGTCCGAAGAAGACCGCCGACCCTCCGAGAACGAACAGGACGAGCACAACCGGGATGGCCCAGCCGGTGCTGACACCGGTGTTGGCGAGTCCCGACACCGAAGCGGAAGCGGAAGCCACCGAGAAGCTGACCGAAGCGCTGGTGGTTGCACCGACTCCGGACTGCGTTGCCGTCAGCGTGTAGCTGCCGACCGAGACGTTCGGGAACGTCACCGCCCAGTTGCCGTTGCCATCCACCGTGGTGGTGATGGACACTCCGCTGCCCTCAACCGTGATGGTTGCGCCCGGTTCGCCGGTTCCCGTTACCTCAACCGAGGTGGTCCCGTTGGAACCGCCGACCGTGATCGTCTCTCCCTGGGTCGGCTTGGTGATCGAGATGCCGTTCACCACACCAGTCGAGGTTGTCGTCCCGGCAGAGGTGGTTGTTCCCGTTGTGGTCGAGGTCGAGTCCGCCGCGCTGGTGGAGGTCCCATCCGTCGTCGAGGTCGACGCTGAGGTTCCGTCCGTGGTGCTGGACGAATCCGTGGCGCCGGCCGTGGTCGAATCCGTTGTTGCGGTCGAATCCGTGGTGCCCGTTGAATCCGTGGTGCCCGTCGAATCTGTCGCCGATGTCGAATCCGTTGCCGAAGTCGAGTTGGTCGTCGAGGTTGACGTGCCGGGGGTGGTCGACGTGGAGTCCGACGTCCCCGTTGTCGCTGTTGTCGCATCCGTGGTGGATGTCGAGGTGCCAGGCGTGGTGGACGTGGAGTCCGTTGTCCCGGTGGTGGTCGACGTGGAGTCCGTCGTTGACGTCGAAGTGCCCGACGTTGTCGAGGTCGAGTCGGTGGTTCCCGTCGAGTCCGTTGTCCCCGTGGAATCAGTTGTCGAGGTTGACGTACCAGGCGTTGTTGACGTGGAGTCGGTCGTGCCCGTCGTCGTCCCTGTCGTTGTCCCTGGTGTTGTGGACGTCGAGTCGGTCGTCCCCGTTGTCGCGCCGTTTGTGGTGGACGTCGAATCCGTGGTGGATGTCGAGGTGCCAGGCGTGGTGGATGTCGAATCCGTTGTGCCGGTGGTGGTGGACGTGGAGTCCGTCGTTGACGTCGAGGTGCCCGGCGTCGTCGAGGTCGAATCCGTTGTACCGGTGGTGGTGGACGTGGAATCCGTCGCCCCCGTCGTCGTGGACGTGGAGTCCGTCGTCGAGGTCGAGGTGCCAGGTGTGGTCGAGGTCGAGTCAGTCGTCGAGGTCGACGTCGAATCCGTCGTCGCGTCCGTCGTTGAGGTTGACGTCGAGTCCGTCGTTGAATCCGTCGTTGAGGCGGCAGCAACCGTGATCGTCACCGAATCGGTCGAACCGTCAGCGGCCTGGGTTGCCGTCAGGGTGTACGTACCAACTCCGTAGTCGCTGAAGTTGTACGCCCAGGTGCCATCGTCGAGGACCGTCGTGGTGACGGGAGCGTCGACTCCGTTTGAGATCGAGATAACAGAAAGCGGCTCGCCCTCTCCCGAGACGGTGAAGTCCGTGGTGGACTCACCGGCGGGAAGCGTGATGACGGTCGGGTTGGCCGGTGCCAGGATCTCCACCGGAGTGACGGGGGCGGCCTGGGCGGCTACGACGGTAACGGTGACCGTGTCGGTCGTGTTGTCGGCCTCCTGGGTTGCCGTGATCGTGTAGATCCCCGCGGGAAGACCCGTCGCGACGGTCGACCATTCGCCATCGGCGTTGACCTCAACCGTGTCGTTGTACCCGTCGGAGGACAGTGTCACGGTTCCGTTCGGCTCACCAACACCCGAGATCGGGAAGGACGTTTCGGTCTCTCCCTCGTCGAGGGTGACCGTGGTGGGGCCGGCAGGAACCAGGATCTGAACCGCGTCGGTCGGTGCGACGGCACCAGCGATAACCGAGAAGGTGGTGGCGTCATCGGTGGTGACCGGGGTCGCAACTCCACCGACGATGTTCGTGACCGTCTGCACCGCAGTTGCGGTGTAGTCGTCCACACCAACCGCCGGGAACGTAGTCGTCCACTCTCCCGTTGTCGCGTCGACAATGATCGGGTCGGACGTCGAGACCACGGTTGTTCCAGGTACATCGGTGAGGGTGACAATCACCGACGATCCGGGCTCACCCGTTCCGCTGACGGTGACGGCGGCAGTGTTGCCAGCTCCGGTTGCCGTGAACTCGTCGTCAGCCGCCGGAAGGAGGATGTCGACGTCGGTGAGTGCCGAGGCGAATACCGTCGAACCGGCCAGGTTGACCTTAGCGAGCGGGCCGCCCGGCAGAGTCGGAGTCAGTTCAATGCTCAGCGCGCGCACCGTGAAGGTGCCAGCACCGAGGTCGCCGTCCTGCGGAGTCTCGTAGTTGGTCGGCTGGTCGTTGACGTTGATGGTCGCGACCGTGTTCAGCAGCGGGTTGAGGACATTCCCCAGCGGGCCACTGACGTTGTTGACGATTGCCGTGACGGCGGGAAGGACGCCATCCTCGGCGGTATCGAGAACATCCGTCAGCGCCGTGCCGACCGCTCCGAGGATCGGCGTCACAACTACGGCTGCTACGTCGTCGATCAGGGTTCCGCTAAGCGGGAGGCCCACGACTGAGAGGTTGGCAGTGCTTACTTCCAGGTCGCTGAGGGGCCCGGTCAGGTCGATGGTGCCGCCGAGGATCGAGCCACCGAGGAGGGTGACATCAACCCCCACCTTGATGGTCAGCGACGTCTCGTCGAGGATGTTGGTGACTGAGGTGGTGACGGGTTCCAGAATCTGCCCGAGCGCCTCAGTGATCGCTGCGGTGATCTGCGTGACCGCTTCCGTACTGAGAATGTTGGTGTTCGCCGGCAGCCCGTTCAGGCCAACAGCGACGCCGTCACCGTTGACGACCTTGGCGAGGTCGACGGTCACGAGGCCGCTGCTCAGGTCGATCGTGACAAGACCATTGCTGCTGGTCAGCGGGGTCGCGAGAATGCTGGTGGTGACACCGGCGAGGTCGATCGGATCGACGGTCACCTCGGTGTCGGCCAGCGAGACGCTGGCGATCGGCAGGAGAGGTGTGACCGAGACATTCAGGTTCGGGATGTCGTCAATCAGCTGGGTCAGCGCTCCATCTGCACCAGCTGCGGCGGTGAGGGTGTCCGTGAGGTCCGTCGCCACGGCGGCAAGGCCCGTGTTGAGGTCCGTGACGAGGCCGCCGACCAGCGGGCTGGAAACGTTGAGTTTCAGATCGGCGACGCGGTAGTCGGAAGTGATTCCCGAGGCGTCAGGGCCGGTCTGTGATGCCTGGCTGGCGAGGGCGCCGACCTCGACGTTGAGCCCGTCGATGATCGAGTCGGTAAGACCGGTGACCTGCAGGTCGTTGAAGAGGCTGGTCAGGTCGACGGTCGCGTTGCTCGCAGTGTTTGGGGTGTTTCCACTGAAGGCAAGCGTCCCGTCATCGTTGATGAGGCCAGCCGCGGCGAATGCCTGGTTGCCTGCCGGGGTGCTGGCGTAAGTCTGGACAGCGCCGACCTCGCCGAGGTCCAGCAATCCGGGATTGCTCGGTGTTCCGATGATGGGCAACCGAAGAAGGGTGGGATCTGACAGCGCAACATCGAGGTTGAGGGCCTGGAGGAGGCTTGCGTTGAAGTCGTTCCCGTTCGGTCCGGCGTCACCAAGGGGGTATGTCGACTGCGCGGTCGCGACGGTGGAGATCTCGGAGGTGAACGCGTCAACGCCGACTACCAGGCCCTGCGCAGCGGACCCATCGGTGGGAACCGGGAGGGCGGTGGAGGAGAACACACCTCCGCCAATCGCGAAGGCCGCGGCCATCGCTGTTGTTGTTGCCGCGGCGATGATTGTCCGCGTGCGACGACGGCTGGTTATCAATGACATGGCTGGTACCCCCAAGACACTTGATGTTGCCGCGCTACATCGGGCGGTAGCGCGTACCCAGACCGACTTCGCGGGCTGACATCTTGGAAAAACTATCGGCGCCAACGAGGGCAACCCTAGGCAAAACCTGCTTAATAGGTAGTTAGAGCACACCTCAACTTTTCACCTAGGTAGTTCTCCCAGTACCCCCGCGAAAGCTACGTAGAACAATGGGGTCATGTTGGAAGAACGGGCCCGATTTGTCCGATAAAGGGGCCGTTTCCCGCGGTGAATCGCCGAAACAACGCCGTCACCCCCAACCGGGGGACAGCACAGGGCGTCACTTCGGGTCGAGATTTTCCCACGAATTCGGTGACCGAGTCAGCCCCGTTGAGAGAGCCGCAACACGAGGTTCGGGTTCGAGCCATCCGTTGAACATCCACCTGTGAAGGCAAACGTTCCGGTTGCATGGTGGATGTCTCACCCGCGGCTTGCCGGAGTTGTCAGCGAGACCGGATGCGGGGTCGCCGCATGGGAATATCGGTCTCCGACGTCCCCGTTGACTCGACTACCTCCGACGCTTCCGCTGTGGGCCCGGCATCGGCCCCCTGGGCGGGCGACGCGAACGACCGCTCCGTTGTCGGTTGCGCGACCGGCAGGTCGCCGATCGCGGCTGCCCTGGCCATCCGTCGGGGCGACAACGCACGGTGTGACCCGGTTGAGGTCGTCTCCCCGGTCGATGGAACCGGCGACGTCTGGGAAGCCGATGCTGCCCGAGAGGCTGGGGAAGCCGAAGCCGGCGGTGCCACGTTCGGTGTTGTTGCTTCGGCTGCGGCGGGCCGCGCTTCCGGAGCTGGGCCACGTGCAGTGACCCGCGTGCCGTGTGGGGCTGCGGCTGATCGGCGCGCACGCACGGGTGGTACCTCCGGTACCGACTGCGGAGCTGAGTCCGCGACGGAATCAGGCAGGATCGGCGAGGAAGCCGAAACCGGCGTTGGTATCGGGACAGACGCTGATGGCGCTGGCAGTGGCGTTCCGTCAACTGGCGTTGGTTCCAGCTGCTTCGGTTCCACTAGCTTCGGTTCCAAAAGTTCTGGTTCCACGAGCTCTGGTTCCACACGTTTTGGTTCCAGCGGCGCTACTGGTTCTGTCGGCACCGCAACGGGCGCAGGAACAGGAATATCGCCAGCTGGGGGTACAACGGCAGTGGCTGAGACCACCACCGGCGTCGAGAGCGGCGCGGCCGCCTGTGCCGGAGCGTCGACAGGTTCCACTACCCGTTCCGGCTCAACATCCACCGGTTCAGCGGTCGTCGGTGCCGGTGGCGATGCAGGCGGAACCTCCATCGGTGCAGGACTCGACGCTTTTGTGACCGGTGAGACCGCACGAGGCGCTGAGCCCTCAATGGGTACCGGAGAAAGCGCCTCAATCTGATCGTCAAGCTTGTTGTCCTGGAGTTGGTCCTGGCCCTGATCCTGGAGCTGGTCCTGAACCTGGCCCTGGTCCTGATCCTGATCCTGATCCTGGAGTTGGTCCTGATCCTGGCCTTGGCCCTGGTCCTGGTCCTGGTCCTGGAGCTGATCTTGTTGCGGAGCTTGCTCAGCCGAAGCTTGCGATTTATTCTCCGACGGAGCCGCCAAAGCGAATGCTCGCCTCCATCCCGATCGGCGCTGCGGAGCCGGTACGGGCAACTCCGTCGATGTTGGCACGATTTCGGGGGCCGGGGCCAGCAGTTCCGGCGCGAAGGGTTCGCCCTTGCGTGGCTGGCTGAGCTCGCGAAGGTGCAACCGTTTCCGCACCCACGGAATTGTCGTCGATTTGACGTACGCCTCGGCTTTCGCGTACGTGACATCGCGCACAAACAGGGCGTCGGCGGCCATCATCGCCATTGAAAAAAGAGGCAGTCCCATCAACACACCAATGCCGGCGTGCATACCGACAATGCCGAGGAGCGCGATAACGCGGGTCCAGCGCGCCAAGAGCAGGAAAGGGAAGAACAGCTGGATGAATACGGCGAAGTAGGTGACGAAGTTGACCAGGAGGCTGTTCTGGGTGGCGAGGTCGCTCAACCACGGCCACGGTGTGAGCGACTGCAGGTTCAGCGGGTAGTAGACGGCGGTGCCGTCCTGCCACTGCGAGCCCTTGACCTTGGACAGGCCCGCGACCACGTAGATGATAAAGATCTGCAGCGTGACGGCGACGATCGCACCGTTGTGGATGATATTGGGCACCCACTGCCGCGGCGACAGGGGCGTCGCCCGCTGCGCTACGGGCTGCCTTGCTCGCACAGGCGCGGCCCGCAGGTCAGCGGCCCGCAGGTCCGCTGGCGATTGCCTCACCAGCTGTTGTTGCTCCAGTCGCAGCGGCGATCCGAGGGGATGGGGTGAAAGTTTGCGGGAGCGGCGGCGGGCGTCGAGTGACCAGTGGGCGGAGGTATCCGCGAACACGAAGTAGAACAGGATGATGCGGAACGCGTTGTCGGTCTGGTCGCTGGCGACCGGGTTGGTGGTGACAAGCGAGATGTAGAGGTACAACGTCACGATGGCGGAGATACGTGAATGCCAGCCAACCAGCAGTGCCACGCCGGCTACGCCGAGGAGCAGGAACTTGATGGTGAACAGCCAGTCGGCCTCACCGGGGGTGTAGAACGTGAACGGGAATGCCCAGTCGGAGAATGACTTGATGGGGTCGACCCAGCCTGCCGCGCTCCCCCACAGATAGTTGCGTTGCGGGAAATTCGCCAAGACAAACAGCACAACAACGAGGCCGTAGATGATGCGGGCGAGCGAGGCCCCGTAGAGGGCGTGCTTGGTATCGACGAACCAGTGTTCACCACGTTGCAGCGTTCGCGTCATCCACCCGAACGCCATGGCCAGCAGCGCGATCACTGGGTCGCTCCCAGGGAGAAGATCGACTCGAAGGTGCCCTGGTCGAGCTCGTCGACGTAGGTGGGGAAGCGCCAGCCGTCAACGAAGTACGACACCGTGGTGGATGCGTTGGTGTTGCGCTCCGCGAACGGGACGACAGGTGTTTTGAGGACACGCACCTGCACGGCGGTGACTCCGTCGCCCCAACGCGCATGGGCGACCTCGCTGGCGAGGTTGACGGTGCTGCGCTCGTACTTGATGAATGTGTCGACCGCGGCGCTGCTGTCGACGTTGAGTTTGGCGAGCAGGTCGCCCTGAAGCTGGTCTGGCCAGGTGTCGGTGACGTAGCTGGATCCGGCGGTGTCGCGGGCTTCGACGTCGATCGCCATAAACGCGTCGTAATAGCGGTTGGCAAGGATGAAGTCGTTGAGATACATCCGCGAGGGGATCAGGTGCAGCTGGATGTCTTCGCGCGCCGCCCTGTCGGTGAGGCTGTACCACTCGGTGGTGCTGGTCACATCGCCCGAGGTGACCTGCGCGCGTACCTCGAGGGACTGGTTCACCGAGCCCGGGTTCGGTGCGAACACCGACCAGCTTTGGCCGAACATCGGCAGCATGTAGGAGTTCAGCGTTTCCTGGCCGATCACTTCGCGGGTCGCATTGGCTGTCGCGTTCCAGGTGTAGGTGGCAAGGAAATGCCACCCGAGTACCAGGCAGACCGCGATAACCAGCAGCCGAGCGCCGCCCGTCACGCGGGCACCCGCTGGCCCTGACGAATCCCTCTGCATGTTTCCTCCCCCAGGGAACGGGACCCTTCCGGCAACGGACGGGGGCCTATTCGCGAATATCCTAGTGTCTAGGGCAGGGGCGGGAAATGGCGATGTCGCACCGCCGTTAGAAGCCGAAAACCGGTGTTATCCCAGCGGAATTCCTTAGACTGGGCGCAATGTCCGACGTCGCTCCCACACCCCCAATCGCTTCTCCGATCATCGCTTTCTTCGATGTCGACAACACCCTGCTTCGGGGTGCCAGCCTCTACCACGTTGCCAAAGCGGCCCGTCGACGCGGGTTGATCAGCGTCGGTGACGTCCTGCGTTTCGCCTGGCACCAGACGACGTTCCTGTTCGTGGGCGAGAACAAGACCCACCTCAGCGACGTCAAGGATCGCGCCCTCGAGTTGCTCACCGGTTACGGTGAAGCCGACCTCGTGGTGATCGCTAACGAGGTATTTGATCGCGATATCAAGCCGCGGCTGTGGCCGGAGTCGGTGGAGTTGACCCGGGAGCACCTGCGCAAGGGCCATGAGGTCTGGCTGATCACCACCTCCCCGCAGATCATCGCCCAGGTCATCGCGGATCGCCTCGGCCTGACTGGCGCCCTCGGCACAAAGGCCGAGACCATTGACGGCAAATTCACGGGCAAGCTCGACGGTGCACTTCTGCACGGAGCCAATAAAGCTCTCGCCGCGCAGGAAATGGTGGCGGGGACAACCATCGATCTCGCTGACTGCTGGGCTTATTCGGACTCGCGCAACGACATCCCCCTGCTGACTTTGGTTGGCAACCGAGTAGTGGTGAACCCGGATGCCGGCCTGACCAGGCACGCGAAGGCGAACGGCTGGGCGATGTTGCTTCTGAAGCCGTCGAGCATCCGGGAAGCCCAGAAGCGCGTGCGTCGGGATGCGCGTGTTGCCACGAAGACAACGAGGTTGGCTCAGCGCTCACAAGCCGGGAAGACCACAGAAGGCGACTGATTCCTCGATCGCGGGTTGCGGGCTGCTGCGCATTGCGGGCTGCTGCGGCGTGCGGACAGTCGTGATTCGTAGGCTGTTGCGGTTCGCAGGCAGCTGCGGATCGTGAACTGTCAGACCCGCCATCACCGGCCGCCGCGCGGGTCTTGGACCACAGCCTCACCAATGATTTAGGCAACAAAAAAGCGCTGACTGCCGATTCCTATGAATCGACGGTCAGCGCTTTTGTCACGCAAAAACTAATACAACGTTTTTCGCAAGAAGAACCCGAAGGGGTCTACTTCTTGTTACGACGCTGGTGACGCGTCTTGCGAAGCAGCTTGCGATGCTTCTTCTTCGCCATGCGCTTGCGGCGCTTCTTGATGACGGAACCCATAAATCACCTCGCTGATTGCTGATTGGA
>JAODAO010000034.1 GCA_025463465.1 Glaciihabitans sp. | reverse complement strand
GTTTGTGGTGTCGATCATCCTGTTCTCCGTCGGTGGTGTCTTCTCGATCTACGAGGGCATCGAAAAACTGCAGGAGCCGCACGAGATCGACACACCCTGGCTGCCGATCGCGGTACTTCTGGTTGCCATGGTCGCCGAGGGGCTCTCGTTCCGCACGGCCATGCGCGAGTCGAACCACACCCGCGGTAAGCAGTCCTGGATCCAGTTCATCCGCCGCGCGAAGGCTCCAGAACTTCCCGTGGTGCTGCTCGAGGACTTCGCCGCCCTGATTGGCCTCGTTCTCGCCCTGCTCGGCGTTGGCCTCAGCGTCATCACCGGCAACACCGTCTTCGACGCCATCGGCACCCTCTGCATCGGTGTGCTGCTGGTGCTGGTCGCCATCGTGCTCGGCATCGAAACCAAGAGCCTGCTCGTTGGCGAGGGCGCCAGCATCGAGGATGCCGCGAAAATCAGCGCAGCAATCAACGGTCACGCCGATGTTGAAGCGCTCATCCACATCAAAACCCTCTACCTCGGCCCGGATGAGATCCTGGTCGGCGCCAAGGTTGCCTTCGCTCCCACGAACCGTCTCTCCGACGTTGCCAACTCGATCAACTCGGTTGAGGCCGACATCCGCGCGGCCGTTCCCGCGGCGCGCATCATCTACATCGAGCCCGACGTCTACGTCACCCCCGGCGAGGGCAACCCGTCGACCGAATCGATTGTGATTCGCTCGGCCGACTGAGCAACATCCCCCAGCACCGATGCACTTCCCCGGTGACACGCGAAGGCCAGGGGGATGTCGGCGCGCGGCAAACGTTCACCGGACGGTGTGGCGTGGACGGTGCGACCTGGCGGATTCGGTGCGGAGAGGTAGTTTTGCGGCGATCCCGGTCGAGCGCAATGCCCTATACGGGACGGATGGCGGCCACGTAGCCTCGAAGTGGCTGGAACCGGTGGGGATCTTCGCGCCGAGTCAAGCCGGAATGTTTCCGTCGACGAGGGGATCCACCGTGACGAACGACCACACCCAACTGCCCACCCGCGCTCAGCTGCCGGCGGGCCCCGGGACGCAAACGTCTCCGCTCGACGGTGACACCCGGGTGAGGCGCAGGGGGATGCGGCGGTGGCGCGGGGCGCGGCTCGGCGCCGGAGTGACGTTCGGGTTCGGCGCCCTGATAGCGAGTCTCGCGTTCGCGCCGACCGCGAGTGCGATCGAACCGGCGGTGCTCGCCGAGAGTGTTGCGGTCGACGACATCGTGGAACACCTCGAGGCGTTGCAGGCGATCGCGGACGACAATGACGGCAATCGCGCCGTGGGCACCCCCGGATATGAACAGAGCGGCCGGTACGTCGAGGGGGTCCTAGAGGATGCTGGTTACACGACCAGCCGGCAGGAGTTCACCGCTGTCGTGCAGAGCGTGGAATCGTTTTCCCTCACCACCACCGGTGACGCTCCGGCGCTGACCGACGTCGAGGTGCTCGAATTCACCCCATCAATCGAGGAGACCACCGCGGCCCTGGTCGCGCCGGTCGATCCGCTGGGCTGCGACGCGACCGCCTGGGACGGGGTGGCTGACGTTGCCGGCAAGATCGCCGTGGTCAGCCGGGGTGAATGCACCTTCGCTGAGAAGAACCTCGCGGCCGCCGCGGCAGGAGCGATCGCGATCATTGTCTACAACAACGCGGATGGACCGCTTTCGGGAACGCTCGGCGAACCCGTCGACGGCCTCATTCCGGGGTTCGGACTGGTGCAGGCGCAGGGAGCAGCCCTGGCCACCGCCATCGCGGCGGCACCCGTCGAGGCCACCATCGCGGTGGACCAGACGACGACCTCCGAAGAAACGTTTAACGTGATCGCCGAAACGAACACGGGGCGCGCCGACAACGTGGTGATGCTCGGGGCCCACCTCGACAGCGTGCCAGAGGGACCGGGAATCAACGACAACGGCAGCGGTTCCGCGACGCTGCTGGCAACCGCCGTTGCCCTTGGTGCGGATGCCGACATCAACAACAAGGTGCGCTTCGCGTGGTGGGGTGCCGAGGAAGTTGGGTTGGTCGGCTCTTACAACTACGTCGACAACCTCAGCGAGCAGGATGCCGCCAATATCGCGACCTACCTGAACTTCGACATGGTCGCCTCTCCGAACTATGTGGTGTCGGTCTACGACGCGAACCAGTCCACCTACCCGGCGCCTGTTGAGGTCCCCGAGGGATCCATCGCCACCGAGGCGGCCTTCACCAACTACTTCGACTCGATTAGCCAGCCCTGGATCGACACGGCCTTCGACGGTCGCAGCGACTACGACGGGTTCATCAGCGCCGGGATCCCCTCGTCTGGGCTCTTCACCGGGGCCGATGACATCAAAACGCAGCAAGAGGTGGATGTCTTCGGCGGGGTCGTTGGGGAGCAGCACGACCAGAATTACCACAGCGCCGACGACGACATCAACAACATCAACCGGGACGTACTCGGCGTCACCTCGAAGGCGATCGCGTATGTGACCGGCCAGTTCGCGATGGACACTTCCACCATCAACGGCATCCTGCCTCCCGTGGCGGAGGTGCCTGCCGAAGTGCCAGCCGAGGTGCCCGCCGAACAGCCGGTGACCGACCCGGCGGCGGTGCCCGTGGTGCCGGCAGTGCCGACCCAGGGTGGCGACCCGGCCGCGGAGCTCGCGGCGACCGGCATTGAGACATCCACCACGCTCGGCATCGGCGGGTTGCTGCTGCTCAGCGGGATGCTGGTGCTGGTCCGCCAGCGTCGACGCGCGAAGGCATAACGGGTCAGCGGATCAGCGGGTTCGCAGGTCAGCGGGTTCGCCGCTCAGCGGCGGGCCTCGAAGAAGTCGAGGAGCAGGGCGGCGCAGGCGTCCTCCTGGATTCCGGCGATGACCTCAACACGATGGTTGAGGCGGCGGTCGCGCAGCACGTCGTAGAGGCTGCCGACCGCGCCGGCCTTCTCGTCCCATGCTCCGAACACAACGCGGGGGATGCGGGCGGCGA
>JAODAO010000004.1 GCA_025463465.1 Glaciihabitans sp. | reverse complement strand
CCTGAATGGGCACTATTCACCCCATGCAACCACAGGTGACCGGAAACCCTCACATTGCGGGTAATTCGTCAGAGATTACTTGGCCAACTGCCGGACAGCCATCCGGAATACGTCCGGTAGCACCGACGCGGCCGGCACGATCGCCGGCTGGGCGACCCGCCGGGTGGCCAACAGTGCCGCGGTGATCCACCGGTACTGCCGGCTGTCCCGTCGCCACGACCGGGCGTACCGCTGCGGATCGTCGAGGACGAGTGCGTCGACCAGCGACCGGGCGCAGGCCAACGACACGGCGATGCCCTCGCCGGTCAGCGCGTCGACGTAACCGGCTGCGTCGCCGACCAGCAGCACCCGACCGGCGACCGGCGAGCCGGCCTGCTGGCGCAGTGGTCCAGCGCCGCGCACGCTGCCCGCCGCCGGCGCCCCCGCCACCCGCTCGGCGAGCCGGGGGAACTCCCGGAGCTGCTCCGCCCACGGCATCCTGGCCGACCCGACGATGGCGATGCCGATCTCGTCCGCCCCCACCGGGGTCACGTAGGCCTCCGAGCTCCGTCCCCAGTGGACCTCGACCAGCCGGGTCCAGGGCGCCGTCCGGAAGTGCTGCCGCAGTCCCCAACGGGGCGCAACCGTCACCGGACGGTCCAGGCCGAGCATCCGACGGATCGGCGAGTGCAGCCCGTCCGCGGCGACCAGGTACCGCGCCCGCAGCCCACCGGCGGTCACGCCGGCGGAATCCTGCTCGAGGTCGGTGACGGTGGTCTGCTCGACCCGCACGCCGAGTTGCCGGGCCCGCGCGACCATGGCGGGCTGCAGCGTCGTCCGCCGCACCCCCAGACCGGAGCTGCTGCGGAAGAACGCGGTCGCCGAACGCCGGTCGTCCAGGTAGCGGATGCCGTGGAACGGTCGGCCCTGCAGCGGAACGCCGAGCCTGGCCAGGGCGGCGACCGCGCCGGGCATCAGCCCCTCGCCGCAGGCCTTGTCGATGTCACCGGCGCGTTTTTCGAGCAGCAGAACGCTAAGTCCCCGCATACGCGCCTCGATCGCCGCGGCCAGGCCGACCGGTCCCCCGCCCACAACCAGCACGTCCGGCATTCCCGCCACGGATGTGGAGGGGCCGGTGCGCTGCGGGGCCGTGGTCACTGAACCAACTCGCGCAGCGCTCGGTCCTCGGTGGGGATGCGGAACCGCAACAGCAGGATGGCATTGAGGACGGTGAAGACCAATGCGGTGATCCAGGCGGTATGCACCAAGGGAAGCGCGATTCCTTCGATGACAACAATGAGGTAGTTGGGGTGGGGCAGCCAGCGGAACCGATAGGGGCCTCTGTCCACCCGTCCGAGCCCGGGAACCACAATCACCCGGGTATTCCACTGGTTGCCGAGGGCCCATATGACCCAATACCGTCCGGCCTGGCAGGCCAGCGCGATGGCGAGCATCGGCCAGCCGAGCCCGGGGATAAACGGGCGGTCGAGCAGGAACACTTCCGCGAGCGCTCCGAGCAGCAGTGCGGTGTGCAGGGCGATCATGGCCGGAAGGTGGCCCCGCCCGTATTCGACACCACCGCGGGCAAAAGCCCACGCCGCGTGGCGTTTGGAAATGGCCAGCTCGGCAATGCGCTCACCCCCGGTGAGCAGCACAAATACAAGGTACGCAATCATTTTCAGCCCCCGGTTACCGTCATTTCCGACACGTTCACTTCTGTTGCTCGGACTCTACGGCCACTGGAGCAGGACAAACTCGGCGCTGACTCCCGGGCCGAGGGCGAACAGAAGGCCGTGGGTGCCGGCTGGTTGGTCGAAACCGTCCGCCAGCACGTGCAGAACGGCCGACGACGACAGGTTGCCCACCTTTTCGAGCGACCGGTAGCTTCGCGCCAGCGCGTCGTCGGCGAGTCCGAGGGACGAGCTGAATGCTTCCAGTACCCGCGGGCCGCCTGGATGGGCGAACCAGGCCGCAATATCCCCGATGTTCAGTCCGTTGCGCGCCAGGAAGCTTTCGGCGTTTCCGGGGAAGTGCAGGGCGATCACATCGGCGACGCCGGCGGTGAGCACAATCTCAAAGCCCGTGCCACCCA
Source organism: Glaciihabitans sp. (assembly GCA_025463465.1). GTDB lineage: Bacteria > Actinomycetota > Actinomycetes > Actinomycetales > Microbacteriaceae > Glaciihabitans. Next base: position 3,818 of record JAODAO010000004.1, on the reverse strand, counting down.
CGTTGAACCCTATGACCTCCTGGCTGTCCGGGTAAAAGAAGCTGCTGGTGTCGATGATGGCCGGGCCTAGCTCCGCACGGTTGTCCCCCACCAGGATCACCGCGGCAGCGCCGTCACCGAACAGTCCGGTGGCCACGAAGTTCGCCATGGTGCTGTCGTCCCGCTGCAGGGTGAGGGAACAGAGCTCGACCGACAGCAGCACACCCACCTCGTTCGGGTGGCCCATCAGGTAGTCATTGACCCGAGCCAACCCTGCAGCACCGCCCACACAACCAAGGCCATATGACGGGAGGCGTTTGATGTTGGGACGAAGCCCCAGCCGTGACACCAGGAGGGCGTCAATCGATGGTGCCGCGATACCCGTCACCGAAGTGAACATCACGTAGTCGATATCCGAGGGGACGAGGCCCGCCTGCTCCAGCGCATTGGTCAGGGCCCGGTGGGCGAGGTCGGTCGCCACCTCGATGAATATGTCATTGGACTGACGAAAGGTGCCTAAGTCGCGGTAGCGCTCCAACGGCAACGCGGTGTGCCGGGTGCCGATGCCACTGGACGCGTGCATCCGCTCCATCACCGCCCGGTGGGAGGGCTGGTTGGTGATCAACGGCGCAAGCTCGTTGGTGATCTCACTCTGGGTGTACGCGAACGCGGGGAGAACCGGGGCGACCGCCGCAATTCGAGGCATTTGCTGAAGTTATCACGCGTTTATGATTTTTCGCGGCTCGACCTCCCCGCCTTGACATCGACACAGGTTGCACACGGTTTACGGACCCCTTATCTGATCACCCGTGAACCACCTTTGACGGTTACAGAACGTTAATTCGAACGACATTTCGGCCCAGCGCGGCATCATTTCGAATTACACAGCGGTAGTTATTAACAGAGTTATCCCCAGTGTGGACAACTTTGTGGCAAGTCGGGTGAATCATCCACAGGGTTATCCACACCCGCCTGTTCATTGGGGTCGAGAGACATGCCCCTGAGTGAACAGCCGGAAAATTCGCGCCCAAACAACGAACAAAACGGGCATAAGGTGCGAATTGGGCGAATAACACCCGTGTAGTTATTAACAGCGTTATCCCCACTGTGGATAACTTTCTCCCCAACCTGTAAAAAGTTGTGGATTTGGCTACTCGCGGGTTTGAAGCGAGCGTGTGTGCTCGGTGAGCAACGGCGCGTCGGTCGCAGTGGCACCGAGGTGGTCTGCCAGACGAATGGCCAGTGCGACGATGGTGAACGTCGGGTTGGCATGACCGCTGGTGGGAAAAACGGCACTGCCCGCGACATAGAGATTGTCCAGGCCAAACACGCGGCAGTCCGTGTCCACCACTCCGTTCGAGGAATCCACACTCATCCGCGTAGTTCCGATCTGGTGGGCGCGATCGAGGACATGCCCCCTCCAACTCTCGAAGTCCCGCATCCAGGGCACCGGGGTGGCCGGGGGCAGCCCCACCCGCTCAAACTCGCTCGCCACCAACTGGCCAAGCCGGACCATGGTGTTGTACTCGAGCCGGTGCAATTTCCAGTCGACCCGGGCCAGCGGCATCCCCCTGTCATCGGTCTCAGCGGCAAGGGTGATGCGGCTGTCCGGATCGGGCAGCTGCTCGACCAGGGCATACAGGTCGACCCGGTCGAGGAGGTACTGCGGGGGACGGTTGCGCAATAACCGGCCAATGCCCTTGAGCAGTAGAAGGGGGTGGCGAATGACTGACAACACATCACCAAAGAAGGTGGATGGCGCCACTGGCGAATTGTCGCCGGCCGATTGCACGCGAGAGCGCCAGAATTGCACGGATTCGACACTCGCTTTGCTGGTGCGATTGCGGAGACGGGCGACGATGCGCAGGCCGGCCTGCCAGGGATCGTCCTGGGCCGGGTACTCGTCCAGCCAGGCGGCAGCGTTCAGCAATTTCTCCTCGCGCTGCAGTTGCGCCGCGAGGGCAACACCCTGCATATAAGCGAGCCGATACGGTGACGACTTTTTCCAATACAGCCCAAAGCGGTCACGTGTCGCAGCCGCGGTCTTCAGGGGAATCGAACCGATCACCGATCCGGCATGGTCCATAAAGTATCGCCCGGTGCTGTCGCTGCCGAGCCCGCTGGCCAACAGTAGCCTGGGGGTCTCGATGGCGCCGGCTGCGATCACGACTCGGCCGACGGCGAGACGGCGGAGGGTGCCGCGGCGGTCGGCGAGTATCGCGTGGGTCACCGTGCCGTTGGTCGCTTCCAGCCTGGTCACGGTGGCGTGCAGCAGCACCGTCACGTCCTGGGCTATGTCCGTGGCAAAGCGCGTGGGGGCCGACGGGTCGCGCAGGCCGCGGCTGTACTGCCAGAAGGGTTCATCGAGCAGCCGTGGGTTAAGTGGGAGCGCCGGTGGGTTCTGACCGAGTTGCTCCCACACGCCCGCACCGTATTCCTGCGGGCCGAGTTGGAAGTAGTCTGCGGCCTGCCGCAGGTAGGGGGCGAGGTCAGCCGGGCCGATCGGCCAGCCCGACGACGGCACCCAGTCACGCACCTCAAAGTCGATGTCATCGAGGGGGATGATTCGACCCGACCACACCGCGGACGTGCCGCCGAGGGCTCGGGTTCGCACAATACTCTGCGGGTCGACCCGGGGGGCCCCAACGTTGACGATCGTGTTGGTGTCGCCGCTGTCCGGCGCCAGCCCTCCGCTTTCTACCACCAGCACGTTGTGACCCGATTTCACAAGCTCCGCCGCGACCGTCATTCCCGCAGGGCCGCTACCGATCACCAGGATGTCGACGGCGTCCGGCGTACTACCCGGGGCATCACGAAAATCAATCGTTCTCAAAGGGGCCACCCGTCTCGTTGATGTGAGAATCGTAGCGAGAAGTGGAAATTTGCTCATATCCGTTCCTGGCGGGGATGTTTCCGCGCTAAGGTTTTCGATCCCCGGCCAAAAGGCCACCCCTGTCTCACACGGATTCCGCCAGCTAGCGTAAAAAAATGGCTGAAAATCGCTCAGGATTACCGTCGTTTCTGGGGGCGCTCGTCTCAGCGCTCGGCCTGACCCTGATGGCAGGCGTCTTGGTCGTTGGCGTGCTGGCCCCGATGATCTTCCTCGGCGGCGCAACGGTGAACAACACCGTCGGTGTTTTCGACAGCATTCCCGACCTGATCGAGATTGACCAGCAGCCGCAGCAGAACCGTATCTTTGCGGTGTCGAACGGCCAGCCCGTGCAGATCGCCACCATTTTCAACCAGAACCGCGAGGAAGTCGCCTGGGAAGCGGTGTCCGACCTGGTGAAGGATGCCGCGGTCAGCGGTGAGGACCGCAGGTTCTACGAACACGGCGGGGTCGACCTGCCGGGGATTGCCAGGGCGGCGATGCGCAACCTCGCGGGCGGGCGCATCTCGCAGGGGGCATCGACCATCACCCAGCAATACGTGAAAAACACGTTTATCCAGGCAGCCCTTGAACTGCCGGATGCGGCGGCGCAGAAGGCGGCATACGAGGAGGCGATCGCCGACAGTTTCAAGCGCAAACTCACCGAGGTGAAGCTCGCCATCTCCCTGGAGAAGAGGTACACGAAGCAGGAGATCCTGCTTGCATACCTGAATATCGCCAACTTCGGTGGCAACACCTACGGCATCGAGGCCGCAGCGCGCCGCTACTTCAACACCTCGGCTCTCGATGTTTCCGCGGCACAGGCCGCGAGCCTGATCGCGATCGTGCAGGCGCCGAGCAGCCTGAGCCTCGAGGATCCGGCGAACTACCCCGCCAACCTCGAGCGGCGCGACGTGATCCTGAACGGCATGCTCGCCGACGGCAAACTCACCGTCGAGCAACACGCCGA
>JAODAO010000470.1 GCA_025463465.1 Glaciihabitans sp. | reverse complement strand
AGCAGGTCGAGGTCGCGGATGATCGCCCCGGGCCGGAGATCGAACACCTCGCGGATGGCATCGATGATCGTTTCGTCGTCGACATGGTTGGTGCCAAACGTTTCCACGTAGAGCCCAACGGGAGATGCCTTGCCGATGGCGTAAGCCACCTGGACCTCGAGCCTGTCCGCGAGGCCGGCTGCTACGGCGTTTTTCGCCACCCAGCGCATCGCATAAGCCGCGGAGCGGTCAACCTTCGACGGGTCCTTCCCGCTAAAGGCACCGCCGCCGTGGCGGGCGGCGCCGCCGTAAGTGTCGACGATGATTTTTCGCCCGGTGAGGCCAGCGTCGCCCTGCGGGCCACCGATGTGGAAGATTCCGGTCGGATTGATGAGGATTCGGGCCTCGTCAGAGGACAGCCCAACCCGCTCGAGCACCGGACGAATGACCAGGCGTTCCATTTCGACCCTGAGATCGGCGGTGGAGATCGACGGAGAATGCTGGGTGGAGAGGACAACCGTTTCGATCGAGCGCGGGGTTGAGCCTTCGTAACCGATCGTGACCTGGGTCTTGCCGTCCGGGCGCAGGTAGTCGACGAGGCCGGTCTTACGCACCTCGGCGAGCCGCTCAGCGAGGCGGTGGGCCAGCCAGATCGGCACCGGCATAAACTCCGGGGTCTCGGTGGTGGCGAACCCGAACATGATTCCCTGGTCGCCGGCACCCTGGAGGTCGCCGGCATCGTGGCTTGATTCCTCGCGACTCTCAATCGCGTTGTCGACACCCTGAGCGATATCGGGTGACTGTCCGCCGATCGAGACGGATACGCCGCAGGAGCGCCCGTCGAACCAGACGTCGGAGGAGTTGTAGCCGATGTCGGAAATGCGTTTGCGCACGATCGACGGGATGTCCACATAACCGGTTGTGGTGACCTCGCCGGCGACATGGACGAGTCCGGTGGTCACCAGGGTCTCGACGGCGACGCGTGCGTGCGGGTCGACCTCGATCAACGCGTCGAGGATGCTGTCCGAGATCTGGTCGCAGATTTTGTCGGGGTGGCCCTCGGTCACGGATTCGGAGGTGAAGAGACGCAGCTTACTGCTCATTCGGTGACTCCAACGGGTCTGTCGAGGTGATTAGGGGAGGCGTAGTCGCCACTGCACGTTCCGGCCGGCGGCGGAAACGTGTGTCACGCCAACAGGTCGAGGATGCGGTCAGCCACCACGAGTTTGCTCCCGGAGGCCTCGCCAACTATATCCCCGGCGAGATTGAGCAGGATGACTTCGTTACTCTCCGAGGCGAAACCGGCGCTCCAGCCGACCCTGTTGACAACAAGGAAGTCGCAACCTTTGCGGAGGATTTTGGCACGGCCGAGCGCCAACAGCGGTTCGCGGTCCTGTTCAGTTTCCGCTGCGAAGCCGATCACAATCGTGCCGGGTATGCCACCAGCAGCGGCGGCGTCGCGGGCGACCACCAGGTCGTGCAGAACGTCCGGGTTTTTCACGAGGGTCAACTGCAGGGTCTCGCCATGGTTCTCTTTTTTGATCTTGGAGGTCGCAACGGAATCGGGTCGGTAGTCCGCGACGGCGGCGGCCATGATCACCGCATCCGCCCGCGTGGCCGCGGCGTGAACCGCCGATGCGAGTTCGGCGGTTGTGCTGACGTGGGTGACGTTGACCGTTGATGGCACGTCAACTTCGAGGTTGGCGCCGATCAGCGTAACTTCCGCCCCACGTGCGGCGGCAGCTCGGGCGAGGGCGACACCCTGTTTGCCGCTGGAACGATTGCCGAGGAACCGCACGGGGTCGAGTGGCTCCCGGGTGCCTCCGGCGGTTATCACCACTCTGAGCCCCGCGAGGTCGCTGCGGGTGTGGGCGATGGCGAGAGCCGATGCGACGATCTCGTCTGGCTCGGCCATCCGCCCCGGCCCGGAATCTTTGCCGGTGAGCTGGCCCGTGCCGGGTCCAACGAAGTGGACGCCACGGCCTCGCAGCAATGCGACGTTGGCAACCGTTGCAGGGTTCTGCCACATCTCGGTGTGCATCGCTGGTGCAACGACGAGCGGAGCCGTGCTGGCGAGGATAGCGTTTCCGAGCAGGTCGTCAGCCAGCCCGGCCGAAAGCTTGGCAATTGTATTCGCCGTTGCGGGGGCGATCACGATCAGGTCCGCGGCCTGCCCAAGGGCGACATGCCTGACCTCGGCGACGCCCTCGTAGAGATCGGTGTGTACCGGGTTGCGGCTGATGGCCTCGAACGTGGGCTTTCCCACGAATATAAGGGCAGCGTCAGTGGCTACCACGTGAACGTCATGCCCGGCGAGTACCAGAGAACGAATGACATTCACCGCCTTGTAGGCGGCTATCCCCCCGGTGATACCGACGAGAATATTCAAGCTGTTGCCGGTGGTGCCTCCGACGTCCTCGATGGACGAGCCGTCAGAGATACCACCACCGGCGTTCAGGAAACTGCCCTACTAGTCTTCGATGAGAGAGGTGAGGACGAGCTTGTCCTCGTTGACCTCGCGAAGGGCGACGGAAAGCGGCTTGTCGTCGATGGTGGAGTCCACCAGCGGACCGACGTTGTCGAAGAGGCTGCCTTCGTGGAGGTCGGCGTAGTAGTCGTTGATCTGGCGGGCGCGCTTGGAGGCGAAAATCACCAGGGCGTACTTGGAGTCGACCTTCGAGAGCAATTCGTCGATGGGCGGGTCGATGATTCCGGTCTGCTTGTCAGCCACGGGAACTCCTTATTTATAACGACGCAAGTCGTAAGTCGAGAAAAAAACGGGCGCCGCCTAGCGTTGCGCAGCAGGCACCAACGTCAACTCTACGACTTCTTGGGCCGCTTGGCTCACATCGCGGTTGATTACCTTGTAATCGAACTCATCCTGGGCGGCCAATTCGACCTTTGCGGTCTCGAGACGACGCGTCTGTTCCGCAGGACTTTCGGTGCCTCGACCGATGAGGCGCCTCACCAATTCTTCCCACGTGGGGGGAAGCAGGAACACCAGGGCCGCCTCCGGCATTGCTGCCCGAACGAGGCGTGCGCCCTGGAGGTCGATCTCCAGCATGACCCGCTTACCCTCGGCGAGGGCCAGGTCGATGGGAGGCCGCGGGGTGCCATAACGATACGAGTTGTGAACCACTGCCCATTCCAGCAATTCGTTCGATTCGATCATCCGATCGAATTCGCCGTCGCTGACGAAGTAGTAGTGCACCCCGTCGATTTCCCCCGGTCGCGGCTGGCGGGTCGTTGCGGACACGCTGAGCAGGATGTCGGGGTAGTGCTCTCGGATGTACGCAGAGACCGTACCCTTGCCGACCGCCGTCGGACCGGCCAGCACAACAAGGCGGCGGGGTTCGACGCCACCCTCGCGGTTCACAAGGTAGCTGCGCAGCTTTGTACGCTGACGCACTCCGAGGCCGCCTACTCGTTTAGAGTCCGCGATACCCAGCTGTTCCATCACGCGTGCTGCCCTGGTGGGGCCGAGGGTCGGCACACTGGTGAGTAATTCCCGCACCCGCAGCCCGGCCTCAGGGGAATCGGGCTGGCCCCAGGCACTGTCCACGACCTCGGTTGCGGTCTTCTCCCGGCTGGCAATGGAATTTTTCACCGCCGCGCGTGCTCGTCGTGCGGCGATCGCGGCGCGTGACGCGGCCACACGATCAACTTCTGGGGGCGTTGGGCGGGGGGTCACGCGGAATACACCTCAAATAATTCGGCAGCCTGAACGCGAATAACGTCCGCGATTCCGGCGGGGCCCGCTTCAAGAATGGCCCGCGACGAGCTGACAACGACGTTCGGTGCCGCGCTGCCATACACGCGGTGCAAGGCGTCGAATCCGATGCCTTGGTGGCCGAATCCGGGCGCCAATATGGGCGTGGCGGCGAGATCTCCTGCGCCCAGCCCATAGTCACCGAGATCCACCGTGGCGCCGATTACCACACCGATCGATCCCAGGGGCTCCGTGTTCCAGCTATTCACTTCAGCCACGATACTCGCCGATACTGTCAGCCCGGTCATCTTCCCCTGACGAATTACCGCCGTCTGCAGCCCGACCGACTCCGGATTAGAGGTCGCAGTCAGCACAAACAGTCCTTTTCCCTTCGCCAAGGCAAGCTCAGCCGGAGCGGCGAGGGCGCCAACACCCTGGAACGCACTGATGGTCATGGCGTCCGCCTCGAGTGGGCTCCCGGGGGTAAGCCAGGCTTGGCCGTACGCCTCGACGCTGGTCCCCAGGTCGCCGCGCTTCGCATCGGCGATCACCAGGATCCCGGCAGCTCGAGCCGCCGCGAAGACGTCCTCCAGTGCGGCGAATCCCGCCGACCCGTGGCGTTCGAAGAACGCCACCTGGGGCTTGATGATTCCCGCACGCGATGTGGTGGCCTCAACAACCCGCAGGCCGAAATCGCGGACACCGGACGCGTCGTCAGGCAGTCCCCAATGCGCAAGGAGATATGGATGGGGATCCACTCCGACACACAAGTGGCCGGCAGAGGCAAACGTCGCGCTGAGCTTCTGGCCGAAGCTCAGCGGCGACGTAGCGTCCTTGGCGGAACCTGTCACGCGCGCGCCGCCCTGTCCAGGGCGTAATCCTGGAGGCTGCGGACGCTGAATCCGGTCGCCGTGGCCTCGATTGATGCGACAGCAGCTGCGAGCTGGGCGATGGTGGTAAACAGTGGCTTGTCCGCTGCGACCGTCGCCGTGCGGATCTCGTAACCGTCGGCCCGTGCGCTGCGGCCGCTCGGCGTGTTGATGACGATGTCGACCTCTCCCGCGTTGATCAGGTCGACGATCGACGGTTCGCCCTCAACCGATACCTGACCGAGGTCGTACTTGCGCACGACCCTGGCGTTGATGCCGTTGCGACCGAGAATCTCCGCGGTCCCTTCCGTGGCCAGCAGGGTGAAGCCAAGCTGCTGCATCCGGAGGATCGGCAGGATGATGGCGCGCTTGTCGCGGTCCGCTACCGAGACGAACACGGCTCCGCTGAGGGGCAGTCCCCCGTAGGCAGCCGACTGGCTCTTGGCGAACGCACGCGGGAAGTTGGCGTCGATACCCATCACTTCACCGGTCGAGCGCATCTCTGGGCCGAGGACCGAGTCAACGATGTGACCTTCCTTGGTGCGGAAGCGCTTGAACGGAAGGACGGCTTCCTTCACCGCGACGGGAGAGTCGATAGGAACAACCGATCCGTCCTGGGCGGGCAACAGCCCGCTGCCGACCAGGTCGCGGATGCTGGAGCCGACCATGATCAACGACGCTGCCTTGGCAAGCGGGATGCCGAGGGCCTTCGAGACGAATGGGACCGTGCGGGAAGCTCGGGGATTGGCCTCGAGTACATAGAGCACGCCCTGGCCGATGGCGAACTGCACGTTGAGCAGGCCCTGGACACCCACGCCCTTGGCGATACCGAGGGTCGCCTCGCGGACACGGTTGATAACGTCGCGGCCGAGGGTGACGGGCGGGAGCGTGCAAGCCGAGTCACCGGAGTGCACACCGGCTTCCTCGATGTGCTCCATGATGCCGCCGATATATAGCTCGGTTCCGTCGTAGAGGGCGTCGACGTCGATTTCGATGGCGTCGTCGAGGAACCGGTCGACCAGCAGTGGTGAACCGGGGGCAATGATCGCCTGGTCCTTGACCCGGTCGAAGTAGTCGACCATGGACTCGGTGTCGTAGAGGATTTCCATACCACGTCCGCCGAGCACGTGCGAGGGACGGACTAGGACGGGATAGCCGATGTCCTCGGCGATAACGACGGCCTCGGTGACGTTCGTCGCCGTACCGTTCTTCGGCGCCAGCAGTCCGGCATCGGAGAGGATCTTCGAGAACAGGCCGCGCTCCTCGGCGAGGTCGATAGCCTCCGGCGACGTGCCGAGGATGGGAACGCCGGCATCCTTCAGACCCTGGGCGAGGCCAAGTGCCGTCTGGCCGCCGAGCTGCACCACAACGCCGACTAGCTCGCCGCTTGCGCTTTCCGCATGGATGATCTCGAGGACGTCCTCGAGGGTCAGCGGTTCGAAGTACAGGCGGTCGCTGGTGTCGTAGTCGGTAGAAACCGTCTCCGGGTTGCAGTTGATCATGATCGTCTCGTACCCGGCGTCGGCGAGGGCGAAGGACGCGTGGACGCAGCTGTAGTCGAATTCGATGCCCTGGCCGATGCGGTTGGGGCCGGAACCGAGGATGATCACCTTGCGGCGGTCGCTGGGAAGAACCTCTGTCTCGCTGTCGTAACTGGAGTAGTGGTACGGGGTCAGGGCGGGGAATTCACCGGCACAGGTGTCGACCGTTTTGAAAACCGGGCGGACGCCGGCGCTCCAGCGGGCATTGCGGACTTCCGCCTCGGCAAGACCGCGAAGCTCGGCGATCTGGATGTCGCTGAAACCGTGGTCCTTGGCGAGGCGCAGAATGGCCTCGTCGAGGGTCGCAGCTGAGGCAATCTCGGCGGCGACCTCGTTGATCAGCGCGATCTGGTCGATGAACCATGGGTCGATCTTGGTCGCTTCGAAGACCTCGGCATTCGTCGCTCCTGCCCGCATCGCCTGCTGCACCGTGATGATGCGGCCGTCGGTGGGTACCTGGGAGATCGCCAGCAGGGCGTCTTTGTCACCCGGCTCGCCAGCCCAGTGGAAGCTGCTGCCGCGCTTCTCGAGGGAACGCAGCGCCTTCTGCAGTGCGGTGGAGTAGTTGCGGCCGATGGCCATCGCCTCTCCCACTGACTTCATCGTGGTCGTGAGGGTCGCGTCGGCCGACGGGAACTTCTCGAACGCGAAGCGCGGCACCTTCACAACAACGTAGTCGAGCGTTGGCTCGAACGACGCCGGCGTCACCTTGGTGATGTCGTTGGGGATCTCGTCGAGGCGGTAACCGATGGCGAGTTTCGCGGCGATCTTCGCGATCGGGAACCCGGTTGCCTTGGAGGCGAGGGCGCTGGAGCGCGACACACGGGGGTTCATCTCGATGACGATGACTCGCCCGTTGGCTGGGTCGATCGCGAACTGGATGTTGCAGCCACCGGTGTCGACACCAACGGCGCGGATGATGTCGATTCCGATATTGCGCAGGTTCTGGTACTCACGGTCGGTGAGGGTCAGCGCCGGGGCAACCGTGATCGAGTCACCGGTGTGGACACCGACGGGGTCAACGTTCTCGATGGAGCAGACCACAACCGTGTTATCGGCGGTGTCGCGCATTAGTTCGAGTTCGTATTCTTTCCATCCGAGGATGGACTCCTCGAGCAGGACCTCCGTGGTGGGGCTCTGGTGCAGGCCGTCCGTGACAATGCGCACCAGTTCCTCGCGGGTGTACGCGAAACCGGAACCGAGGCCGCCCATGGTGAAGGAGGGGCGTACAACCAGCGGGTACCCTAGG
>JAODAO010000438.1 GCA_025463465.1 Glaciihabitans sp. | reverse complement strand
CCGGCGTTTTCGTCCGCGACGATCATGTAGCCGCCGGACTGGAGGTTGTTGTTGTAGCTCATAGCCGCAGCGGGGCTGCCGCTGGCCGAGGCGACCTTGCTCTGCGGGACGAAAACGACAAGACCCTTCCATTGGGCGCTCTTGTCGAAACCCTGCTCTGCGACGACGGTGTCGAGGATGGTTTTACCCGGATCGGTCGACTTGGCGGCCGTCGTGACGGTCTTGATGGTGGTCGGCACACTGAAACCTGTCTTGCCACCTGTCATCGTCGACCAGTATCCGTCGGATGCGTTCAGCGTTTCCAGGATGCGCTCGGTGGTCCAGTTGTTCGCCTTGTCGCCCCAATCAGCGGGAATGGCTACGACAACGTTGAGCGAGATGCTATTCGCGGTCGCGGGGGCAGCGGCCACAGCGGGGGTGGCGGTGAGAACGCCGAAGGCGACGGCGAGCACGGTGAACGCGGCGAGCACCACGCTACGGCGCTTGCGCGAGGTGACGGAGTTCGAGGATCGGAGTGCGGCGTTCGAAAAGCGGCGTGCGAAATCAGATGTAAGTGTCATGGGGGGGGTACACGCGCAGCACGGTATTAAACCGGTACGCATAAATCGTGATCCGGCACTGTTTCAGCCGGTTCACTTTCCTTTCAGTAGCCCCAGTAGCGATCATAGGTTTCGGTAAGCAGTACTTAGGTATTCACTGGGGTACCTTTCAGTAGCCTCCCAGTGTTTTTTGAGCTATCCCGGTTTTGTGTCCACGCCAAACTGTGATCTGATACTCGAACGCTTGAGCGTGGACGTTGGGATTCGGCAGAGCGGGCCGTCCGTTTGCGTGGCTCGAGGGGGGCGCGTGTCCGGTGGAGGCGCCCAGCACCTCACGCGGACGCCGCAGCTAACCGGCAGGCTTCAGACTCAAGTCGCGATCCGTAGCACGGTGGGGAGTGCGCAAGATCGGTGATGACGTCGGCTCACCGCGAAGGGTGTTTTGGAACAGGAACGGATGGGCAGGACGGAGCTGACACGCCTGGGCGAATCCACGCGTTTTGGCGTATAAGCCCCGTTTTGGCCTATAAACCACAGAAACAACAAAAGCCCCTCCCGAAGGAGAGGCTTCTGTGAACCATGTCTCGAGACATATATGAACGATGTCTCGAGACATGACTATTGTCGGGCTGACAGTGTCCTGGTGCATGACATAGGAATGGGGTGTCGCACGACATCGGAATAATCTGTCGCGGGACATCGGCATAAACCTGGACGCTGGGGCATGAGCAAACAGCGTCTTGTGATCACCGCGGTCCTTGCCGGCATGACCCAAAGCGAAGCAGCACGCCAATACGGTGTGACCCAGGGCTGGATCTCCAAACTCATGGCCCGATACCGTGCCGAAGGCGACACCGCGTTCGAACCCCACTCACGACGGCCCCGCACCACACCATCAGCAACCCCACCCGAGGTAGTGGCTGAAATTCTGCGCCTGCGGCACTACCTCGCCGATGGGGGCCTCGACGCCGGAGCGGAAACCATCGCCTGGCACCTCCAGCACACCCATCACACCGTTGTGCACCGCGCGACCATCCATCGCATCCTGACCCGTCACGGCCTGATCGACCCGGAACCGGCCAAACGCCCGAAGTCCTCCTACCTACACTTCCAGGCCGACCAACCCAACGAGTGCTGGCAATCCGACTTCACCCATTACCGCCTCACCACACCCGATAAACGCCCCGGAAGCGACACCGAGATCATCACCTGGCTCGACGACCACTCCCGCTACGCCCTGCACCTCACCGCTCACACCCGCATCACCGCCCCGATCGTGCTCCACACTTTCCAAAGCGCAGCCCGCGAACACGGATACCCGGCATCCACGCTGACGGACAATGGCATGGTTTACACCGTGCGCCTGGCCGCCGGCAAAAACGCCGGCGGACGAACCAGCTTCGAAAACGAGCTGCGCCGCCACAACATCACTCAAAAGAACGGCGCACCCCACCACCCGCAAACCCAGGGCAAAGTCGAACGCTTCCAGCAAACCCTGAAGAAATGGCTGACCGCACAGCCCACACAACCGACCACCATCGCAGAGTTGCAAACGCTACTCGATGATTTCCGCGCCGAATACAACACCCGCCGACCCCACCGGTCGCTGCCCGCCCGCGCGACTCCCGCAGCGACCTACGCCACCGGCATCAAAGCCACTGCGACCACCGACCGCGGCCATGACAGTCACGACCGTGTGCGCACCGACCGCGTCGATACCACCGGTGTCGTCACGCTGCGCGTCAATGGGAAACTCCACCACATCGGCATCGGACGACCCCACGCCGAAACCCACGTCAAAATCCTCGCCCACGACCTTGCCGTGACCATCATCAATGCAGCCACCGGCGAGGTCCTCCGCGAACTCACCATCGATCCGACGAAGGACTATCAACCCACAGGCAAACGCCCCGACTCGACGAGAATAAAAAAATAGCCCGAACCCACAAAACGTAGGTTCAGGCTATTCCGATGTCCTGCGACATCACATTGTCGGGCTGACAGGATTTGAACCTGCGACCCCCTGACCCCCAGTCAGGTGCGCTACCAAGCTGCGCTACAGCCCGCGACAACTTCATTATCTTAGCGGGATTGGTCCGCCAGAACTAAATCGGCGACGTCTCCTCGCGTGTCGCGTCCTGCGCCTTGCGCGCCGGCCACTGACGTGCAGGACCATCCGTGACGTGTACCGCCAAGATTAGACGAGGAGGGGGCGCAGCAGCGGCCAGGAATTCGCGAAGCCGGGGTGCAGCGGGAGGGTCTCGACTTCGTCAATTGGCACCCAGTCGAGGGAGACGCTTTCTGCGTCGGCGATGACCGGCGTGAAGGCGGTTGTGGCCTCAACGACCACGGTGGTGTACGACCAGAAGCCGAGGTCGAAGACGGAGGTATGGATGACCTCCAGCAACTCGGGCGGCACCGACGCCTCCTCGGCGGCCTCCCGCAGAGCGGCGTCGATGGCCGCCTCATTTATTTTGCGGGCACCACCGGGAATTCCCCAGGTCCCGCCGAAGTGGCTCCACTCAACGCGGTGCTGCAGCAGTACACCGAGCTTGCGGTTCCAGACCAGCAGGCCCGCCGCACCGAAGCGTCCCCAGAACTTCGTCCCGTCCGGTCCATAGACCCAGGCGTCGCCGGGATCGCGCAGGTGCGGTGGCGGGAATTCAGGTCTCATGGTCTAAGCATGCCCCACGGTCGGATCGGGCAGGTTCCCCGAAGATGGGGAGAGGAACGCACCAATTGCAGCGGTGAGGTAGCCGGGGTCGTCCACCGAACACATCTCGCGGGCGGAGTGCATCGACAGTACGGGCATTCCCACGTCGATGGTGCGGATACCCAGCAGGGTTGCCGTGAGCGGGCCGATGGTGGAACCGCACGGCATCGAGTTGTTGGAGACGAACTCCTGGTACGGCACTCTTGCCTGGGCACAGGCTCTCGCCCACTCCCCCGCGCCGACGCCGTCGGTGGCATAACGCTGGTTGGCGTTGATCTTCAGCAGCGGTCCGGCACCGACGATGGGGCGGTTGGCCGGATCGTGGCGTTCGGGATAGTTGGGGTGCACAGCGTGGCCCACATCGGCGGACAGGCACCAGGACGCGGCGAACGCCTGTAGCTTCTCGCCTGTCGATGCTCCGTTGCCTGCGCTGATGCGGGCGAGCACATCGGCGAGGAAGGGACCGCTGGCGCCCGAACGTGATGCGCTGCCCACCTCCTCGTGGTCGAAGGCGGCCAGCACGGCGATGTCGTTGAGAGTGTCTGGCGTGTTGATCAGGGCGACCAGCGACGAGTGCACCGAAGAGAGATTGTCGAGGCGGCCCGACGCGAAGAACTGCGCGTCGAGGCCGAAGGTGGCGGGAGCCGCGGTGTCAGCCACAATCACGTCATATCCGACGACTTCCGCACCGGTGCGACCGACGAGCTTCGCGAGATGCCCGACGATGTCAGCCGAACCGGGGTCACCAACGCCGATGATGGGCTTCATATGCGTCTGGGGGTTCAGCACCAGACCCTCGGTGTTCACCCCGCGGTCGAGGTGGACAGCGAGTTGCGGGAATCGCAGAAGCGGCCCGGTGCGTACCAGGTTGCTGGTTCCGTCGGAGAAGACGAGGCGTCCGGCGAATTCCAGCTCGCGGTCGAGCCAGGAGTTCAGCAGGGGGCCGCCGTAGACCTCGACGCCGGCCTGAATCCAGCCGGAACCACCGATGGTGGGTTTGGGCTTGAGTTTGAAGCTGGGCGAGTCAGTGTGGGAGCCGACGATACGAAACGGCGTGGTGGATGTCGTGGTTGGCGGTTCGATCCACGCGATGATCGCGCCGTCCCGAACCACAAAACGTCGTCCCGGGCCGGTGGGCCAGGCCTCGGTTTCCTCCAGGGCGGTGAAACCGGCGTCGGAGAAGCGGCGGGCGGCCTCGGCAACGGCGTGAAATGAGGACGGGGATGCCTGGATGAACGCGGCCAGGTCGGTGAGGTGGGTCGAGGTTGTCACCGGTCCATTCAATCAGTCCCAACTGCACTGGTCCTGCAGGAGCAGCAAACGTGACGCAGTGTTGCCTTCCCCTACACCGGCGGGCCGGGTGCTGGAGCGGGTAGTGGGGCTGGAACTGGCACCGGAGCTGGGGCGGGCTCGACCGGCGGTGGTGGCATGGAGGCGTCGGGTGGGAGCACCCCGTTGATCAGCGAGGTGTCCAGCGCGAGGCTGGCGATCACATACCCGCTGGCGCGAGTGGACACACCGAGAATTGCGGTATTGATGTTGTCGACCCGGTCGCCCTGGGAATGATAGTTCGGATCGTACGGCTCCCCCGCCGTGCCGCCGAACACGGCTGCCTCTGCGGGGGACTTGAGCCCCTCCGCCCCGGTGAACAGCCCGGAAGCGGGGATACCGGCGATGATGAATGGGGCATAGTCGCTGCGGCCGTCGAACGCCGTGTCAAGATACGGCTGCCCGTTGGCCGCGAAGTAATCGGTAAACAGTTTCTCCGTGGCGACCGACCCCGCCGGCACGGGCACCGGCGCGGGAAAGCTCGATTGGTCGGCATCGTAAACGGCCATCACGGGATTCGGTGAGCCGACCATGTCGAAGTTCAGATAGGTGGCGATCTGCGGGATCTCAGCGGGGTTGTTGGCGACGAGATCCTGCACGTAGTGAACGGAGCCGAGAAGCCCCTCCTCTTCGCCGCCCCACCAAGCGAATCGAACCTGATTGTTCAACTCGCCCTCCGTGGCCAGCTCAAGTGCCGTTTCGAGCAGCACGGCGGAGCCGGACCCGTTGTCGTTGATGCCAGGCCCCTCCGGCACGCTGTCGAGGTGGGCGCCAGCCATCACCGTGTTGTCGTCACGGCCGGTGGGAGTCTCGGCGAGCAGGTTGAAGGTCGGGGTGACGATCGTTTCCTCGTCGAGGGTGAAGCCGAGCGGCACGTCTCCGATGGAGGCGATCGCGGTGCCCTCGGACAGGCTGACTCCGATGGTTGGCGCAAACGCTGGATCCTGTGGCCCGAGGCTGCCGAGGATCGGTTCGTTGACGGTGTTGATGATGACAAGCCCGAGGGCATCAATAGCACCGGCGGCGAGCGACTTCTCTGCGAAGGAGCAACCCCCGCGGTTGACGACGGCGATGTGGCCTCGGCCGGCAATATTGGCCCAGTCCGCAACTGTGCAACCTGCGCCTGCGGCATCCGACGGCCTCACGATGGTGGCCGTCACCCCGGCGGGCCCGGTTCCGGTGGTTCCCGACATCGGAACACCGATCGGCGGCAGGTACGGAACACCTTTGAGCGACAGCTCGTATTTCAGGATCGTCTGCTGCACCGCGTCGAACGCCTGTCGCTCGGTGCGATAGCCAGCATCCTTCAGCAGCGCTTCAATGTAGTCGGCGCTTTTTAAGTAACCGGGGGTCCCGATGGCGCGGTTTCCGCCGTTGACATCGGCGATCGCCTGTAGGGCCGTGAGGTGGTCTACAACACGGTCAACGTTGAGGGAATCCGCGAACTCGATGGGATCGAGTGTTGCCGCGTTGACTGCCGCCGCAGAGGCGGGGCCCGCCCCCCAGCAGAACACCCCCAGGGTTACCAGCGCCGTTGTTATCCCAAGTGAAACGCGTGTGGTCATCTGATATCCCGCTTTATACGTCGTTCCGGATTTTTTCACACTGTAGCCGCGAGCGTTTATCGGAATACAGGGCTAGCGGGACGGTGCCGTTGTGGTGCTTATGCAACACGATGGACGCCGAGGGTCATGAATGTGCCCTACAACGGTTGTCCTGTGGACGCGCGAGGGATACGGAGTAGCGCCAGCAGGGTGGCCCTGGCGCA
The DNA here is from genome assembly GCA_025463465.1 of Glaciihabitans sp. Lineage (GTDB taxonomy): Bacteria > Actinomycetota > Actinomycetes > Actinomycetales > Microbacteriaceae > Glaciihabitans. The sequence continues at coordinate 1,426 of JAODAO010000438.1, read as the reverse complement.
CCCGTCGCCGGCGTGAGTCCGACCAGCACCTACCGTGCGGTGGAGGCGGCGGAAGCCTCGACGGCGCGGACCGCGCTCTCGACCCCTCCGCTCCACGGGGCGCCGTGGCCCGGCAGCACCCAGGTCGCGTGCGTGGCTACCAGCGTGGGAAGGGACGTGATCGCCTGGTCTGGATAGTCCGTGAACGGTGCGGGAGCCGGCCCGGACTTCCCGGTCAGTACGTGGCGGGTCGTCAGTCCGTCGCCAACGAATACCGCGTCAGCTACCGGCACGTAGATGGCGATGCTGCCGTCGGAGTGGCCCGGCAGGGAGATGATCTGGGGCGCCCCGGGCAGGTCGAGGGTTTCGCCGCCCTGCAGCTCGATCACCTCGGTGAGGTGCGTCGCGCGGAGGCCACCCTTGCGGATGGAGTACGCGGCGAACCCGAGGATGGGTCCCAGCTTGATGGGTCCCATCGGCGTTTTCGGCTGGGGGCCGCCCTTGGCGCGGGAGGCGTCGCTGGCATGCACATAGACGGGAACACCGTGCTCACGGCGTAGACGTTCGGCGAAACCGATGTGGTCGGAATCGCCGTGGGTCAGGATCAGACCTTTGATGTCGGACGGCGACTTTCCCATTGCGGAAAGTTCTGCGAGAAGGTCGTTCCAGTGTCCTGGCAGCCCGGCGTCGATAACGGTGATGCCCTCGGGGGTTGTGACCAGGTAGGCGGCAACGATGTCGTTGCCGATGCGGTGGATTGTTGGGGTGAGTTTCATGATGGCTACGATACATAGCCATCATGGCTATCGTCAATAGCTATACTGGATTTATGCCAACACCGGATAGAACTTCGCTGGACGAGATCGTTGAGGCGGCCCGCGCCCTGCTTGAGCACGACGGACCGGCCAGCCTGACCATGCAGGCGGTGGCCCACCGTGTCGGCGTGCGAGCGCCGTCCCTCTACAAACGAGTGAAGAGCCGGGACGAGCTGGTGCGACTGGTTGCCGAGGCGACGCTCGCCGACGTGACGAACCGGCTGAGTAGCGCCTCATCGGCGATGGAGCTGATGGACATCTTCCGGGCATTCGCGAAAGAGAGCCCTGCGGGATTTCAGCTGGTCATGACGCCGGGCGCCCACTCCCCCGTTGCTCGGCCTGAATTTTTTGAGGCGGTTGCCAGCGGGGTGATCCGGGTGGCGACAGAACTCGCCGGCGAAGAGATGGCGCTGCCGGCGGCCCGTACCCTCACCGCCTGGGCTAACGGGTTCATCAGCATGGAACTCTCACGAGGCTTCAACCTCGGAGGCGATGTCGAGGAGGCCTGGCAATTTGGTGCCACCCGGATCGTCGAGGCGATCACGATCCCCCACTGAACCACACCGTCTCGGCCCCGGCCAACTACGGTCGATTGGATCGGACAGCAGGGGTGTACTGATCTGTGACGACCG
>JAODAO010000389.1 GCA_025463465.1 Glaciihabitans sp. | reverse complement strand
GGAGCCGCTGGCGAACCCGTCGGTGATCTCGGTGAACTCGGCCTTCTCGAGGGTGAACTCCCACGCGTCATCACTGCGGACCCACAACTCCAGGTCAGCCTCCTCAGGGAGCACCAGGGCAATGTCGTCCGGACCGTAGATATAGGCGATGGTGTCCGGGTAGCCTCGGTCGGTTGCTGGCTGGTTTATGTCACTGGCGGGAGTGACATAGAGGTCGACGTAATCGCCGGTGACCAGGGTGACGGCGTACGCGTCCTGATTGTGTTCTTCGAGGGGGATGCGGATAACGCCGCTGCCATCGCCGGAATAGGTGGTACCCACGGGTTCGAAGACCGTAGGGTCTGCATCGTCCCAGGGGTTGCCGTTGGCACCGATGATCCCTAGACCGTTACCACCGAAGCCAACATTGGTGAAGGTGCCGAACGCACCGATGGACAGCACAACCGCGCCCCACACCCAGAGCCAGATCGAGAAAGTGCGGATCCGCCTGCGGGCGGCACTCGACACCGAGACAGCTCTCATGCTCATGGTGCGGCTCCTCCCCCAAGACAACGCAGCACAACAATCACAGACTATCGGGGTACTCGACGGCTCTCGTGAATTGGCCAATTGCTCGGCGGGGCGGGAGATGGTCCAGACCTGAGTTGTTATGCCGAGTCGCTATGCGGAGTCGCTACGGGGAAGTTTCGCTGTGATCCGTCACGTCCGGTTGTGCACGGAGGGCGTCGGCTATCTCTTCCTCGGGGCGCGGTGCGACGGTCTGGTCGACCTCCAGCTCAGGGACGGTCGGTTCGTCCGGGGCGGGGATGTGCTCGTGTTTTGGATGCTCGTTGTTGACGGCCATGGGGATCCCTTCGGTTGGCGACTTTCACAGCGTAAAACGATTCTCCCGCCGTGAATCGTTCTGTCCAGCGACCCGGAGGAGGAATCGCCTGGTAGTTGCCGGGTAGTCGCTGGGTAGTCGCCGTTGCGCTGGCTCCGTCGGAATGACGCTGGCGCCGCGCGCGTTACAGCGTGATGCGATGGTTGACGATAAACACGCCGCAACGGAATGGGGCCGAACACGTTCGACATCCACCGGCCCGAGGGCATACGCGATTGTCTTTTCCGAGGATGACGACTTTCGCCGTCTTACAGCGAAGCCGTGGTTGCCTATCGGGCAGCATTAGAACGCACCTTCACAAGAACACAGCCATACAAGAACACGGCCATACAAGAACACAGCCGTGTAAGAACGCAACGGATACGTACAGCGCCGTGTAACGACAGGAGTCACCGATGACGAACACCCCGAATGAATTTCGCTTCCTCCCGGACCAGGCGGCGGGGCTTGGCATCACCGGACCGATCGCTTCTGTTGCCAGGCACCTGGTTGATTCAGCGGCTGGCCAGGCGAGCGTTCTTGTCTGGGGAGCGAACCCGGGCATCACCCTCGTGCACGGAGCGGGGCTCAACGCCCACACCTGGGACCAGACCGTTCTTGCCCTCGGTGAAGCGGCCATCGCAATCGACCTTCCCGGTCACGGTGATTCCCCGTGGCGCGACGACTTCGACTACCGCCCGCAGACCATCGCCCCCGCCGTGGCCGCAGCCATCGACGAATATGCGCACGGCCAGGCCCAGCTTGTGGTGGGGCACTCCCTCGGTGGCCTGACGGCGATTGCACTGGCCGCTGAGCGCCCCGAGTTGGTCCGTGCCCTTGTGCTGGTGGATGTGAGCCCGGGCCTGCGCCCCGGGGATTCCGGCCAGGTCAGGGATTTCCTGGCGGGACCGCAGGTCTTCGCCTCCCGGGCGGACATCGTCGACAAGGCGCTCGCCGCCGGCATCGGAACGGATAGGTCTGCGCTCGAACGCGGAGTGGAGTTGAACACACGAATCCAGGCCGACGGAACGGTGATTTTCAAGCACCACCTCGCAAACCCTCCCGCAGGCAAGGAGATATTCGCCACCGACTTCGCTTCGCTCTGGCCCGCCCTCGAAAATCTCGGCGTGCCGGTTTTGCTGGTGCGCGCGACGCGAGGGTTCCTCTCGACCGAGGTTGTGGCGGAATTTGCGGCACGGGTGCCACAGGCAACCATCGTCGAGATCGAGGCAGGTCACAACGTGCACGAGCAACAGCCAGCCGAGCTCGCACGGTTGGTGGTGGACTTCCTGTCCACGGTGCCATCCCCCTCGACATCCACCTCGACATCCCCCTCGACATCCACCTCGACATCCCCGGCCGCGAACCGTCCCTGAGTTTGACGTTTCCCTGCACGGCAGACCCACACCAGGCACCGACTATCAATCGCTTTCTTCCCGCCGGGGTTCCCACGAACACTGGCAGCAGTGCATCCCTCGTACGCTTGTCGATTGGGTCTCGATGATTGAGCACCCCTTCGACCAGCTTGATACCGGGCGAATGGCGGGTATTCCCCGACATCCACCGGCCGGAGGTCTGTCGTTTATCCAAAGGAACAGCAATGACGAAGCATTTCGGACCCGAATCGTGGCGGCGGCGCCGCGGCACCACGCTGGCTGCCACCATTGCCGTCGTCGCTCTCGCCGGAGGTCTCGCCGCATGCAGCAGCCCCGACGACAGCAACGGTGACGGCGAATCGAGCGACGAGACCATCGCGGTTGGTGTGCGCCTCGAACCGACGAACCTCGACATCGTGCACACCTCGGGCATCGCACTCGACCAGGTGCTGATCGACAACGTGTACGAGGGGCTCCTCACTCGCACCGACGACGGGGGAGTGGCCGACCTGCTGGCCGAGAACCACAGCGTCTCCGGTGACGGCCTCACGTACACGTTCGATATCCGGGACGACGTGACCTTCCACGACGGCGCCGCACTCACCGTCGACGACGTGGTGTGGTCACTGAACCGGGTCAAAGATGACAGCACGGTCAGCGCGAACCCCGAGTTCGCCTCCGTCGACACGGTGTCGGCCGATGGAAACACCGTAACGATCGCGCTCTCCGAGCCCAATTCCTCGTTGCTGTGGTCCCTCGCCGGGCGGGCCGGCCTTGTACTCGAGGAGGCCGCAACGAACGATCTCGAGACATCTGCCAACGGCACCGGTCCGTTCACACTCGACGAGTGGAAGCAGGGGGACAGCATCACCCTCGACCGAAACGACGGTTACTGGGGCGACGAGGCTGCCGTTGGTGGTGTGGTGTTCCAGTACTTCACCGATCCCTCCGCGGAGGTCAACGCCGTCCTGGCTGGCGAATTGGATGCCGCCACCGGTATCGACGCGAGTCTGGTCTCCCAACTCGACGGCAACGAGGACTACGACGTCATCGACGGCACCACCACCGACAAATTCACCCTCGCGTTTAACAACGCGAAGGCGCCGCTGAACGATATCCGGGTGCGCCAGGCGATCCGCCAGGCCATCGACAACGACGCCCTCATCGCCGCCGTCGACGGAGCCGGATACAACCTGAGCGGTCCGATTCCCGAGGGCGATCCCGGATACGAAGACCTCACGGACGTCGACCCTTATAACCCGGGGAACGCGGAAACCCTTCTGGCCGAAGCTGGTGTCAACGACCTGTCCTTGTCGTTAACCATCCCCAGTTTTTACGGCACGGCCCTGACCGATGTGCTCACCACCGAGCTCGCTGACGTGGGTATCGCGCTGACCGTCAACCAGGTCGAGTTCCCCACCTGGTTGGAAGACGTTTACACCAACCACGACTTCGACCTGAGCGTGGTGAACCATGCCGAGTCGCGGGACTTCGCCAACTGGGCGAACCCGGACTACTACTTCGGCTACAACAACCCGGAGGTGCAGTCCCTGTACGCGGAGTCGCAGCTGGCGCTCACCCCCGAGGACGCGACGGCGAAGCTGAGGCAGGCCGCCGAACTCGTCGCCAACGATGCCCCGGCCGAATGGCTGCTCGTCTCCATCAGCAAATCCGCGGTCGCCACGTCCATCACCGGATTCCCCACTGATTTCACCAGCTCACGCCTGAACCTGACACACCTGGCTGTTTCCTAGAGTGTTCCGGTTCGTCCTGACCCGGTTGGTCCTCCTCGGCATCGGACTCGGTATCGCCAGCATCCTGATCTTCCTCACCCTGCGCGTGCTGCCGGGGGATGTCGCCCAGGTGATAGCCGGTACCCAGTCGTCGCCGGAGCGGGTGGCCGCGATCCGGGACACGCTGGGGCTGAACCAGCCGCTGCCGGTGCAGTACCTGGAATGGATCGGCAACGCCCTGCACCTCGACCTCGGTGAATCCCTGGTCACCGGCACCCCCGTCATCGAGGAACTCACCGAGAAGGCGGAGGTCACCATTCCGCTCGGCCTGATGGCGCTGCTGCTCGGCCTGCTGATCGGGCTACCGCTTGGGGTTGTCTCCGCCGTCAGGAACGCCCGCGCATCCGGCATCATCGTCAGTGGCGCCGCGCAGACCCTCGCCGCCGTGCCCATCGTGTGGGCTGGCCTGCTCGGGGTGGTCGTGTTCTCTCTCACCCTGGGCCTGCTACCGGCGCAGGGCTTCCCCCGCGGGGGGTGGGAGGAGCCGGGCAGGGCAATCCGGTCACTCGTCCTTCCCGCGGTGACCATCGCCGTCATCGAAGGCGCGGTCCTGCTGCGCTTCGTCCGTTCGGCGGTGCTCGAAGCGATCGGCCAGGACTACGTCCGCACGGCCGCCGCGAAGGGTCTTACCCTCAACAAGGCCCTGCTCCGCCACGGGCTGCCGAACGTTGCCCTCGGCATCATCTCCGTTCTCGGCATCCAGGTCGCTGGTGTTGTTGTGGGCACCGTCGTCGTCGAGCAGCTTTTCAACCTGCCCGGGATCGGGCGGATGCTTGTCACCGACGTGGGTAACCGGGACCTGCCGAAGGTGCAGAGCGAACTGCTGATGCTCACGGGACTCGTGCTCATTGTTGGGTTTGTGGTTGACCTCATCCACCGGATGATCGACCCGAGACAGAGGGAACAGTCCCGTGAGTGACCGGAACCCCGGCGCAACCGACGGACCCCCACCCGGGGGAACCCCGCGGACACCGCAGCCGCGGCAGCCGCACGCACCAGGCCAGCAGGCGCCCGGCTGGCACACACCTGCCTGGATTGCGGCGCTGTTGCGCTCGCCCGGAGGAATCTACGGTGTATTCATCCTTGCGGCGCTGGTGCTCAGCGCCACCGTTTCCCTGTTCTGGACCCCGTACGACCCGGCCCGGGCCGATCCATACCAGAGCTTCCTCCCGCCATCCCCCGAGCACTGGTTCGGAACGGACAACAGCGGTCGCGACATTCTGAGCCGGCTGTTGACCGGAGCCCAGACCACCCTCGTTGTGGCCGCGGGTTCTGCCGCCATTGCCGCCGTGGTGGGGGTGGGCTTCGCGCTGCTCGGCTCCCTCACCCCGCGCTGGGTGCGTGAGTCTGTCACGGTGCTCATCGACGTGCTCATCGCCTTCCCCACGGTCCTGTTGGCCATGATGCTCGCTTCGGTGTTCGGCGGCTCCACCACCGTGGTGATCGTCGCGGTCGGGGCCAGCTTCGGGGTCATCATGGGCCGCATCGCGAGGTCAGAGCTACGCCGGGTCGCGGCCAGTGATTATGTGCTCGCGGCGCGCGCCAGTGGTGCTCGAGCGTGGTCCATCCTGATCCGGCACCTGCTGCCGAACGTCGCCCCCATCCTCATCGTGCAGCTGTCGCTCGCCGCCGCCATCGCCACCCTGTCCGAGGCGGCTCTCTCCTACCTTGGATACGGGGCCCCTCCCGGGACACCGTCGTGGGGCAGGATGCTCAGCGAACTGCAGCAATACATCAGCATTGAGCCCCTCACCGTCCTCTGGCCCGGCATCGTGATCACCCTCACCGTCCTCGGTTTCAACCAGCTGGGGGATGCCTTGCGCGACGCCACCGATCCCCGCCAGAAACGTGCACCCCGGGTGCGGAAGTCGGAGAAACCGCGGTGACCCTCGACGTGGAACACCTGACCATCACCATCGATGCCCGGCGCGTCGTCGACGACATTAGCTTCAGCGTCGCTCATGGGGAACGCCTGGGCATCATCGGGGAATCAGGTTCTGGTAAATCCCTGACCGCCCTCGCTCTCCTCGGCCTGCTGCCGCAGGGCGCCGTCGCCACCGGGAGTGTGCGACTGGACGGAACGGAGCTGCTGGGGATGCCCGACCGCGAACTGGCGGCTATTCGCGGCCGCCGCGTCGGCATAGTTTTCCAGGAACCACGCACCGCGCTCAACCCGATCAGGACCGTCGGCCGACAGCTGGTCGAGCCCCTACTCATCCATCGGATGCTCAGCAGGAAAAACGCCAACACTACTGCGATCGAACTCGCCCGGGCCGTCCGGCTTCCCGATCCGGAGATCGCCGTGCGGCTCTATCCCCACCAGCTCTCCGGGGGCCAGCGCCAGCGGGTAGGCATCGCCATCGCGCTGGCGTGCAACCCGACCCTGCTCATCGCCGACGAGCCAACCACCGCACTCGACGTCACGATCCAGGCGGAGATCATCGCTCTCTTCGACCGCCTGGTGGATGAGCGAGGGTCGTCGCTGGTTTTCATCACCCATGACCTCGCGGTGCTGTCGAACGTGACAGAACGCGCCATTGTTCTGTCTCACGGGAAGGTCATCGAGGAGGGGACGGTGACCGAGCTGCTCAACGCACCGCGGCATCCCGTCACCGCCGCCCTCGTTGCGGCATCGATCGCCACAAGCTGGAGACCCGCACCGTGAACGCGCTGATCACGGCGAGCACGCTGCGCCGCGAATACCGCCTACCCCGACAGGACCTGTTCACACCCGGTCCGCTCCGGCACGCGTTGGCCGGGATCGACCTCGAGGTGAACGAACACGAATCGCTGGCGATCATCGGCGAATCCGGTTCGGGCAAATCCACCCTGGTGCGCCTGCTCCTCGCGCTCGACACACCCACCGCCGGGTCGATCACCTACCGTGGCCGCCCCGTCACGCCCGGCAGCGCACGGTCGCTGCATTGGCTGCGCCGGGATACGGGGATCGTGTTCCAGGACCCATACGCGTCGCTTGACCCTCGGATGTCGGCGAGGCAGATCGTGGCAGAGCCGCTGCGCGCGCTCAACATCGCCGGCAATCACCGCTCGCTGGTGAACGACATCCTGCACCAGGTGGGGCTCGACCCGGACCATGCGTCCCGGTATCCCCACGAATTCTCGGGTGGCCAGCGCCAACGCATCGCCCTGGCGCGAGCGCTTGTGCACAAGCCGTCGCTGCTGGTGGGGGATGAGCCGCTCAGCGCCCTCGACGTCACCGTTCGCGCGCAGATCCTCGAGTTGCTCGCCCGCCTGCGTCGCGAACTTGACCTCACCCTTGTCCTCGTCTCCCACGACATCGGACTCGTCCAGCACCTGTCCGACCGTGTCCTCGTTATGAAAGACGGCGGCATCGTCGAGCAGGGCACAACACACGCCGTGCTTCACTCCCCAACCCATCCGTATACCCGCAGCCTGCTCGACGCCGTGCCGACGCTGCTGCCTGGCAGCCCGCCCGGGATGGACGAAAGCTAGGGATCTCGGCCTAACGCGCTCGAGAGGGATGGTGCGGTTTGGCCTGGTACAAAACGCGCAGTCCTAGACTCGCCCCATGGCACTCATCCACAAGGCAGAACTGCACCCGTCCAAAAATGAATTGCTCGATGCCTGGGCACCCCGGCAGTCGTGGTTCGTGGGAGAGTCGCCGTCGCCGTTCTCCAGCGTCGCTTCGTACCGCTACGACGACCCGGCCGGTGAGGTCGGAATCGAGACCCTACTGGTGCGCGCGGGCGACGGACCCGTTCTTCAGGTACCGGTCACCTACCGCAACGCCCCGCTCGCCGGAGCCGAAGCATCGCTCATCGGAACGATGCAGCATTCCGTACTCGGCAAACGCTGGACCTACGACGCCCTCGGTGACCCGGTTTACCTCGCTGCTGTGGCGACGGCGGCCTTCACCGGAGCGAGCCAGGCCGACCAATACGTGCAGGGGGATGCCGGGGACACGGGGGATGTCGCGCTTGAGTTCCGCGAACCGACGGCTGTTGTCACTGGTTCGGGCAGCGCCGAGCTAGCGAGCTTCGAACTTGCGATCAACCCTCCGATCGCCATGACCCAGGTCGCCGGGTTCACGGTCAGTACGGTCGACCTGGTCGCGGGCGGATCACTGCGGGTCGCCGTGGTCCGGGTCCTCGACGGAGCGGCGGACGGACAGGGATGGCTGGAGGGAGACGTCACGCCCGCACACGCCGCAGGCGAGGCCGCGCTCACAGGCAGCTGGACGGACCAACCCGAGCGCCAGCTTATGGCGCGGGTGTGGCTGAGCTGACCGGAGTCGCGTCGAGCTGAGCTGACCGGAGTCGAGTCGAGCTGAGCTGACCGGAGTCGAGTCGAGACGAGACGAGCTGAGCTGACCGGAGTCGAGCAGAGCAGAGCAGAGCCGAGTCGAGCAAAGCCGACCAGAGCCGACCAGATTCGAGCTGAGCTAAGTCGAGCTACCTCACCTGTCCCAAATACTCAAGGGCTGTCTGATCGTTTCATCTGTGGCGTTGCTCATGCCAGCACTCACGGGTAACCAATAAACCACAGCAGCAGGATCGCCGGTGGTTGCAGCGCAATTCCCGCTGCGAAAAGACCCCACCGTCGTACCGGTGTCGCGGACAGTCGTTCGTCCCCGAGCAGAGGCGCGAGGGGGAGCGCGAGCCGGAACACACTCTGTTGCGGCAGGAATACCGCAAAAAGATACAGGCAGTGGGCTACCGCGAAACCCTGGATCTCGTGCCCCAAAGAACGCACCGCACGAGAACTGAGCCACCACGCGACAACACCAACCAGAGCGATCACCAGCACGATCCCGGCAACACCGAGGAACGTGTGGGCCATCACAAACCACGGGCTGAGCGGCACAAACTCCCGCCGCCCGACAAAGCCCACCCACCATGACAGCTCGGTCTCGAGGTAGGCCTCACCGTTGCCGGTGACCACGCCGGCGATCACCGGCCACGCGAGACCGGCGACCGAGATGGCCGCGCCCGCGGCCACAATTCTCAGGCGCTCAGCCCACGGGAACGGCCGGCCGTCGAAAAAGCGCACAACCAGGTGGATGCCGAGGGCCAGGGCTATCGCGAGCGCGCCTGGTCGGGTGAACGACGCGGCAACACCCAGCGGAATCATCAGCAGGTAGTGGCGGCGCACCAGGGCGAGCAGGCTCCCGAAGGTGAGCAGCAGCATCAGGGACTCCGCGTAAGCGACCTGCAGCACAAACGACAGCGGGCCAAATGCGAACAGTACGGTTCCCCAGAACGCCGCACGTTCGGTAGTTCTCGCTGCGAGAAGCCGATACAGCACCAGCGTCGCCGCGACCCCGAATCCGGTCGAGAGGACCACGGCGACCACGTCGAAGGGAAGGGTGGTCACCGCGGTCAACAGCGAGACGAGGAAGGGGAACACGGGGAGGAAGGCCCAGGCGTTGGGAACAACGTTTCCGGCATCATCCACCGGAAGAGACACCGGGTAACCAGATTCGGCGATGCGCCGGTAGTAGGTCGAATCCCAGGAACTAAGGAAACTGAAGAACGTGGGGTCGGGCCGGGAACTCGGCAGGGCCCAGCCGTTGGCCGTCGCGAGAATGAACAGGGTGGCGAGCAGAGCCGTGGTGAGGAGTCGAGCGGCGAGGCTGACGGCGAGGACTCTCCGCCACCACGGGCCGCTGGTGAACAGTCGCACCGGCCACATTCCGGCACCATCACGTAATCGCCCACGCGCTCCCACGCTGACCGTCTTCACCGCATCCACCACGCTTGATCGTCCCATTGATTGACCCGCGGTTCATCATCGGCAGCCCGAGCTCAACCCCCGCAGCCCCGTAGCTCGCAACTCGCAGCCCGAGCCCAGCCCCCGAACCGTGGAACTCTGCAGCCCGCAGCCCGCAGCCCGCAGCCCGCAGCCCGCAGCCTGCAGCCTGCAGCCCGCAGCCCGAGGCCGGAACGCCGGAACCTGCAGCTCACGGCCCGGGGCCGGAACCCCGCAGCGCGCAGCGCTATCTGCCCTGCGTCGACCTGCGCAACTCGTTCAGCGCCGGGTGAACCGGATTGTGCTGCCGGTCGGCACGTCGGCGGCGACCGTGCCGGTGCGGGCGAAGTCGGCCCAGGCCTGGCGCATGGCCATGCCGCGGCGATTGACCTCGGTCCAGTGTGAGCGGCCGACCAGGGCGGTCTGCGCCCATGCCTGCTGCGTGCCGAGGAGCAGGGGGATGTCGGTGACGTGCGCGGCTCCCAGCCTGCTTCCCCTGGGGGACCAGCCCAGTTCGTATTCGACCGCGCGACCGCCCGCGGCGCGGTGCCGGGCGGCGAAACGGTGGGAACCGCGACCGTAGACGAGATAGGTGGTCGGTCGGACGATCATCCACCGTAAAAGCGGGCCAACGACCGGAAGTTGCGTGAGCCGGTTGAGGAGAGGCAGCGCCCCGACATAGAGCCGGGTCTCTTCGGTGGTGTGGCCAACGAGGAGGTCGATTTTTGGGGCCGCTGCCCGCCAGGCGGCATCCGCGTCCCGCTCGGGCGGGAGGGGCGCACTGCCATACCGGGTGCCGAACGCCATCCCGCCGCGCAGCCCGAAGCGCCTGGCCGCCCGCTCGGCAACCGCCTGCAGTGCAAGCACCTCGGTGACCGGGGCCGTGAGGGACAGGGTGCCCGCCGCCGACACCATGGCTTTTTCCATGCGGGAGCGTCCACGGACCAGTCCGAAAGGTGAGCTCTGGATGATGGCCCGCCGAAACACGCCCTCGGCGCCGTCGCTGATCATCAGGTGGGCGATGGCGTCACCACCGGCCGACTGGCCGAACAAGGTGACGGAGTCCGCGTCGCCGCCGAAGGCCTCGATGGTGTTGTGCACCCATTGCACCGCCGCGAGGATGTCGAGCAACCCGAGGTTGGCTGGCACGTCCCGGTTGTCGCCGTAAAAACCGAACATTCCGAGCCGGTAGGTGACCGCCACCACTATCACCCGCTGCTCGACCACCAGCGAACGCGGGTCGTAGAGGTCGAGGTCACCAGCTCCGGTGACGTAGGCGCCACCGTGGATCCAGACCATCACGGGCAGCCGCTCGCCGGGTTGCAGGTCCTTCGGCAGTGTGATCGACAGCGCCTGGCAGTCTTCCGAGGAAGTCATTCCTGTGTCTGCACCTTCCAGCAGGGAGTCGAGCACAGGGGAGGAGAGCTGCGGTGAGGCCGGCGACCGGCGGAACGCGAGGAAGGGCTCGGTGTGACCGCTGGCATCCGATCCCATCCGGGCGGGAACGGGGCGCGGGGCCTCGAATCGTTCGGCCATCGCGTAGGGAACACCGAGAACGCGCACCACGTCGCCGTCAACGAGTCCCACGATGGGTCCGAGGCCGGTGTCGAAGGTGCGGGCCTCGCCGGGCACGGACTCTGGGCGATGGGACTCGGGGCGAGGGGCCTCTGGGGCCGGAGGGGAACTCACCCCATCATGTTACGAGCGCACCTTTGGGAAGGGCTGGGGAAGCCCTACCGGTTTGTGTGCGAATCGCGGCGTGAACGAATACTCGAATCGCGGGGTGAATGACGGCAGGATTCGCGGGGCGATGGACGGCCTGGTTCGCGCCGAGATCCACGGCCTGATGAGCGCCGCAACACACGTCGAGGTGTGCGCCGAGCGCGGTGCCGAGGTCGGTGCTGCTGGGCGGCGCCACTGGGCGATGCTGCTGGGTGACGCTGCCAGCGGCCCGGTCTAGCGTTGCACCCATGAGTACTGTCACGACATCCCCCACGCCCGCCGTTCTAGTTATCACCGGCGGCTACGTCGTTCCCGTTTCCGCGGACCCCATCGAGGGTGGCACGGTGATCGTTACGGACGGTGTGATCAGCTACGTCGGCGTCTCCACCGACATTCCGGAGGGTGCCGTGGTTGTCGACGCCAGCGGCAAATGGGTGCTGCCCGGCTTCATCGAACCGCACGGTCACGTGGGAATCTCCGAGGAAGCCAATGGGCCCGCCGGCAACGACACCAACGAGATGACGAATCCGAACATGTCAGCGGCCCGTGCCATCGACGCGATCAATATCGACGACGAGGGATTCCGCGACGCCCTCTCCGGCGGGATCACGAGCGTGGTGGTCAAGCCCGGCAGCGGCAACCCCATCGGTGGCCAGACCGTCGCCATCAAGACCTGGGGAGGGCGCACCATAGACGAGCAGCTGATCAGCGACTCCGTCAGCGTGAAGTCGGCGCTGGGTGAGAACCCCAAGCGGGTTTATGGCGCCAAAGACCAAACCCCGTCGACCCGGATGGGTGTTGCCGTGGTGATCCGCCAGGCCTTTGAGGACGCGAAATTCTATGTTTCCCAGCGAACGGCGGCGAAAGCGAAGGGTGAGCCGTTCCGCCGCGACCTGTGGCTGGAAACCCTCGGCCGTGTGCTCGAGGGGGAACTGGCCTGGGACCAGCACACCCACCGCCACGACGACATCGCCACCGCCATCCGCCTCGCCGATGAGTTCGGCTACCGGCTGGTCATCAACCACGGCACCGAGGGACACAAGCTCGCCGACGTGATCGCCGAACGCGACATCCCCGTCATTTTCGGACCCATGTTCACCTCGCGCAGCAAGGTGGAGCTGCGCGACCGCGCCATTGTGAACCTGGCCCTGCTGGCTGCTGCCGGGGTGCGGGTGTCAATCACAACGGACCACCCTGTGGTGCCGATCAACTTCCTGGTGCACCAGGCGTCACTCGCGGTCAAGGAGGGCCTGCCCCGCCAGGTCGCACTTGAGGCGATGACGGTGAACCCCGCGGCGATGCTGCGCCTTGACCACCGGGTTGGCTCCCTTGCCCCCGGTCTCGACGGCGACGTTGTGCTCTGGTCGGGCGACCCACTCGACATCAACTCCCGCGCCGAGCAGGTTCTGATCGGTGGGGTGACCGTGTACGAATGGGACGCGACCAGCCACCGGGGAAAGGTCGCGGAACGCCTGGAACGGTTCAGCCGCTAGGAGTCGGAACTCCCGGAGGAATCCCGGTTCCCCGCGCCGCTCGTCCGGCCGGGTATCCAACGGGTGGGCTCAACGGCGTAGATCCAGCGTTTACCGGGAAATTCCGTAACCGACCACAGCTGGTTCCGGCCCGGCCACGCGGCGATGTCCTCCGGTCCGATGGGCAGCACACCCTCGTGCCGCGTCATTTTCCCTGGCACACCGACCCACAGGTCGCCGCCCTGCTTGTCGCCGCGGCTGGCGTTCACAAACCACGTGCCGTCGCGCACCACGGCGCCCTGCATGTGGGGGATGTCTGGCACGTGGGTGTCATCGATGACCGTGCGGCCCTGCGCCAGGCGTAACCGGGCAAGATGCCCCTTGTTGTCGGTGCTGTATTCGCCCGTCACGAGGTGGACATCGCCAGCGCCGAGGTGCACATCGCTCGCGCTGGCCCCGATGCCAGGAGCGTCGCCAGCGCCGTTGTCGATGTGATCGCCGCCGCCACCGTCGTCGATGTCACCGACGCCGCCGTTGTCGGTGTCGAGGGACACGAACGAGTAACGCATCCGATCTTCCTTGTCCGCCTTGGGCGGGCGGTAACGGGCCACCTCGGGTAACAGGTAGCGGTAGCCGAAGAGGCCGGTCGAGCGGGCGAGCATTCCGCCGGACTCCGCGCGCAGGATGCCGCGTAGGTCAAACTCCCGAAAACCACCGAACGTGGCGGCGACCAGCAGCCGATCGCCGCTCCAGGCGATCCCGCCCGCGTGGACGGTGACGGGGTCGAAGCTCGTTCCGTCGTTCGCCTCGCGCCGCGGTGACACCAGCAGTACGTGGTGGTATCGGGGGCGGCGGGGGTTCCGCAGGTCCACGATGCTGATCCGGGATCCCATGCTGTGGCCGCGCCGTTTTTGCGCGAACCAGCTTGTGACGGCGAGGGGGATGCCGTTGTGTTCACCGACGGCGATGCCCTGGGGCCACCAGGTGGTGTTCCAGACATCCACCCAACGCCAGCGGAAACCGGTGGTCGCGGCGCGCCCCGGAACGCGCACCCGACGCGCGCGGTGGCCGCGCTGGTTGAGGAGTCCGGCGAGCCCGATGGTCCTGGCGCCGTCGGCGGCATCGGTCAACAGTTCGCGGTCGGTGACGGAGCTGTGGAGTTCGAAACGGGCCGGCGTCATCGCCTCACTCTACGTTCCCGCGGCGGCGCAGGGGGAGTGGAGCCTAATCAGCGAACCTTCGGCGCGGTGAGTTTAAACGCCCAGTCGAGCGGTTCGCCCGACGAGATCGCGGTCACGGTGACACCGGCCGTTGTCGCGACAAAGGCGCCCGCCTCCTGTTCGTTGGTACACGGCCCATCGGCGCTGAAGAGCTCCGCATCGCCGTTCGTCGCGGTGAAGGTGATGTCACCCTCGCCGCGGCAGGCGAAATGATAGGTGTACGTTCCCGGTTGCAGCGTGGTGTCCGTATCGGAACTCTGCAGGGACGTGGCTTCGTCGAGGTGGCCACTCAACACCGAGAACTCGTCGTCCGAGATGGATGTCGCGATGACCTGTTTCGCCCACTCCTCGGTGGTGAGGTCGTCGAATGTTGCCTCGCCGTCCTCCTCCGCGGCGGATTGAGCGGTGGGGGTGGGGACGGGGGAATTACTGCTGTCCGGGGTGTCGGGCGCCGTGGTGATTGCCGAGGCGCCCGATTCCCCGTTGGTGTTGTAATTGCAGCCGGTGAGGCTGACGAGCACAATCGCTGCCGCTGCGAGCGCGCCCAAACGAGCAGGGCGGGTCGCCCTGTGCCGGTGGGATATCCGCGTCGGTTGGGTGCTGCGCATCGCGTGCACCGCAGGTGCTGTGGGTGTGGTGCGCGCGTCGGCCGCGGTGCTCGCGATGTGCGTCGTGCTCGCGGTGGGCACCGCGCTCGCGATGGGCACCGTGCTCGCGGCGGGCCGGGTGAGCGCGTTGAACGTCGACTGCCCCGGCTGGGTTGTTCTGCCTGGCGCGCCGACCGGGGTGTGCTTCCGTGGTCGCATGCTGTCTCCTTCGATCCTTGGGATACAGCACACACGGACCGGTCGACGCACATCAGGGCTTGTGTGGAACGGATTACTCGAGAAGCTTGCCTGCGACGGCGACATCCTCCATCAGGTTCGCGATCTCCGGGGGAATCTCCGGGATGGCCTCACGGGCCACACTGCCGTCAGCCGACCAGACCAGGTTGACCTGCAGGTCAGGGTCGGTGTCCGGAAAGTCACTGCGGTTGTGGCAACCACGGGTCTCCCGGCGTACCAGCGCCGCCTGCAGCGTCGCGCGGGCGGCGAGGGCCGCGGACTTCAGGTCGAACGCGTGGGCGAGGTCCTGGAACCCGGCGATGTCGGGATGCACGCCGATGTTGGCCATACGAGCTTCGATCGCGTCGAGTTCGGCGATTCCCGCAAGAAGACCTTGTTCGTCACGCACCACACCGGCGTGTTCCGTCATGGTGTTGCGGATGGCACGCTGGAGGGCGCGGACATTCTCCTCACCATGGGCGGCGAGTAAAACATCCACCTCGTTGGCAGCTTCGGCAAGGGCCTCGGCAGAGCGCAGCTGGGCGGGGAGGGAACGGGAGTATTCCGCGGCAGCCTGGCCCACGATGCGGCCGAACACCAGCAGTTCGATCAGTGAGTTGCCGCCGAGCCGGTTGGCTCCGTGCAGGCCGCTGGATGCCTCGCCGATGGCGTAAAGGCCGGCGACGTCAGTGCTGTGGTCCTCCGGCCGCACCCACACACCACCCATCGAGTAGTGCGCGGTTGGCGCGATCTCGATCGGATCGACCGTGATGTCGAGCATCTGCAGCTCGAGCATCGTTTGGTAGACCCGGGGGAGCCTGCGCATGATCGTCTCGCGGGGCAGGTGGGAAACATCCAGCCACACCCCACCGTTTGGCGTGCCGCGACCCTCCTTGATCTCGGTGTAGCAGGCGAGGGCGACGCGGTCGCGGGTGGAGAGTTCCATCCGCTCCGGATCGTATTTGTCCATAAAGCGTTCGCCGAGGCCGTTGCGCAGGATGCCGCCTTCACCTCGGGCGGCCTCGCTGATCAGGGTGCCCGCGGCATTTTCTGGTTCGATGATTCCGCTCGGGTGAAACTGCACCAGCTCGGGGTCGCGCAGGCGCCCGCCAGCCTCGACGGCCAGGCGGAACGAATCCCCCGTGTTCTCGTCGCGGCGTGAGGAGGTGCGGCGCCAGATACGGTTGTGGCCGCCGGCGGCAAGGATCACGGCGTCGGCGTGGATGACGTAACGGGTGCCGTCGTTAAGGTCGAATCCGTACGCGCCAAACACCACGTTGTCCTTGACCAGGAGGCGGGTGATGTAGACGGTGTCGAGAATCTTCACCTCCAGCTGGGTGGCACGGTTGATGAGGGTGCGCTGGATCTCGAGGCCCGTGTAGTCCCCGGCGAAGGCCGTGCGGCGGAACTTGTGGGCGCCGAAGAAACGCTGGGAGATTCGGCCGTCGGCTTCGCGGGCGAAGGGCATCCCGTATCGCTCGAGGTCCTCGATGCCGCGCGCTGCACCTTCGGTGACGATCTGCACGGTATGCGGGTTGGCGAGGAGGTAGCTCTCCTTCAGCGTGTCGGCGGCGTGCTGCTGCCAGCTGTCCTCCTCGTCCATGGTGGACAGGGCCGCGTTGATCCCGCCGGCGGCGAGGGAGGTGTGGGCGTCGGATTTCGGTCGTTTTCCCACCGCCAACACCTCGACGCCCGCTTCGGCGAGTTCGATGGATGCGCGCAGGCCGGAACCGCCGGTTCCGATCACGAGGACGGAGGTGGAAAGCTGGCGGGTGGTGGGTGGAACGGTGCTCAACATTGAGTGTTTTTTCCTTTATTTTGTGGGGTAAATCCAGGGTGCGCCTGCGGACTGGTGCCTGCCTGCGATGGCGCTGACCGTGTGCTGTGCATATCCCGCCGCTGCGACATCCCCCTGCCTGGCTACGTCAAAACGCCTGCCGTGACCGCGCCGAGAATGCCGAGGTGGTCACGCCGAGAATCCCGAGGTGGTCACGCCGAGACGCAATGAGGTGGATGTCGTGGCAGTCAGCCGTGGTGGTGGTCGGCGGATTCTTCAGACGGGGAGCCGAGCATGGTGCGCAGCGCGACGTGCAACCGGTCGACGGAGGGGCTCATGGCGCAGCCAATCCAGACGTAGAACGGGGCGTGCCCACACTGGCAGCCGGGCTCGAGCCATTCTCGGGTCCAGGCCAGCACGGCACGTTCGATCGCTTCTCCCCGCGCTGCGCCGAAGGTGCGGTGCTCATTGCCGGCTCGGGTCGAATCGCGCCGCAACCAGGAGACGGACACGTCAGCCGGGGAGTCGAGGGGGACCACCTGCACGTCGGCGACGACCTCAATGAAGACCTGGCCGTATGCGTCACCCGGCAGCTGCTGCAGGATTCGGCGGATCGCCGGAAGGTCGCGACTGTCGCCAGCCACCATAACGTGCGGGGTGTGTCCGGTCGGGGCTGGGTTCATCGAAGGCTCCACGCCATCAGCTTAGGTAAGCCTTGCCTAAGAAAGCAAGGCTCCTGCTGGGGCTGTTGCTAACTCACGAGGGAGGCGGTGAGCTGCTGCCATTCGTCGACAAGGTCCTGTCCGACCGGGCCAAGCTGGGTGAACAGGGCGACGCAGTGCCCGGCGGCGTCGTACAGCTCGAGCATCGAGGTTGAGCCGTGGATGCCGTGGGTTGTCACTAACCAGCAGTCGGCGACGGAGTCGAGGGCGATCGCGATCGTCGCGCCGGCCGAGGCGGCCGTCAGCGCGCCGGGTGCCGGGTCGACGAGGTCCAGTGATCCCCGGTGGAACTGCATGCAGCCCTCGGTGATCACGGCCACCGTGATAGACAATTCCTTGCTCCATAGGGTAGTCAAAAAGTTCGGGATCGCATCAGGGCTGACCCGTCGGCTGCGCGGCATCCGGAACGAACCGACGGTGCGGTAGCGTCCGACTCCGCCATCGCGGATGATCGCGTCGATATGGTCGAGCTGGTCGGCGCTTGCCCATTCGTCGCGCCCCGGGTTTGCGGGAACGGCTGGGGAACTGGGAGCGGCTGGGGACGTGGGGATGGTGGGCGTTGGCGCGTCTGTTGTGTCGGATGGGCGAGCGGTGCCGAGGGCGTCCAGCAGCCTGCGATCGGTTACATTGAGCAGGTAGCCGCGGTGGAGTGTTCGGTTGTGCGAGTCGAGCACGCTGATCATCGCGGGTATACGTGCAACGGGGAGTTCGTCGCTGATGGCAACGGACCGCACTGCCGGGGCGTGTAGCCGCAGGTTCACCCGGTTGTGATCCCACAGGAGCGGGCCGTCCGTAAAGCTCGGAGTGGAGTACTGGCCGGATTCGCTCAGCAGGGCGACCCCATTGC
>JAODAO010000377.1 GCA_025463465.1 Glaciihabitans sp. | reverse complement strand
GCCGGTTTGATGTCGCGGTGCAGAATTCCCGCACCGTGCGCGGTCGCGACGGCGCTCGACAGCCGCACCCCCGTGCGCAGCGCGTCGGCCGTGTCGAACGCCTTCTGCTTGTAAAGCTCACTGAGGCTCGGGCCCGAGCAGTACTCCATCACAAAATACGGTCGGTCGTCCGGGGTGACGTCGGCGTGGAAAATCGTGACGATATAGGGGTGCGCGGACAGCTGGGCCATCTGGTTCGCCTCCCCCACAAAGGCCTCCTGCGCCGCGGTGTTCAGCCCATCGGCGATGAGCACCTTGACGGCGACCCGGCGGCGCGGCAGGTGCTGCTCATAAAGGAACACGTCGGAGAACCCGCCGGTGCCGAGCAGGCGGACGAGCTCAAGCCCGGGAATCTCGGGCGCTGCCCGCGAAGCGCGTTTCACCCGTCCTGCCGAACACTGAGGGTTACCCCGCCACCGAGGTCGATGACCGTGTCGACGAGGACGGCGGTCGGCTCCCCCTGGCGCAGTTTCTGTGGCGGTTTGCCGGGCAGGATCACAGATGTTCCGTTGCGCGAGTGCAGGTCGGTCACCACAACGGTGTCGCCCTCGAGCGCGATCTGTACGTGGTTGCGGGAAATGTCCTGGTCCCCGGGAATGGTGACGAGGCGCGGCATCAGGCCGCTCGGCACCTTGGTGACACTCGGCGCCCGGCCCACCAGGATCGGCGACAGCAGCGGTTCGCGCCCGCCGGTGGACACCTCGACATACAGCTGCCGGCCGGGCGCGGCGTTGTCCCTGGCGCCGCCGCGCAGGAACGGGTGGTCGTCCTCGACGGCTGACTCTGCCTCTGCCCCCACCTCGTCCTCGGCAACCTCGGTGATGGTGTCGCCGAGGTCGGTGTATTGCCCGGTGTTCTCGGTGACGGCGGACGGTGAAGGCACCGCGTCGGGTTCGGCCGCTGCGTCGATCTGGTCCGCGTCGCTAGGTTGGCCTACCTCCTTGAGTTGGCCTCCCTCATCTTCGTCCTCGTCCTCCGGTGGTCGAACCGCGGCCTCCTCGATGGTGCGCACAATCGTTTCCTCGAACAGGTGCCCGTATCCGCTTGTGTCGGGTTCATCGAGCGTGACAATCGGGGTGACCGTAGTGATGGGTGTTTCCGCTTCGCCCTGAGCAACTGCTTTGCCCTGGGCATCCGTTTCGTCCGGCGAATCGGCTGGCGTGGACGGCTGCCCCGCTGAGGTGGATGGCTGCACCGCTGCGGCATTCGAGAAGGTGGTCGACTCGTCGAGTTCATCGACCTCACCGCTCGCGGAGTGCTCCGAGGCACCGGTTCCCTCGGCCGGCATCGGCTCGGTTACGGGGAGCTCGTCGGTAATAACCGTGCCGGCCGCTACGGCGCGTGCTGGGCCGGCCGTTGCGCCAGCGGTGTTGGTACCGGTGCTGGTGCCGGTGCCGGTGCCGGTGCCGGTGAGGTTTTCGGCGTCGATGTCCGCGAGGTCGATGGTCGCTGCGCTAGCCCACACGACGCCGGCGGTGAGCGGCAACCCGGCGATGTTCGCGGCTGCCAAGGAGGCGGCATCCCCCTGCACTGCGGAGTCCGTCATGTCTGCGGAGCTCGTCATGTCTGCAGAGTCCGTGGTGCCCGTGGTGCCCGTGGCGCTCGTGGTGCCCAACTGGATCGCGGTCACCGCGGTCATGGTGGTTTCGCGCCAGGTCGCCAACGACGCCCCGTCAAGTACCAGCGGGGGCGCACCGGCGCTGCTGATGGTCGCGGTCGCGCTGCCGCGCACCAGCAGGTGGATGTCGCCGGCGGCGTTCCAGGTGGCGAGCACAAAATGTGGGGTGGCCAGCAGCCCGCCAGCGGTCAGCGTCTCGAGTACCGCGGCGATCGGGTCGTCAGCGTTGAGCGCCGTGTGCAGGGTGCTGGGCAGGGCGGTTGGCATCGCAGGGGCCGGCGCGGTCGCCTGCACCAGCAGCGCCGCTGCCGGTGTCGCGGCGAGCAGCCAGCCGCCGGGAGTCGTGGGGGTGTAACGCAGCATGTCCGTCAGTTCCTTGGTCGGGTTTCTTCGAGGTGCTCGGCCAGGCCGGAGCGGGCGCTGGTCCGTTCGTCGTTGAGGGAGGCACCCTCGATGGAGCTCTCCAGCACAATCGCGGTGATGTTGTCTTTGCCACCGGCACGATTCGCCGCGTTCACCAGCGCGTCGGCGATGGACTGCCCACCAACGCCATGGGTGGACAGCAGCGCCGCGATGGTGTCGTCGCTAAGTTCCTTGGTGAGGCCGTCCGAGCAGATCAGGAAGCTCTGTGCCCCGGCAACCGGAAGCAGCCAAACGTCGGCATCAACGAGTTCCTCGGCTCCGACGGCCCGGGTGATGACGTTGCGTTCCGGGTGCACACGGGCGGCAGCGAGGGTAATCGTTCCGGCATCCACCAGCTCCTGCACGGCGGAATGATCGACGCTCAACTGTTGCAGGAGGCGGCCGTCCCAGCTGTAGATGCGGGAGTCGCCGACGTTGAACGCCATCCAGTGGGTGGTCGCGCCCTGGTTGGCCTGCGCCAGCGCGAGGCCAACGAGGGTTGTGCCGGAGAGCAGGCGGCGGCCATCGTCGGAGGTGAGTTCGCGCACGGCGTCGTTCGCGGCGGTGATCGCGGCGAGCACGTCGGCGGGGGTGGGAATGCTGCCGTGCGGCAACCGGTCGTTCAGTACCGAGATCACCGTCTGGCTGGCGACGTCGCCGCGGTCGTGGCCACCCATCCCGTCGGCTACAACGAACAGGGGTGCGTCGGCGAGGTAGCTGTCCTCGTTCACGGCACGCACGCTGCCGGTCTCGCTGCTGGCCGAGGCGGTGAGCGTGGCGACACCAACCGGCAACGTCAGAACCGTCGTCGTCTGCACCGTTGACTCCCCCGAACCATTCTGCGTTGCTGCCTACGCTAGCAAGATTTTATGACCTAATTTCATAAGTGCTGGTCGGGTCGCCCGTCATTGTCGTAGTAGAAACGTCGCTCCAGCACTCAGCCGGTTCTCCTGCCCGGGGCCCGACGCCCGGGGCCAATACTCGGGGCCGACACCGGGTGCCATACGATCGGCAGCACACACCGCGCCAGCATTGCGTCGGCAACACATTCCCCGGGAGTTCGGTTCCCGGCTGTACAGTTCCCGGCGGTACCGTTCGTCGCAACAACGTTCGTCGCAACAGAGTCTGAGGTAGCCCCATGAGAAATGTCCTTGTCACCGGGGCCTCCCGCGGGATAGGCCGCGCCGTCGCGATCGCGTTTGCGACGAACGGCCACCGGGTAGCGGTGCACTACGGCTCCAGCCGCGTCGACGGCGAGGCAACGCTGGCATTGCTGCCGGGAGACGGCCACGCTCTCGTGACGGGTGACCTCGCCGATCCGGCGCAGGCCGCCGAGATCGGTCGCTCGGCCGCCGAGCAGCTCGGCACGATTGATGTGCTGGTGAACAACGCTGCCGTCGCGCCGACCGCCGCTAACCTGCACCGCATCGCGGACGTCTCCTACGAGAACTGGCAGGCGGCCTGGCGGCAGACCATCGACGTGAACCTGCTTGGTGCCACCAACCTGACCTATTGTGTGGCGCGCGGGCTCATCGCCGCAGGCATCGCCGGGACGATCATTAATGTGGGATCCCGCGGGGCGTTTAGGGGGGAACCCGACTATCCCGCGTATGGGGCGAGCAAGGCCGCGCTGCACGCGTTCGGCCAGTCGATGGCGATCGCCCTGGCACCCCATAACATCGCCGTCGCCTCGGTCGCCCCCGGATTCATCTCCACCGACCGGCAGGCGGGCAAACTCGCTGGTTCGCAGGGCGACGACATCCGCGACCAGAGCCCATTCGGCCGGGTGGGAACCCCGGAGGAGGTCGCGGCCGCCGTCCTCTATCTCGCTTCCCCGGAAGCGGCGTGGGCATCCGGCAGCATCCTGGACCTCAATGGGGCGTCCTACCTGCGCAGCTGATCGACAAACATCGCGGCCTCAGTCGGTGGGACAGCGATGCAGCGGCGCAGCGTGACTAAAGCAGGTGCGAGTAGCTCTCCGGATGTTTTTCCAGGAATTGGGCGAACGACTGCGCGGGGTGGCCGGTGAGCCGCTCGATGTCGTCACTCACCTCACCGATCTCGTCATTGCCGATGGCCTGGTAGGAGGTGACCCAGCCCTCGACCTCGAAGTGTGGGGCGCCGTAGG
>JAODAO010000355.1 GCA_025463465.1 Glaciihabitans sp. | reverse complement strand
GGTGACCGTGTCGACAATCTTGCGTGCCGAGCTGTCAATGACCTCGTGGTCATACGACTTAAGTCGAATGCGGATCTTTTGTCCCGCCATGTCTGACTCTCTTTCTCTAATGCATCGTGGCCTGCGCGGCACCGTGTGGTACCCCGCAACTATTGGATGCTGTGTTAGCTCAGCTTTCGCTGTCGCACCACTGTTTATCTGTCAAGTACTGATGGTTTCCCACCCCGTGCTTCGGATAGCTCCAGACCCGTAAAGGGCACAGACTTTTCCCGAACAGTGTTTGGGAGGTGGGTATCCGAGTTCTTCCACCCGCGGCCTAGATCAACAGAATGTCAATTCGAGAAGAATTGGTTCCGGTCTATGCACTGCCTGGTGGTGATCCGCACGCGCGTGGCGGCGAAATGTTGAACTAGACGAGTTTGCCACACTCTTGGGCATGCTGCAACCCGGGCGTGTCGCATATGTTCAGGGCCTGCCGCTGAACAAGACAATGTGTCGAATTCCCTGTGTTTTCGGGGGTTTTAGGAGCGTTCCCGGGTGGCTAACCCCGGCGCTCCATATCGCCGGATTCGGGGCAAAATCGCGCGTCGAAATGCTCATCATTTTGACGTGATTAACGGCCCGTCCATTGGGGGATGTCTTCGGCGACGAATCAGGCGCGAATCCCGCCATACGGCGTGGATGCATCGAGACACAGTTTTGGTCGAACTGGGCTGGAGGCGGCGATCGAACGGGATGGGTTTGGGTAGCGAGTCATTCACCCTCAGTGGGGCGGCAGACTCCAGGCAGCTGAGTCGTTGAAGTTCGAGATATCTGAAACCTGGACCGCCGTCGCTGGTTCAGACAAGCTTGCGGCGACCGGCGATGATAAGCGTGACGGAGCCGGCAACGTAGATGAGCGCCGCAGCGAAGAGAGCCCACGGGCCTCCCCACACGTTGATGACCCAGGCTCCGACCATCGCGCCGAGGCCCATACACACGACCGCAAGCAAGCGGTGCACCCAGGCCTGGCCCTTGCCGCCGCCGAGCCGGCTGTCGCGGGCGAGGTTCGCGAGGGTGTTGGTGACCACGATGGTCGTGATGTCACTGTTGCCAACCGGTTTGACCGCGCTCACCTGGGCGCCCATCACCACGGCCAGCAGGAACGTCACCGTCAGGATCAACAGGTGTGGCAGGTCGCCCATGAGGGTCCACATCACCCCGAGGCCAATGGCGATTGCGCCGCCGACCACGAGCACCCACGCTGAGGTCTTGGGCAGCTTCACCGTGTGCCCGCGACCCACGATGCGGCCGCTGACAATGGAGCCAACAACAAATCCGAGCAACGCGATCACGTTGTTGAGAAGGGGGATGTCTGCAACGCCGACCAGTGCGAATCCGATGAACAGGACGTTGCCGGTCATGTTGCCCGTGAATACCCGGTCGAGCGACAGGTAGCTAACGGCGTCGATGGCGCCCGTCGAGGCGGTGAGCAGCAGGAGGCCTGCCGTGTAGCTGCGATGCACGGTGAGATGCCTTTCGTCGGGTCGTTGTTCCGAGCACCCGGCGGTACCCCTCTAAGAGCGTAGCGGCGGACGTAGCCCCACTAAACTCGCCGACCCGACGAAAGGTCGTGACGCGGTTGCGTCGTTGTGGCGCTACTCGTTGCCGAGGTGCTTATCGGCCTGCGTGCGGGCCTTGTCGATCTTCTCGTCGTGCTTGCCACCGCTGACCTTTTTGGCCAGGTTCGAGGCACCATCGAGCAACTTGTCGCTGATGCCCTCTGCCTTCTCGCTCTTCAGCGCGTCCTGCACCTTGGTCTTGTTGGCGCCGAACAAAGCCTGGGCCTTTTTACTGAGATCGTCCATGTTCGCCATTGTGAGCTCCTTCACGTGGTCCAAACCGCCGTTCCGGCGGGCTATGGCTCCCACTTTAGGATCGCCACCTGTGCAAACGCGGCCAAAGAACCGAGGATCTGTCGGCCGGGTACACGTTGTGGCTCTAAGCCCTGAGGTTTCGCGTGACTACTGATTACCGACGTGCTTGTCGCCCTGATCGCGAGCCCCATCGATCTGGGAATCGAACTTCCCGCCGCTGGCCTTCTTCGCGGCGTTGCTACCGCTGTCAAGCAGCTTGTCGCTGATGTCTTCGGCCTTCTGGCTGCCGAGAGCATCCTTGACCCGCTTGTCGCCAAGCAAGCCCTGCGCCTTTTTCCCGAGGTCGCCTAGTCCTGGCATGGTCTGCTCCTTTGGTGCGTGGGTGGCTGTCTGCCATCCTCTACACCGTAGAACGTGATCGGATACGGCACCAGATTCCCGCGGGGGGTGCCGAGACGTCAACCGCTGTTTAGACTGCGGTGCCGTCCGGGGCGACGACCGCGCGCACCGTGCGCCACAGGATGGTGATGTCAGTGGTCAGTGACCAGTTCTCCACGTAATAGAGGTCAAGGCGGATACTGTCGTCCCAGCTGAGCTTGGAGCGGCCACTGACCTGCCATAGCCCACTCATCCCAGGCTTCATGATCAAGCGACGGTGTGCGGCATCGTCGTACAGGGCAACCTCTGCGGCACGCTGGGGGCGGGGCCCGACCAGGCTCATGTCGCCGAACAGAACGTTGAACAGCTGAGGCAACTCGTCAAGTGAGTACCGGCGGAGGATCTGTCCCACCGGTGTGATCCGGGGGTCGTTGGTGACCTTAAACAGCGGCTTGTCCGACTTGCCCTGGGCGTCGAGCAGCGATTCCAGCTGGTCGTCGGCGTCCTGGATCATCGAGCGGAACTTGTACATTCCGAACGGTTTACCGCGCTGGCCCACCCGCTGCTGCTGGTAGATGATGTTTCCCGGGCTGGACCGCTTTACCGCAACCGCCACCCCGATCAACACCGGCGACGCACACAGAATGATGAGTCCCGAGCCGACGATATCGAAGGTGCGTTTGGTAAAACGCTTGACGCCCTCAAACGCCGGATAGCTGACGTGGATCAGCGGGAGGCCGGCGACGGGGCGCGAGTGGATTCGGGGACCGGCGACGTCGGTTAGGGCAGGCGCAACTATAAGTTCGACGGAACGGGCCTCGAGTTCCCAGCCGACACGACGCATGTCGGCCGGGTTGATCTCGTCCGCACCGGTGAGGATGACGTTGTCAATGTTGTAGTCATCAACGGCGCGAAGCAGGTCGCTGTAGTCACCGACGACGGGTACCTCGTTGACCGGGGCACTCCCCACCCGCCCCTGGTCAACCAGGGCCGCAACCAGCAACATGCCGCTTCCCGGCGTGCGCTGGATGGTCGAGGCCACGTGGGCCGATTTCTGACGCTCCCCCAGCAGAAGGGAACGGGATACGTATTTGCCACGCTTCTGCTGGCGACGCAGCCACTGGCGCCACCACCAGCGTGACCCAAGCAGGAGTGCGAGTCCACCAGGCAAGGCGGTGAGGAAGTAACCGCGGGCCAGCTCGAGGCCGAAGAGGAATGCGACGATGGCGAACAGGCCGAACAGGCGGACCGTGGCGTCGGTCACACGCTTGTATTCCAGGGAACCACTACCGATCACCTTGTGGTCGCGGGTAGCAAAGAGATCGAGCATCACAGCCCACACGATTACCAGGATCACTGAGACGGTGGTGTAGCCGGTTTCAATGAGAGGCATCCGCTGGCCAGCGACCCGGACGCTGTCGAATCCGAACCAGATGAACTGTGAGCCAAAAACCGTCGCTACGATGACGACGATGTCCGTGAAGAAGAGTCGCGTAGCAAACGAATGCTGCCACGAGCTTCGGCGCAGCATTCCCGCCGCACGTGCGTTACCTATGGCCATAGATCGGCCCCCATTCCCCCACCGGTGACACCCTTTCGGGCGAACGGAACCTATCCGTCCACTGTACTTTCGTGTCTGATTGCAACCACAAGGGCGGTGGGTCTCTCACGAAACGCCAGCGTCTTGGTCACAATCCTATTCAACTGTTTCAGATCGTTAACTACTGATTTTTACACTCATCTAAGGTGATGACGTGAAATCCACATCTCATTCCCGCCGCTCCGCGCA
>JAODAO010000314.1 GCA_025463465.1 Glaciihabitans sp. | reverse complement strand
GCGCTGCGCGTTGGCGCGGGCATCGGGCCGGGCCGCGCGGATGTCGGCGAGGACGCCAGCCTGGTCGGCGCCGAGCAGCTGGTCGATCACATCGGTGCCAGGGGTCGTGTCGGTGCTGTCGGTGCTGGCTGCGCGGTCGGCCACGGTGCTGTCGGTCGGGGCATTCGCGGTTGCGGTCGGGGTCGTAATCGGTTTCCTTTGCTGGGGAGGGAAAAGGGAGGGGAAAGGAAGGGAAGGGGACGGGGCATGCTGCTGTGCTGGTTGTGCTGGGCTGGTTTCAGTGGGCCGCGACGGTGGCGGAGTTGACCCAGCCCAGTTCCGGGGCGACACCGTCGGCGATCAGTTCGATCGAGCGCAGTACCTCCGGGTGCGGCGGGTCGATGGAGTGCACCTGGAAGGTGAGGTCAGTGGCGCGGGCGAGGGCGGTGTCGGCGGAGAGGGTTTCCAGGACGTCCTCGACCCGGCCGACGTGGGTGTCGAGGCGACGGATCAATTCACCGAGGTCGCCGACGGGGAGGGTGTGTCCGGAGCGGCGGAACCCCTCGGCGGCGCGTTCGAGGCCAATCGCCGCGTAGTCGAGCGCGGAATCGCGGTCGTCGGAGACGAAGAGGGACCGGGAGGCGACGATGCGTGGGGTCGCGCCGGCCGGCAGCGCGTCAAGGTAGGCGTCGATGATCGGATTCTGGATGTCGCTGAGCGAGGCGTCCGGGGCGTCGGCGGTGCGCGGCTGGGTGCGCGAAAGCATCAGCCCGTCGCCGCGGAGCCCGGCACGGCGCGCGCCGGCGGCGGAGAAGGTGGCCTGCCAGATGCGGTCCGCCAGCTGCGGGGCCGCCGGGTAGAGGGTGTTGTCCGGGTGCCCGATCTCCCCACCGCCCCACGCGTTCAGGAGGACGTCGAGATTCTCGGCGAAGACACCGGCGCGCTCGGAGGTCTCGAGGCCGAACGCGGTGAAGGAGGACGGCGTCCCGCCGCTACCGAGGCCCACCTCGAGGCGGCCGTTGCTCAGCTCGTCCAGAACGGCGGCGTCCTCCGCCACCCGCAGGGCGTTCTCGAGCGGCAGGGTGATGATGCCGGTGCCGAGACGGATGCGGGTGGTGACGGCGGCGACGTAGCTGAGGAACACCAGCGGAGACGGCAGGCCACCCTCGGTGCGGTGGAAGTGGTGCTGGGCGACCCACGCCGAATCGAAACCAACCCGTTCGGCCAGCTGGATCTGCTCCACCGCGTTCCGGTAGCGCTCGCCGGGGCTGGTGTCGTCGAGGAGGCGGGTGAAAAAGCCCAGTCGTTTGGTTGTCATACGGTGGTGCTCCTTAGTGCGCCGCTGCCCTCGAGTGCGCCGGCGCCGAGGTGGCGTCCGGGGATCGCGTCGAGCAGGTCGCGGGTGTACTGCTGCGTTGGGTTGTCGAAGACGGCGTCGGCGCTTCCGCTCTCCACGATCCGTCCGGTCTGCATCACCGAGATGGTGTCGGCGATGTGCCGCACCACGGCGAGGTCGTGCGAGATGAACAGGTAGGTGAGGCCGAGCTCGCCCTGCAGGGTCTCCAGCAGCGCGAGGATCTGCGCCTGCACGGTGACGTCGAGGGCGGAGACGGCCTCATCGAGGACCACCACCTCGGGGTGCAGGACAAGGGCTCGGGCGATGGCGACGCGCTGGCGCTGGCCGCCGGAAAGTTCCCGGGGCAAGCGGTGCAGCGCGGAGGACGGCAGGGCGACCCGGTCGATGAATTCCGCGACGGTTGCCCTGCGGCTGCGCCCGTCGCCGATGCTGAAATTATCCAGCGGCTCCGTCACGATTTTCTCCACCGTCTGGCGGGGATCGAGGGAGCTGAACGGGTTCTGGTAGACCAGCTGCACGCGGCGGCGGAACTGCCGCAGCTGCTCACGCTTCAGCCCCGCGACATCCACCCCGTCGAGAGTGATGGCACCGGCGGTGGGTTTACTGAACCCGGCCACGGCGCGCGCCACGGTCGTTTTGCCGGAGCCGGATTCACCGACGATGGCGTGGGTGGTGCCGCGGACCACGTCGAAGCTGACCCCGTCGACGGCGCGGAAGGCGGATTTGCCGCTGCCAAACTGCTGCACCAGGTCGGTGACAGACACCACCCGGTCAGCGGCGACCGCCGCGGCGACGCGGTCGCGGGAGGCCGCGCGGGCGTCGCGGTCGCGCAGGGTCATCGAGGGCGCGTCGGAGAGCAGCGTTTTTGTGTAGTCGGTGGCCGGGTTGGCGAGCACAACGGCCGTGTCGCCCTGCTCCTGGATGGTGCCAGCGCGCATCACCAGGATGCGCGAGGCACGGTCGGCCGCGACGGCGAGGTCGTGGGTGACAAAGAGGATCGCAGTGCCGAGCTCGCGGCGCAGGTCGTCGAGCAGGTCGAGGATACGTTTCTGCACGGTCACGTCGAGCGCGCTTGTGGCCTCGTCCGCGATGATCAGCTCCGGTTCCAGCGCGATTGCACTGGCGATCAGCACCCGCTGTTTCATACCTCCGGACAGTTCGTGCGGGTACTGCTTCGCGCGCCGCTCCGGCTCGGGGATGCCCACCCGCTCGAGCAGCTCGATCACCCGGGCACGGATCACCGGGGCCGGGCCGTAATGGTGGATGCGCAGCACCTCGGCGAGGTTCGCGCCGATGGTTTTGACCGGGTTCAGCGAGTTGTTGGGGTCCTGCGGGATCAGCGCGATGCGTTTGCCGCGCACCGACTGCAGGCGCTTCGGCGACCAGCCGGCGATGTCGGTTCCGTTCAGCAGGATCGAGCCGGAATCGATGCGGCCGTTCTCCGCCAGCAACCCGATGACGGCCTGGGCTGTGGTGGTTTTGCCCGAACCGGATTCGCCGACCACGGCGACGACCTCGCCGGCGCCGACGTCGAAGCTGACGTCGCTGACGACGGTGACGTCGGAACCACGGGTTGTGTAGGAGACGCTGAGGTCGCGCACGCTCAGGATCGGCCCGGGCACCGGGGTCGCGCCAGCGGTGGTGGCGGTTGCGTCGCTCATGAGCGGTTCCTTCCGAGTGAGCTGCTGATGCGGTTGGCGGCGAGCACCACGATGACCACAACAAGGCCGGGGAACGTGGTCAGCCACCACGAGGTCGCGACGTAGTTGCGTCCCTCTGCGATGAGCAGGCCCCATTCCGGGGTGGGCGGCGGGGCACCGTAACCGAGGAAACCGAGGGTGGAGATGGCGAGGATGGCGACACCGAACTGCAGGGCCGCATAGCCGATGACGGCGTTCAGCGAGTTGGGCAGCACGTGCCGAAGCAGCACCTTGGCGTAGCGGGCGCCGCTGCCGAAGGAGGCCTCGATGTAGTCGGTGCGACGCACCCGAACCACCTCAGAGCGGGACAGCCGGGCGAAGGCGGCGATGCTGCCGATACCCACGGCGATGGCGGCGTTTGTTGTGCCGAAGCCGAGCAGGATGATGATGCTCAGCGACAGCAGCAGGCCGGGGATGGACAGCAGCACGTCGACGACGCGCATCAGGATGTCGTCGAGGATTCCGCCGGCCGATCCCGCGATGACACCGATGGCGCTGCCGGCGACCAGGCCAACCGACACCGCCAAAAAAGCCCCGGACAGCGAGTGCACGGCGCCGAAGATGACCCGGGCGAGCAGGTCGCGGCCGAGGGCGTCCGTGCCGAACAGGTGGGCGAGGCTTGGGGCCTGCAGCTTCTCGGCCGGCACCCCGGCGATCGGGTTGTAGCCGGTGAACCACTGGGGAACGACGGCGAACAGGATGACCAGGGCGATGATCACCCACGACAGCACCAGGCTGGGGGAGCGCAGGATTTCGCGCAGCCGTCGGGCAATACGACCGGCACGGCCGGGGGATGTTGTGGTGCCAACGGCAGCGGATCCGACATCGGCCCGACCGGTGCCCGCTTCACCGGGTGCCCCGGCGAGCGAAGAACCGTCCGCGGCCACGGCAACCCCGCCGACAACATCCACCACCGGGGTGAGCACGTTCTGTTCGAGCTCGTCGATTCTCATGCTGCAACCTCAATCGGGGTGACGGCCGCGCGGGCGCGACGGCGGCGGGAGGTGATGCGGGGGTCGAGGACGGGGTAGAGCAGGTCGATGACCAGGTTCACTACCACGAAGGTGAGTGCGGACAGCACCACGATGGCCTGCAGAACGGGGGTGTCCTGCTGGGAGACGGCCTGCTCGGTGAGGCGGCCGATGCCGGCGCGGCCGAACACGGTCTCGGTGACAACGGCGCCGCCGATCAGTTCACCGAGCAGCACCCCGGCGATGGTGATGGTGGGCAGAATCGCGTTGCGGGTGATGGTGCGCAGCAGCACCCAGTGTTCGCTGGCGCCCTTGGCCCTGGTGACGGTGACAAAGGGCGAGAGGCTGACCTCGTCGATGCTGCGCACCAGGATCTGGGCGAGCGGGGCGCTGATCGGCACGGCGAGGGTGAGCACCGGCAGCACCAGGCCCTCGATCGGGCCGGGGGCAATGATCGGCACCAGCTTTAGCTGGAACGAGAAAACCTGGATCAGCACGATGCCGAGCCAGAAGACGGGAACGGAGACGAACACCGACGGCAGGGCGCGCACGGCGGTGCGCAGCCAGGCGAACGGGGCGAGGCTGGACAGGGCGGCGATGCCGACGGCGAGGATCACGGCGACAACGATGGCGAGCAGGGCCAGCTTCGCGGTCTCCGGCAGGGCCTCGGCCAGCAGCAGTGCGACCGGGGCACCCTTCTGGATGGAGTAGCCGAAGTCGCCGGCGCTGAACCCGAGCAGGGTGTGCCAGAACTGCTGCAGCGGCGGAACCTCTGCGCCGTAGGAGTCGCGGATGGAGGCGATCTGCTCCGCCGACAGCCCCAGCTCGGGGTTCTCGAACTTGATCATGATCGCGTCACCTGGCAGGGCCTGCAACAGGATAAAAGCCACCGTGAAGGCAGCGGCCAAAACGATGGCAGCCTGTCCGACGCGGCCGAGGACGTAGCGCATGCTGGCTCCTGTTCGTGGGTGGGGCTGGTGGGGCTGGTGATGCTGGTGTGGCTGGTCCGGCGGGTGGTACTTCGGCGAGAGGTGGATGCTGCGCCGCCGGTGTGCGACGCAGCATCCACCTGATGTTTCGGTTGGTGCGTTACTGCTGGGTTACTTGTCGAGCCACACGTCGTAGAACAGCGGGCGGGCGACCGATTCGAACTTGACACCCTTGACGTAGGAGGCCGCGCCGTACACCTGCGGCTCCTCGAATAGCGGGATAACGTAGGCGTTTGCGGCCAGGTAGTCCTGCACCGCGGCGGACGCGGCGAGGCGGGCGTCGGGGTCGGACTCCGAGGCGACGTCCTCGAGCAGGCCGTCGAGGGTGGCGTCATTGGAGAGCAGCGTGTTGCGGTTCTTGGTGTAGTACTGGCTCTTGATCACGTCGAGGTCGGCGCGTCCCACCATCGAGTGGTACAGCGGGGTCTTCAGCGGGTCCTTGATGTCGGCCGTGTACGTGGCGGAGTCTGCCTCGAGCACGTTCAGCTTCACGCCGATCTCGGCGAGCTGCTGGCTGGCGAGTTCGAGGGTCTGCTTGGACAGCGGCTGCGCGGCGGCGACGTAGACGTCGAGGGAGAGTTCCTGGCCGTCCTTCTCGCGGACATCGTCGCTGTTCAGGCTCCAGCCGGCGTCATCCAGCAGTTCGTTTGCGGTGTCGGGGTCGTAGCTGAGCGATTCGGACTCGTCCTTGTAACCGAGGGCGCTCTGGCTGAGCGACGAGGTGGCCAGCGGGTAGTTGGCCGTGAAGATCGTGTCGACGATCTCCTGGCGGTTGATGCCGGCGATCAGGGCCTGGCGGACGCGGATGTCGCTGACCAGCGGGTTGGTGAAGCGGATGCTGAGCGAGTTGTTCACCCCGCGGGTCTGCGGCGCGTAGATGGTGATGCCGGCGGCCTCGACCTGCGGTTCGTCGAACGCCTGCACGTAGCGGGCGTAGTCGGCCTGGCCGGAGGTGAGGGCGCCGATGCGCACGCTGTCCTCGGGGGTGATCACGATGTTGATCGCGTCGAGGTAGGCGCGGCCCTGGTGTTCGAGCGACGGGGGAGCCCAGTCGTAGTCGTCGCGGGCGGTCAGGGTCAGGTCGGTGCCGATAGTCTCCGCGCTGATCGTGTACGGGCCTGAGCCGATGATCTCGGTGCCGCTGCCCGCCCCGAAGTCCTCGAGCTTGCGGTCGAGGGTCTCGGAGGAGACCAGGCCGGAGTTGATGGTGGATGTCGCCTGCAGGAACCCGGGGGCGGGGGCGGAGAAGTTGAACACGACGGTGTCCTCGTCGACGACCTCGCTGGAGGCGTAGTTGTTGACGGCCTCCGAGATGGTCAGGTTCAGTGCCGTGTTTCCGAGCCCGTAGGTGTCGAAGTTCTTGGCGACGACTGCGGCGTCGAGCGGGGTGCCGTCGGAGAAGGTGACATCGTCACGCAGGTTGAAGGTGTACCGGGTGTCGTCGTCGTTCACCTCCCAGTCCGTGGCGATCCACGGCTCGATCTCGAGCGTCTTCGGGTCCTGCCAGGTGAGGCGGTCGGTGATGTTGTTGACGAGGGCGCCGTTCGGGTAGAAGCCGGCGGCCGGCGGATACAGGCTGGTGTGGGGCTGGTACTCGAGGTAGGTGAGGGTTCCGCCGGTGACGGGTTCGTCGCTTCCGGACCCCGAGTCGCTGTCGGCGGGCGAGGCGGCGCACCCGGCGAGCAGGGCTACCGCCGCGATGGTGGCGATGGGCGCGATGGCCCGGCGCGGTGAGAGGGGGCTGTGCTGGTGTGCCATGGGAGGAATCGCTTTCTCGGTGGTTCGCTCGAGTGGTTCGCAGGAAGGGTGCGCAGGAACTGGGGCTGGGGTGCTGAGTTGCGGCGGTGCTCTGGTGCTGCGGTGCTACTGGGGTGCTGGAGGGACGGGGCGGGTCCCGGTGCTGGTCCGGGGCGCGTTCCGGTGTTCGCCGGAATGCTCACACGTTAGGGATGACTTCCGCCGTTGGCGCAACACTGTGTCCCCGCGTGACGTTGGCCGCAACGCGGGGTAACACAACTGGCGTCAGCGGGTGGGGGGTGCGATACTCGCGGCGGTTTCGCCGGTGGGCACCACGTGCACGTTGGCGGGATGGCTGAGCCCCAGCCTTTCGCGCAGGGTCGTGCCCGTGTATTCGGGGTCGAACAGGCCGCGCCGGGTGAGCTCCGGGACAACAAGGTCGAGGAACGCGTTGAACTGCGCCGGCTGGATGGGCGCGAGGATGTTGAACCCGTCGACCGCCCCCGAGGTGAACCACACCTCGAGGTGATCGGCAATGTCCTCGGTGCTTCCCACGATCACCGCCGTGCTGATGACCTGGTTCACAATCAGGTGCCGGAAGGTGAGGGGGCGTGGCCCGCCGATGCGGCGGCCACTGCGGTCCCCGGCGAGGCGAACAAGGTTGTGCCCGTCGGCGTTGAACGCCGCCGCGACGTTCTCGGCGACCGCGTCGTCGAGCTGCAGGTCGTCTGTGCGCACCGAATCGGTGATGCCCACGTGTTCGGCGAACGCTGCGATGGAGCGGTTGGCCGGGAACCCCTCGGGCAGGGTCACGCGGGTTCCGTCGTCGAGGGGGATGCGGCTGACCAGGTCATCGAAGATCGCCCACGCCTCCTCGCGGGTGGCGGC
>JAODAO010000446.1 GCA_025463465.1 Glaciihabitans sp. | reverse complement strand
TGCATGGCCTCGCCGAGCAGCTTGGCGAGAATGCGGTTGACCACGAACCCGGGAGTGTCGCGTGTGATGACGGCGTTCTTGCGTAGTTTGGCGGCGACGACCATCGCGGTCGACAGCGTCGCCTCGTCGGTCTGCGGCGTGTTGACCACCTCGATCAGCGGCATGACCGCGACCGGGGTGAAGAAGTGGAAGCCGACCAGGCGCTCCGGGTGCTTCAGCTTGGCGCCGATCTGCTCGACCGAGAGCGATGAGGTGTTGGTCGCGAGCACGGCCTCCGGCGAGATGTGCTGCTCGACGTCGGCGAAGACATCCTGCTTCACACCGAGCTCCTCGAAAACGGCCTCGATGACCCAGTCGCAGTCCGCGAAGTCGGCCTTATCGGTCGTTCCGGTGACGAGTGCCTTCAGGCGGTTCGAGTCGTCGTTCGAGATGCGGCCCTTCTCCAGCAGCTTGTGGATCTCGCTGTGGATGTACTCGACCCCCTTGTCCACCCGCGCCTGGTCGAGGTCGGTGATGACCACGGGCACTTTGAGCCGACGCACGAACAGCAGCGCGAACTGGCTGGCCATGTAACCGGCGCCGATGACGCCGACCTTGGTGACCTTCTTCGCCAGCTTCCTGTCCGGCGCACCGGCCGGCCGCTTGGCGCGCTTCTGCACCAGGTTGAAGGCGTAGATGCTGGCCTGGAACTGGTCCCCACACACCAGGTCAGCCAGTGCTTCGTCCTCGGCCGCAAAGCCCACTGGCTTTGTGGTGTTTTTGGCGGCGGCGAGCAGGGCGAGGGCCGCGTATGGCGACTTGGCGACGGTCCCGATGCGGCTCTCCAGGCTCTTGCGGGCGATTCCGATGGCGAAGTCCCACTTCACCGCACGTTCCAGCTTGCCCGGCGCATTCGCGCGGGTGACGGAAATCGATCCGGAGAGCACCCCGTCCGCCCAGCGGACGGAGTCCTCCAGGAACGACGCCGGTCCGAAGATCGCGTCGGCAATTCCGAGGTCAAAGGCCTCCTGGCCTTTGAGCGTCCGATTGTTTTTGAGCGGGTTCTCGATGACCACCTTCAGCGCGTTCTCGATACCGATCAGGTTGGGCAGCAGCCACGACCCGCCCCAGCCGGGAATGATGCCGAGAAATACCTCGGGGAGGGCGAGCGCCGCGATTGAGCTGTCGATGGTGCGGTAGTCGGCGTTGAGGCCGATCTCGACGCCGCCGCCGAGGGCAAGCCCGTTGATGAATACAAAGCTCGGCACACCGAGGGTGGCCAGCTTGCCGAGCACCTCGTGCCCCAGCTGGGCCATCTGCCTGGCGACCTCGCGGTTCGGGATCTCGCTCACCTTCGACAGGTCGGCCCCGGCAGCGAGGATGAACGGTTTGCCGGTCACGGCGACGCCGGTGATCTCGCCGCTGGCCGCACGAAGCGCCAAGCCGTCGAGCGTTTCTCCCAGCTCGACCAGCGTCGCCGGCCCGAGTGTTGATGGCCTGGTGTGGTCCCGCCCGTTGTCGAGCGTCAGCAGCGCGAGGGTTCCACCAGAAGGAAGGGGGATGTCCCGCACGTAGGAATGGGTGATGACCTCATCGTCTGAGAGGCCAAGCAGGCCCGCGTACTTGGTTGGTGACATCGTCATCGCTTCTTCCCCTTGAAGTTCGGGTTTTCCCAAATCACGGAGCCGCCCTGGCCGAGGCCAACACACATGGCGGTCAGGCCGTAGCGCACCTCCGGGTGCTCCTCGAATTGGCGGGCGAGCTGGATCATCAGGCGAACACCGGACGATGCGAGGGGGTGGCCGACGGCGATCGCGCCGCCCCAGAGGTTGACCCGAGGATCTTCATCGTCGATTCCGAAATGGTCGAGGAACGACAGCACCTGCACGGCGAAAGCCTCGTTGAGTTCGAACAGTCCGATGTCGTTGATGCCGAGGCCCGCCTTTTTCAGGGCCTTCTCCGTCGACGGAACCGGTCCGATGCCCATGATTTCCGGTTCGACCCCGGCGAATGCGAAGCTGACCATCCGCATCTTCGCGGTGAGGCCGAGTTCCTTGGCGGCGTCTGCGCTGGCGATGATGCTGGCGGTTGCCCCGTCGTTGAGGCCGGACGAGTTGCCAGCGGTCACCCTCCCGTGTGGGCGGAACGGGGTTTTCAGTGCTGCGAGCCCCTCGAGGGTGGTCTCCGGTCGCATCGCCTCATCCCGGCTGGCGAGGCCCCAACCCGATTCGGATCGGGTGGCGACGGGGATGAGGTCCGGCTGGATTTTCCCGGCCTCGTATGCTGCTGCCAGTTTCCGCTGGCTGCCCAGTGCGAATCGATCGGAGCGTTCCTTGGTGAGGGCGGGAAACCGGTCATGAATACGCTCAGCCGTGTTGCCCATGTTCAGCGCCTCGGCGCTGACAATCTTCTCCGACAGGAAACGGGGGTTCGGGTCGACATTGAACCCCATCGGGTGGCGCCCCATGTGTTCAACACCACCCGCTATCCCCACGTCATACGCGCCAAAGGCGATCGCACCGGCGATGGTGGTCACCGAGGTCATTGCACCGGCACACATCCGGTCTATCGCGTATCCGGGTACGGTGTGGGGCAGCCCGGCCAGCAGCGCGGAGGTGCGACCGAGGGTCAGTCCCTGGTCACCCTGTTGGGTGGTTGCGGCGATGGCGACATCGTCAACGCGGTCGCCCGGCAGCCCGGGATTGCGTTCCATCAGGCCGATCATCGCTTTTACAACGAGATCGTCGGCACGGGTCTGCCAGTACATTCCTTTTTCGCCGGCACGTCCAAACGGGGTGCGGACCCCATCAACGAACACAACTTCGGTTTTCTCGGCCACATTGCCTCCAACACTTCGGTGTTGTAGATCCTAGGCCGGTGAGAAATTGGAGCTGAATCCTTTGACTCTTTCTACGAAGGGTCCTCGGCAGAAGATTGGATGGGTTGGGCCGCTTCTACAAAGGCTTCACCAATTGACTGTGCGGTAGCGTCAATTTGCCAGGGCCGCGCACCCAATTCCTCGAGTGCGGCGCTGATGGCCGCCGGGTCGATCTCAGCGGGAGGATTCCAGGACAGTCGACGCAGCAGCTCCGGGGTCAGCAAATTCTCGAGGGGGATGTTGAGACTGACGGAGACTTCGCTGATCGCCGCGCGTGCTGCCTTGAGCCGACGGTCTGCATCGGGATTTTTGTCGGCCCACACCCGGGGCGGCGGAATGGTTTCGCCTGGTGTACGCACCACGGGGAGGTCGTCGGTGACGAGGCCAGCCTGGATGGCACCCCACCAGCGGTCAATTTGAGACCTGCTGGCACGTCCGGTGAATTCTTTCAGCCCAACGAGGTCACGTTTTGTCGCCGGCAGGGTGCGCGCCGCAGCCACCAGGGCAGAGTCAGGCACAAGGCGACCGGGCGCTGTGTCGATTTCGCGGGCGTATTCGTCTCGCGCCTGCCACAGTTCGCGGGCAACAGCGAGATTGCGCAGGCCGCGGATGGAGTGCATACCGCTCAGGCGACGCCACGGCTGCTCACGAACCGGCTTGAGGTCGCGGGCGAGGACGGCTGCGAACTCCTCCTCGACGATCTGGGACTTGCCATCGGCTTCCAGCATCGCACCCATGATCTCGCGCAGGTCGACAAGCAACTCGACGTCGAGGGCAGCGTAGACCAACCACGACTGGGGCAGCGGCCGGGTGGACCAGTCCGCAGCCGAGTGTTCCTTGGCAAGGTGGATTCCGAGAAGCTCTTCAACTACGGTGCCGAGGCCGACCCGGGGAAGCCCGGCCAGCCGGGCGCCGAGCTCGGTGTCGAAGAGGCGGGTCGGATCCAGTCCGACCTCGCGCAGGCAGGAAAGATCCTGGCTAGCCGCGTGCAGGATCCACTCTTCTTCGCGGATGACATCGTTCAGCTCGCTGAAGGATCCGATTGCGGGCGGATCGAAAAGGAACGTGCCGGCGTCGCGGCGGAAGATCTGGATGAGGTAGGCACGCTGGGAGTATCGAAACCCGGACGCTCGTTCCGCGTCGATGGCGATCGGACCGGTTCCTGCTGCGATAGCGGCGACGGCAAGAAGGTAGTCCTCGCGCGACTCAATTACTGTCACCGGCACGTGCGGGGCCTGCTCGACCTCGGGCGTGGGGCTGACTTCGGGACTACTCACGTCCAACTCGGCGCGATGACAATAGGCTCACTCCCTCGATGGCGGGCGGTAACCCGGCCAACATGCACAATAGTTCGCCCCAGCCTTCCACATGAGCGCCTATCTCTGCGCCC
>JAODAO010000413.1 GCA_025463465.1 Glaciihabitans sp. | reverse complement strand
CGCTGGCACGTGCACGTCGACCGGCAGCCGTTCGATTGGGCCTCCTGGTTTCTGTCGGCGAGCGCCCTCTCGATGGCTGTGGCCCTCAGTGATCATGGCCGCGTTGTCTGGGGCAGATGCGCACGCCCCGGATGCGGCCAGGTGTTCTCCGGTCTCGGCCGGGGAACCGCGCAGACCTACTGCTCGAATCGTTGCGGATCGCGGGTGCGGATGGCGAAGCAGCGAGCACTGCCCGCGTGCGGATGAACATCGTGACTGCTCCATGCCCGCATCCCCCAAAAAGGAACCTGTTATGACCCTGACCAACTGGACCGGCGTACCC
This sequence comes from Glaciihabitans sp., assembly GCA_025463465.1. GTDB lineage: Bacteria > Actinomycetota > Actinomycetes > Actinomycetales > Microbacteriaceae > Glaciihabitans. The sequence goes on along the minus strand of JAODAO010000413.1, from coordinate 20,287 downwards.
CTTCCAGAGCGCAAGACCCTGAGCGGTCGGTACGTCCGGCTTGAGCCTCTTGACCCCGGCGCGCACACGGCCTCGTTGTTCGAGGCATCAGCAGCACCCGGTGCCGAGGACCGGTTCCGCTATATGCCCGAGCCGGTAATGGCTGAAGCGGAGTTTGACGAGTGGGTCGCCCGCGTCGCCCGCGGAACGGATCCGCTCTTCTTCGCCGTTGTCGACGTTCAGACCGGGCGGGCCGAGGGGCGGCAGGCCCTGATGCGCATCGACGCGGCTAACGGAGTGATAGAGGTTGGAAGCATCGTGTGGGGCCCCAACCTCGCACGCACCCGTGGTGCTACAGAGGCGATTTTCCTTATGGCCGAGTACGTCTTCGGTCTCGGCTACCGCCGCTTCGAATGGAAATGCAACGATCAGAATGAGCCGTCCAAAAACGCGGCCATGCGGTTCGGCTTCCTCCTGGAGGGGGTCTTCCGGCAGCACATGGTGATCAAGGGCAAAAACCGTGACACCGCCTGGTTCTCGATCACGGACAGTGAGTGGTCCGAACTGCGTGCCGGCTACACCACGTGGCTGGACCCGGAAAACTTCGACGCGGACGGACGCCAACTAGCGAAGCTCGTTGTCCGCGACGCTCGCACCACCGCGGACTAGCGCTGGGGTTGCCCGGGCGACGGTGCAGCGACTGGTTATTGGCGAAGCCGGACAGCTTTGGCAATTGCCGCCACCGCCGAGCGACCCGCCCGGTTCGCTCCGACCGTTGATTGTGAGGGGCCAAAGCCGATCAGATGCACTCGCGAATCGGCGACAACCCGGGTGTCGTCCATGGTGATCCCACCGCTCTCGTTTCGAAGGCCGAGCGGATCGAGGTGCGCCAGCGCAGCCCTGAAGCCCGTTGCCCAGAGGATGACGTTGATGGTGGTGAAGGTCCCATCCGCCTCCCGCACTCCGTGCGGCTCTATCCGGGTGAACATCGCCCGGCGCTCGAGAACGCCGCGCTCCTTGGCGGCAATCGCGTAGGACGTCCAGCCCAGACCGGTGTAGGAGACCACACTTCCGGCGGGCCGCCCGGCCTCGACATCGGCAATCACTTTGGCCACCGATTCCCGGCCCACGGTCTCCGGAGTGAAATCGCGGTCGAGGAACACCGGTTCCCGGCGGGTGTACCAAAAGGTTGTGGCCTGACGGGAAATTTCTTCCAGTTGCTGGACAGCCGAGATTCCGCCGCCGACTATTGCAACGCGTTTACCGGCGAAGTCGTCGGCGCTGACGTAGTCGCGGGTGTGCAGCTGCCTCCCCAGGAAGTCGTCGCCGCCTGGATACCGGGGGAGGACGGGGTTGTTCCAGGTGCCGGTGGCGTTGATTAGGAACCTGGTTGTCCAGGTTTCTCCTTCGGTGACAACAAGGAGTTCCCCATCCGGACGGTCGTCGATTGGCTGCACGCTGGTGACCCTCACCGGACGGAGGATCGGTAGTGCCATCGACCGCTCGAATTGGCCGAAATAGCGGGGCACGGCGTCACGGCCCGATTCGCTGATCTCGATGGGTGGCTGGGGGAAACCGGGGAGGTCGAAGATGCCATTTACGGTCTCCATCCGCAACGATTTCCACCGGTGTTGCCAGGCCCCGCCCGCGGCAGACTCGGCATCGAGGACAACGTAGGTGTGCTCCGCCGTGGGGTTAGCAATTGCGCTCGTGTACCCGCGTCGCGTCAGATGATAGGCGGCCGCGAGACCGGCCTGTCCGCCTCCGATCACGATCACTTCTGCGCTGCGCATAGCCGAGTCCGATTCTTTCGGTGCTGCGGTGGACTATTGCCGGGCGGCAGTGACCAGCTGCCCACGCTCAGACAACGGGAAGCGATCAACCGCATCGCGAATCACGTCGGCGGTGAAGTTCGCTCCGAAGAGTTCGCTGCCGGGCTCGAGGGAGATGCTGGTGCGGAGGGAGCCAACAACAACGGGATCGAAACCAACGGCGTTGACAATGGCTGAGACCGTTTCCAGGTCTGCTGCATTGTCGCCAGCAATCCCCAGTGCCTTGCGCCCCGGGGTTGCCTCGGCCTTGGGGCCTTCATCCAGGTCGTGGTAGCCCATGTGGTTAAAAGCCTTCACCACACGGGACTCAGGGAGGAACTCCTGGACCAGTTCGCTGGTTGAGATACGCGGATCGTTGAGGTCGTCGCGGATCCCGTCGATCTCCCACCAGTAATTCATCGCATCGATCACCAGTGTGCCGCGCAGCAGGTCGCGGGGGATGGTGTGGAACTTGCCCAGCGGGAGCGCGAGGATCACAATGTCGGAGTCACTAGCGACCTCGTCGGCCGTGGTCGCCGTCGCGCCCGGGGCCAATACCTCGATGGTGAGAGCGATTTTAGAGGTGGCTCCGGATCCCGCGATGAGGACGCGGTACCCCGCGGCGATAAGAAGACGGGCAAGTACGGTGCCCACTTTCCCGGCACCGAGGATACCCACGGTGGTTTGCTGCGTTTCTGTACTCACGATGTGATCCGGTTCTTGTGCCAATAGATGTTGGTGGCCAATGGAGTAGCCTCCGCGGGACATTTGTAGTGCTCGCCGAGGGCCACAAAGTAGCCCCCGAATAGGATGTCAGGCATTGACCGGCTGCTCTGCGAGCAGTTCGCGAACCCGGGGTGCCACCACGGTACCTAGCAGCTCGATCGTGTGTGCTCGGGCCGAGACGGGCAGGCCCATAATGTCGTACTTCAGATCGAACCGGCTGATGCGCAGGGCGCGGGCCATTCGTGCGATCTTCTGTGCGACAGTCTCGGGTGATCCAACAAAGAGCGCTCCATCCGCAAGCTCGAGGTTGTACTGGTCCCTGCTGGGGACGGGGAAGCCGCGTTCGCGTCCCATCATCTCGATCATCGGTTCCCATGCCTCCCACCACGTATCGGCGGCTTCTTCGTCCGTGTCGGCGATCAGGCCGAGTGCGTGCTGGCCGACGGGCTGCTCGGGCATCCCGAATTGTGCAAGTGCCCGGAAATATAGGTCGACGTGGCCCGCGAAACGCTCGGGCTGGCCGCCGATGATAGCCAGCATGAGGGGGAGACCGTAGCGGGCGGCCCGGATAACGGAATTGGGGCTGCCGCCGACGCCGATCCAGGTGGGGATTCCACCGGGGCGCATGGCCGGATGCAATGTCTGGTTCACCAGATCGGGCCGGACGGTGCCGGACCACGTCACCGGGGACTCCCGTTGGAGCAGCATAAAGAGTTCGAGCTTTTCCTCAAAGAGTTGCTCGTAATCGGCGAGGTCGTAGCCGAACAGTGGGAACGACTGGGTCTGTGATGCCCTCCCGAGAACCATCTGGGCGCGGCCATTCGAAATCGCGTCGAGGGTAGAGAACTCGTGGTACAGCCGGACGGGGTCATTGGTGCTGAGCACGGTAACGGCGGTGCCGAGCTTGATCCGCTCGGTCGCCGACGCGATGCCCGCGAGGATCACGGGGCCGGCCGAGTCAACAAAGCCTTCGCGGTAGTGCTCACCGATACTGAAAACGTCGAGACCGACCGACTCGGCGAGTTGAGCTTCTCTGACCAGGAGGCGGATCGTTTCCGCGTCGCTCAGCAGGCGACCGTTGTCGGTCGGCACATCGCCAAATGAATTCAGCCCGAATTCGAACGCACCAGCAGCCACAACATCCTCCAGAAGTAATTGACGTGTCAATCATGCGTCGATATGATTGACGTGTCAACTAGGAGGTCTTGTGAAAGTGACACCCGCGCGTTCGGCCGGCCGGCGTTCCCCCACCGCACATGACCTGAAAGTCTGGCGAGAGTTCATCGAGACGGGGGAGCACCTGCGCTCCCTGATCGGCTCGCGATTGCAGGTAGATTCCGAACTGTCAAGCGGCGACTATGCGGTCCTGCTGGCGCTCGCCGAGGCGAACGGCAAAAGGATGAGGTCATCGGAACTCGCGAACCACATCGAATGGGAACGCAGTCGGCTCTCCCACCATCTCGGCCGGATGGAGTCCCGTGGGCTCATCAGCCGGGAGAAATGCGCCACCGACAGCCGGGGTGCCGACGTCGTCCTGACCGAACGTGGTTCCTCACTGTTCCGGCGAGCATCCGCCCCGCACCTGAAGGCCGTACAGGAGTTGTTTATCGACGCGTTCACCCCGGAGCTTCTCACCAAGGTGGACGAGGTTACGGCGGCACTGCGTGGTCATCTCGCGTCGCTATCAGCCATTGAGGGTGGATAGGGCGAGACCCCCGCTCGGGCCGTTGAGTCGGAAGCGTGGCTGAAGCAAGCCATGTCGTCATCTGGCTCAGCAGATACCTGTCGGCTGGTTTTTATCAAGCGAGAATGTCGCCGCCGGTTATGCGACAGATATCGTCGCGCGGACCTGCTCGGCTTGCCTGGTCATCGCGCAAACATCTTCCTCGGCGCCACTGTTATTGGTATCGATTATCACGTTGACGCCCTAGCCGGTATGCCTGGTCGGTCCTCCGCCGGGACCGGACCGGTGCGCAAAGCAGCGACGGGCGGCCCACGGTTTTGCGGCAGCCTGACGATGTTGCCCGCCGTCTGCGTCGACTCAGTTGGCGGGGTGTGCTTCGCGCGATGGGGGCATGACCGCGGCCGGGCCACCGCTGTCTCTCGGACGCTTCGACGATCACCGAGCGCGAAGGATTCCCGGCGCGCGTACGAGCGCGATGATCAGCAGGGCAAGCAGTGGCCCCTGTGTGAGCAGCAGAATCGGCCAGCTCGCGAGGAAGTGAATCGCAAGGAGTGGGGCGGCCAGATACACGGTGACACACAGAAGCGCCGCCAAGAGATATGCCGCGTACACAATGGTGCACAGCAGGGACACTGTCCACCACCGGGTCCAGCGCACCAGCAGGGGTGGTATTGCCACGAGCAGGACCGGAACAAACTGCAGGAGTCCGCCGGCGTATCCGAATGGGAACCAACCGCCGATACGAACGGCGAACACAACATTTGCGAGTACGGCCAGTGCGGCGACAACCAATTGGAGTCGCTTGGAGAGCATGGTGTGGTGTGGCGGGACGGGTCGGCCCACCTTGATCTTCCGTTCCTCGAGGGCTGCAAGCGCGATCTCGCGCGGGGTGCCTACCGTCTCTGACATCGGTCGCGCATCGTCGCGGGTGTCCTCCAGGTGGTCGCCGACATCGCGCAGGATATCGTCGCGTGATTCGGGTGGCAGTACCGACAGTTCGTGCCGCAGCTGAGCGAGGTAGGTGTGCTTTTCGTCTGCGCGTTCGTCCAGGGAGGTGGTGTTCATCGTGTTGTCTCCAATAGTTCATCAACGGTGTCCCTCAGTGGAACCCAGGCGGACCGGAAGGAATCGAGGCGCGCGCGGCCCGTGTCTGTCAACGTGTAATAGCGTCGTTGGCGGCCTTCGGCTGGGTCGGTCAGCTCGGTGTTAACCAGTCCGGACGAACGCAGCCTGGACAGCAGTGGGTACAGTGTTCCCTCACTCGCCAGAAGACCCTTGTCGCCCAGGGTGTGCGCGAGGTCTCGGCCGTACCCGCGCTCGTTAGCAAGTGCCGCCAATACAGAGAACTCAAGCACGCCCTTGCGCAAATTGGTGAGGATTTTATCCTCTTCATCACCCATGGTCCGACAATACCTTGCGTAACAAGGCATTGCAATGCTCAGTATCCATCGAAGCATCGCACCGGGACGCGCGCCTCGCTCGGTCCTTCCTCTCGTTCGCCCGGGCTGGACATTTGTCGAGCCAGCGCTCGACGGCCGTCTACTGCCAGGGATCCACCTCGCTCATACGCTGATGAACACGGTCAGAAGCGTCGTTCTTTCAGGCTCATAACCGCTGAGCCAGCCTTCTGTCGCAACCCGTACGCAGCGCGCCACCGGACCGACGACCACCACTGGAGCATCAACATGACATCACTGGACCTCCCCACACCCACCACGGGTTTCAACCCGCTTGACTTCGCCATCGTCAAGGCCAAGACCTTCGAGGACCTGGTCGTTGGTGAGACCTACCGCGCACCGAGTCGAACCCTGACGGACGCCCACAGCTCGGCATTCCAGACCGTTTCCGCCGACAACCATCCCGTGCACTACGACGCGGTGTGGGCCAGGGCCCACGGGCACAGCGCTCCCGTTGTGCACGGGTTGCAGGTTCTCGCCTTCACCGCGCCTGGCGCAACGCTCTTCCCGCACGTGATCGGCGAGGTGTTCATCGCGTTCACCGGGCTGTCCTGCGAATTCACGGCAGAGGTACACAGCGGCGACACCCTGTATTCACAGTTGGTCATCGCATCGCTCGATGTTCACGACGGCAAAGGAAAGGTCACCACCGCGGTGACGGTCCACAACCAGCGTGGCGAGGTAGTTCTCCAGGGCCAGCACCAGTACACCCTCAAACTCACACCCGTGAGCTAAAAAGCCGATTGCATCCCCGCACCACCAACCGTCATTGAAACACGATGAAGTGGAGAGCTTGACCCATGAAAATAACTGAAGCCAGTGCGGTCGGCGCTAACGGCGGCCGAATGACTATCGTGCACACGATCACGGTCGACCACATACCCGGCCTTGTCCTTCACGAGGAGCGAACCGTGCTACGGGTCGGCGGCGACGAAATCCTCGACCTGTTGTCGATGAACATCGCCGGGGCGGTGCGGCCGTGAGCAACACAACCGCACCAGCGACACCCGTGACTGATGCCGCTACGGCTCCGGACACCGGCGCATTCGCTCCACTTCGCGTGAAGCTTTTCCGCGCACTGTGGATCGCATCACTGATCAGCAGTATCGGCGGCTGGATGCAGACCGTCGGCGCCCAATGGTTCCTCGTGGAAAACCACAGCGATGCAGCGCTCATCGCGCTGATTCAGACCGCGTCCGCTGCGCCGTTTCTCCTCCTCGGTATCCCTTCTGGGGTGCTGGGCGAATTTGTCAACCGCCGCAAACTGCTCATCGCCGTGCAATCGTCCCTTGTCGCAGTCGGGGTCGTGCTCAGCGTCGTCACACTGATCGGCGGGATGACGCCGTGGTTGCTCCTGGCCTTTACGTTCCTTCTCGGCGCCGGTTCTGCAATCCAGGGGCCCGCCTACCAGGCGTTGGTGCCCGAGATCGTCTCGCGACCCCTGATCCCCAGTGCCGCGGCTCTCAGCTCCATTGGCGTCAACATCGCACGTTCGATCGGACCCGCGATCGCCGGTCTTGCCGTAGCCGCGATTGGAATCCCGTTCGTTTTCGCATTGAACGCCCTGTCATTCGCCGTATTTCTTGTCGTCCTGATTTCGTGGCGCGGATACAACCCGCCAGTTCGCCGTCCTGAACCATTTATCGAAGCGACCAGGGCGGGACTCCGGTACGTGTGGAATGCCGGTGTCGTCCGACGGGTGATGGCCCGTCTAGCCCTGTTCATCTTTCCCGCGTCCGCCCTGTGGGCTCTGTTGCCTTTGCTCGCTGCTCACCAACTCGGGTTGGAATCCAACGGCTACGGCCTGCTTCTTGGAGCTATCGGCATCGGTTCGGTCGGTGGGGCGTTCGTCATCCCGAAGGCACGCGCCAAACTGGGCGCCAACGTCACCGTGATGATCGCGTCCGCACTGTTTGGCGGTGTCATCGTCGTCTCGGCGGTGTCGCGGTCGCTGCCGTTGACGCTGGCCGTTCTTGTGCTGGGGGGAGTCGGGTGGATCGCGGTGATCGCGTCGCTCAATGCATCAGTGCAGGCTTTCCTGCCCTCATGGGTGCGCTCACGAGGGCTCTCCGTCTATCAGCTTGTGCTTTTTGGTAGCACCGCCGCCGGATCCGCAATCGTTGGAGCTGTCGCCCAAAACGTCGGTGTTGTACCCACCAGCGTCGGGGCCGGGACTCTTGTGGTTGTTGTCGCTGCCAGCCAGTTGATCTGGCCGCTGCTCTCGACGGCCGACAAGGAGCGCACCCTGGTAGCCATCCCGCTCACCGACGTACCGCCGGTCGACGACGTTCCGCCGCTGTCGATCAGTGACACCGCTCAGACGCTTGTCCTCATCCGCTACACCGTTGACCCCAGCAATCGCCCGGCCTTCGTCACCCAAATGCAGGTTGTCCGTCAGACCCGTCGACGTACCGGTGCCCGCCAATGGGAGCTGTACAACGACCGCGAGGACCCCCACGTGATTGTCGAAGCGTTCTCCGTCGGGTCCTGGCGTGAACACTTGAGCCAGCACGACGACCGGACGACGGGCTTCGACGAGGCTGGTTTGGAGAAGGCCCGCGCACTCGCCAGCGGCGAGCCGGAGGTGCGGCATCTGACGCAGATCGATCCGGCAGCACCGGCGGAGCCAGGCGCGTGACCATGTCACTGCGACGTCCGAGGGCGATTTATCCTGACGACACCACACGAACCGAGGGACACGACCGGCAGATGCCAACCGTGTCCCAAGTCCTTCGGCACGGTGACCTTGGGGTTGGCGTGGTCGCTGAAGGCCGCTCCGAAATTGTCATCCTGGGTGGGCGTTGTTACACCGTGGCGACTGATTTCACCATCGCTCAGACAGACGCACACCGAAAGATTAGAAGCGCGGCGATCATCAAGTTCGAGCCGGAATTCAGACTGGCGCTGCGCCAACCACTCGACCTTTCTCAGGTGCTGGCGCGAATCACGAGAACCCTTGGCGACGACGAGACCATGGGTGCCTTCTGTGTCACCGGCTGGTTCTCCTTTGTAGGTTTGGGTGCCAACAGGCCGGCCGGAGGCGGGCTGGGTGGCGTTGGCTTTGCTGAACGACCGCCCACCATACGAGAGTTCTCGGACGTAACCGGCACCGTTGTCGGTTTGCACAATGTGGACGTCGGCCCCGATTCGGCGGGCGATGCCCTCCGCCTGTTTTTCATTGACGAACATCGACGGTTCGGGGGATGTGTGACTGATTTCGAATCGCTTCAGGCGCACGTCGATCTCGCTCCCATTGACCGGGTCTCCTACCGGGCGTGACCGGCTGGTCTCACGGCCATGGGAGCCATCCAACCTCGGCCAGCGTCGAGGCCGTCGCCTGCTGCTGGTGCAGAACCCGGCTCTGGTCTGCAGGCAGGGGCACCGTGCGGCTAATGCATCCGCCGTGCAGGCCTCGTCAACCACAGCAGCTCGGGTATGTTTCCTCGGTCGGTCCCGAGCCCTATCTGGAGGAAGCCGCGGACGAAAGTCGCTGTTCGCGTCGCCCGGCGCCCAGCATCTCCGGTGCATAAGATCCACACCATTACCTCTTCACGACCTGCTCGATCATTATGGCATAAGCCGTATTGCAGAAGTCGTGTGGACTGAGCAGCGATGTCTGTGGTCACAGCGCTGCGGCGCACTCCGCAGCGCCGGGGGTAGCTGGGATGTGACGATCAGCGAGACACGCGTCGCCATCTGAGTTCGGAATGGAAAGCCCGGCCGGTCGCGGTAACCCGGGGCGAGGCGACAATGGTGACGGTGTCGCCGTCCATTTTCACGACACGTAACTGGCTGTGGGCCTGCCAGTTCGGATAAAGCGAAATTTCGATGTTGTGGATCACTTCGCTTGTCTCATCGTTGACAACGTAGGTGCCGGCGTAGGCGACGAAGGCCCGTGCGGAGGAAGCATACTCGGCGGGTGTCGCATCCTGGGGGTCGAGAGCGGCGATCTGTGGCCGGTCGGACGCGCCCAGAACGGCGCTCACCGTTCCCTCGGCGGTGTAGCAGAGATACCCGCTGGCGTTAGGCCCGAACTCTGCTGCCTTCGTGCCGTCGTCGAAGTGCTGGACGGCGCTGAGGAGCCGCCATGATCCGACGATGGCATCGTGGGTGATGCCGGGATCGACGCGTGGTTCGCCTTTGTTAAGCACCGGCGGGGCGCCCACGCCTGACAGCTATTCCGGCGAAGACAGCGACGGCAAGGACAGCGGGAACCAGCGCAGCATGATCACCGAAGAGGGTTGAGGCGCACGCGCCGACCAGACATCCACCGATAAAGCCTGCCAGCAGCGGCCAGGTATCTTTCCAATGGGCGAGCGCGGTTGCCGACGTGCCTCGAGACGTGACCAGATCGAATGCTGCGATGGTCGCGACAACGAGGTTGCCCGTCATTACAGCGGTGGAGGGCGCTTTCGGTGACACGAGGTGCAGGTAGGCGTTCTGTGTCGCCATCGCTGCGACGGCACACAGCCCTATCGCCAGGGCCAAACCCCCCTGCGGGTCGGCGGACGCATGACCGGTGAACGATAGGCCGCCAGCGACAACCAGCAGTATTGCCTGGGTGCCGAGCAGGACCTGGCGCATCCGGCCCGTTTGACCGTCCAGTCTTCGCGCAACACCGGTCGCGAGGACCGTCGTGACGATGAACAACGGCAACGCGAGCACGGCGGCCAGATGCGGAGGTGTGCCGGAAACCACATCGGCGGCGATGAGTACAAGGTTTCCGGTGACATGGGCGGTGAACAGACCACCGAGGAGGATCCAACTGGTGACGTCGGTGATACCAGCGAGGAGCGACAGGAGAGCCGGGAGCCTCACGTATGCGGGAGCAGCCGTCTCAACGGGATGGGCGGTTGTCATGATGTTCTCTCTCGATGGGCGGTGAGCTGGCTATAGACGTGTTTGGGCAGTGCGAGTCCAACGGCCATGCCCAACACGATGAGCGCCGCGGTTGTGCCATCCGAGATCGCACCAAGCAGGCTGTCGTTGGATCCGGCGAACGGGAGATCACCAATGGCGTTGATCATGCGGAACACGTAAACGCCGGGGACAAGGGCGACTACCGCGGCGAACGCCACCGCCGCGTAAGGAATGTGGAGGCGGTGTGAGACCGGCGCGAGGACGATACCGACCAGGAAGCACGCGATCGTGGCACCGATGGCGACGTTCCATCCCCAGTCGTTTATTGCGACGGTCCTGAGGCCGTGCGCGACGGCGCCGACCACAACAGGCCAGATGATGAGTCGGTACGGTATCGCGAAGTACACCGGGTAGGAGGCCGCCGCGACCCCTGCGGCTATGACGTCGAGCCAGAGCGGTACCGTCCGCCCACCGGGTTCCACGGGCAGGTTGGTTCCGAATAGCGCGAGCGCGAGAGCGAGCCCGGAACCGACAGCCAGCAGCAGCACGGCGGCGTAACCGAGGCGCGCGAAACCGAGGGGGATCCGCAGGGCGAACAGGTCAAGGACGCCGTTGAGGATGTGAGGGCCGGGGACCAGAATCATCGCCGGACAGACGGCAATGAGCCGCAACGACGTGCTCAGGTCGGCATTAACGGCGAACCCGCCGATGACGCCGGCGAGGAACGCTGCGGCGAACACCTGTCCCAGTGGGCCTATGTGGAAACGTCCGAGGAGTCGGCGGGCAGCACCTCCCAGGGCGCCACTGAAGGCAACGAGCAGCACGGCGGTTGCGTCGTGCGCGCCGAAGATGATCGAAAGGGCGGCTGGTCCCGTGGCGCATGCCACAATGAACAACCACATTGGCGACGGTCCTGCTTTGGTAGCGCGATCAAGTTCCGCAGCCAGCTGGAGCCGGGTCGCAGTGTTATCGCCGACCCGGTCGATCACGCGCATCGCAATGGTCACAGAACGCATAGCAACGCCCACGGGCGGAGCAACGGTTGTAACCGGGTCGCGGCCTTTGGCCAGAACGGTCATCGACGCCCAGCTGGGGAGCAGCTCGAAGTTGGTGCCGAGTCCGTGATTGAGCCGGTCGACGGCGGCGAGGGTGACGGTGGTGGATTCGCCGCTGACGTGGAGCAGGGCCGCCGCGCGAGCAACGAGAACCTGGTCAGAGTCCTCGGTCGCTCGCGCTTCGCCGATCGTGTCGACTGAGGTCATCAGGCGCCGCCAACTCCGGAGCCGACCATGTCGAGCGGATTGACGACTTCGTCGAACTTCTCCGCCGTGACCTTTCCGGATGCCAGCGCCGCCTCGCGCAACGAGACTCCCCTGGCGATTGCGTCTTCGGCTATGTGCGCGGAGTTCTGGTAGCCGATGATGGGGCTGAGAGCGGTGACGAGCATAACGCTGTCTCCGACGTACTGGCTGATTTTGTCCCGGTTCAGTTCGGTACCCGCAACGGAGAACTCGAGGAACTTGGCGGCCCCGTCGCCCAAGATACGTGCGGAATGCAAAAAGTTGTTGATGATGATCGGCCGCATCGCGTTGAGCTCGAAGTTTCCCTGTGAGCCCGCGAATGCCACGGCGGAGTCATCCCCGATGACCTGGATGGCGATCATCACGATGGCTTCGCACTGCGTCGGGTTTACTTTGCCCGGCATGATCGAGGATCCCGGCTCATTCGCCGGGAGGATGAGTTCCGCGAAGCCGGTGCGGGGTCCGGAAGCAAGCCAGCGCATGTCATTGGCTATCTTCATCAGCGAAACCGCAATACCGCGCAGTGCGGCGTGTGCGCGCACCATCGGATCCAGCGAACCCTGGGCGGCAAATTTATTGGGAGCGGTGACAAATTTCTTTCCCGTCAGCTCAGCGATTTTCGCTGCGACCTTCACGGAGAAGCCTTCGGGGGCGTTGAGACCGGTGCCCACGGCTGTACCACCGAGAGCCACGCGGAGGAGCCCCTCGCGGCTGTGCACGATTTCGCCGATGCAGTCCTCGATCTGGGCCGCATAACCTGACCACTCCTGGCCGACCGTCAACGGTACGGCGTCCTCGAGATGGGTCCTGCCGATTTTGACAACGGAACCCCATTCCTTGGACTTTTTGGTGATCTCCGCGTGCAGCGCCCGGAGGCTGGGCAGAAGCCGGTCGTCGATTTCGGTGATGGCGGCAATGTGCATGGCGGTGGGGAAGGAGTCGTTGCTGGACTGTCCCATGTTGACGTCGTCGTTCGGCCCTACCGGGTGCTGACTACCGAGGTTGCCGCCCAGAAGCTGAATTGCGCGGTTGGAGAGAACCTCGTTGATGTTCATGTTGCTCTGGGTGCCGGAGCCGGTCTGCCAGACGTAGAGGGGAAACTCGCCGTCCAGCTTGCCGGCGATGGTCTCGTCAGCGGCTTGCACAATCACCTTGGTTTTCCAGTCCTCCAGGCGGCCCGCTTCGTTGTTCACCAGGGCGGCGGCCTTTTTCACGATCCCGTATGCGCGGTATACCTCGACAGGCATGTGGTCGTTGCCGATGGAAAAATGGATGAGAGAGCGCTGTGTCTGCGCTCCCCAGTAGTGATCCGCCGGGACGTCGACATTGCCCATGCTGTCGAACTCGGAACGTGTACCGGTCGACGTGGTACCGATCGGGGTGTCGGTGTAGGTGGGAGTGGGCGTAGTGGTGGTCATTGCAAACCTCCTGGGCTTGGTGTGGAAGTCGAACGATCCGGACGATCGTTCATATCCACAACCTAGGAAGCTCGGACCGGTGCGGCACTGCCCCGTTGTTCAGTCCTACCTAGACATTCGTCGAGCGGCCACGGTTGAACACGCAGCCGGTTCACCCGTTACGGGAACAGCACACCCTACGCAGCGGGGATCAGGTCACCGAAGGCAGCCTCGGAATCAGGATCGGCACCCTGCCATACGATCAGGACGTCGTTCCAGCCAGCCGCAAGCTCGAGCAGCTGGTACCTGATGAGCAACTCACCTGCCACGGGATGTGTAGAACGGAGAATCCCATGTGGTCGTAACGCCTGGCGCTCAGCCGCCCACGCAATGGAGAATTCGTGACTCATCGCCGCAAGCTCTCCGATGATTTTCTGGAACTCGGCATCGTGCTCATGCCACGCCAATGACGACTGGAGGGCTGCAACGACCTGGTCGCTCATCTCTGCCCCGCACGCGAGATCGCGACGGGGAATGACTTCGAGGAACATTTCGCGCGCGAGGTTGACACCGCGGCGGAGATTCGGGAACAGCGCTTCCGCGAGGCGGGTCGAGCCCGACACGGTCAGATGGCGGTCGATGAGGGTCGCGGCGACCCCACTCCACGAACGCAGGAACGCGTCGACGTCGTCGTCTGGAACCATGCCTGATGTGGTCTCCGCTGCGTCGCCCTCGCTGGTATCCATGGCAAGCCTCGGTCTTCCCTTCGATCGACGTGCAGAGAAAACTGCGCCGCTGCTGTTTCCTACGCTCAACTGCCGTCGATATTGCCCGCTTCCTATCGTGGTTGAAAACCGACTCGACAAACGTCGAGTCTTTTTGACCGACACTCCGGCATCTGTCAAAAGTGTCACTGGCAGTGTTACCCAGCTCTCCGAAATGGGACCTAGCGTCGCAATCACGATGATGAATTTTCAGGACGTAGTGGACGAGCTGGCGAACACGCTGGGCCGCTCCGTGATCATGGGTGATCCCAACCACCGTCTCATCGCAGCCAGCAGCCAGGGCAAAGACATCGACCATATGCGGGCGATGAACGTCATCCAGCGGGAGGCGCCGCCGGAGCAGAAGGAGTATTTCGAGACCATCAAACTCAACGACGCCCACCAGCCCGTCACCGTCACCCTGCGTCACCTGGGCGGACTTGAACGCCTTGCGGTTCCCGTGCGGGATAGTCGCACACACCTCGCAACCTTCTGGCTGATCCTCGAGAACCTGCCACCGCTACGCGGAATGGACTTCGCGGCAATCGAGGCCGCGGTGTCTGTGACACGCGACTTGCTTGGGCCGAAAGATGCCGAGCGGGAGCCGGGCACCAGTGACGACATCATGGGGTGCCTGTTGTCGCCGGATTCGGGCGAGCGGCGTCAAGCTTTCGATGAAGCGGTCGCCCGTCGACGCCTGGAACGGGGCGAGCACACCATCGTTTATGCGGTTGACATGCCGGTGGAGGTGGGAACGCTCGACCGGCTGTCCTACGCCCGGCACCTTTCCGCAACGCGGACCTCGTCCCTCGCCTACATCGGTGAGAGAAAAGAGCTGCTTCTTTTCGTCGGTCGCAGCAGTGATACGGCCGACTCGGCCGCACTGATCAGGAAGGAAGCGGCACTGCGCTCCATAACGGTGTCCGCCATCGGGACCGCGCACCACAACCGCCTTTCGCCGGACATACTCGAAGCAGCCAACCAGGCAGAAATGGCTGCGGGTATCGTGCGGGCCGTGCCACAACTCGCCGGCCTCGGTGATATCAGCGCTCTCGGGGTGTGGGCGTTGCTCGCATCAATCGGCGGAGACCGCTCCTATCTTCAGGTCTTCTCTCCTGCCGCATTTGTGCTTTGCACCGAAGGCGACGAGATCCAGCGTCACACCATCGAGACCTACCTGGATGGCGCGTGCCATGTAGGCGTTGTATGCGAACAGCTCCACATTCATCGAGCAACGCTGTATTACCGGCTCGATCGTATGCCACAGGCTGTCAAGGATGCCCTCGATGACGGGGCCCAGCGAAGTGCATTGCACATGTGTCTGAAGCTGATTCGCCTCTGGGAATCCACGGGACGAATCTAAGATCCTCTGCTGCACTGCGCTGGCGCCCAATCGAACCCGACGGCTGCACACCTCACGGCCGACCCGGGCGTAATTTCCAGTTCGGTGCGGCTTTTGGGTAGGCCACGGCGCGGTACAGGTTCGACCGTTGTCTGATCGTGGGTTCCTCGACATTTGTTGAGGGGACGGACTGAACGAACGTCGCGTGAGATCTCGACGGGAGTCTTAGCTCGCCGACGCCAGTCCGCAGCACTCTGGTAATCGTCCCGTTCCCGCACCTCGAAAAAGAAAAGAAGAGACCATGTCGAACGAACCCACCATTGTCCTCGTCCACGGAGCGTTTGCCGACGCCAGCAGCTGGGCGCCCGTGACCCTCCGCTTGCTCGACGCCGGCCATACCGTATTCGTACCGCCGGTGTTCAACCGCAGCCTGATCGCGGACGCCGCGTACATCAAGTCGTTCGTTGAGCAGATCGATGGCCCTGTTATCCTCGCCGGCCACTCTTACGGTGGGGCAGTGATCACCGTTGCCGGTGTCGCCGAAAACGTCGTCGGGCTTGTCTATGTGTCCGCATACGCGCTCGCCGAAGGCGAGAGCCTCGGCCAGCTGCAGGGTGGTTTCCCCGATTCTGACCTCGCCGCCAATCTCGTCTACGCGCCGTACCCGATCGAGGGTGCCGAACCAGGAACCGACGTATCGGTCAAGATCGATGCATTCCCGGCCGTGTTCGCCGCCGGTGTCGCGGCAGAAGAGGCGAAGGTGTTCGCCGTCTCCCAGCGCCCGCTTTCGGCCATCGCTTTCGGTGAGCCCGCGCCCATAGCCGCGTGGAAGACCAAGCCGGGATGGGGAATCGTGTCCAGCTCAGACCACACCATCAACCCGGACGTTGAGCGTTTCGGCTATAAGCGTGCCGGCCTCCGCTCCGTCATCGAAATCGACGCACCCCACCTGGTCATGCAGACCAACCCCGCAGAAGTTGCCAAGTTCATCACCGACGCCATCGCTGAGCTCGCCTGAGCCCGCCCAACCAACCACTACTGAAAGGTCACGATCATGACAGGCAACCCGCGCCACGTTTCGCTGGAAAAAGCTGCACAGGACTTCGCCGACGCCACCTCCGAACCGCCGTTCCTCTGGGACCTCCCGCCGGCGGAAGGCCGCAAGGCCGTTGATGGCGTACAGGATTCGCCAATCGACAAACCCGATATTGATGACGAATGGGTCACCGTGGACGGCGGCCCGACCGGGACGGTGAAGCTCCGCATCGTCAAGCCAAAGGGAATCACCGGAACCCTCCCGGTGATCCTGTACGTGCACGGCGCCGGATGGGTCTTTGGTGACGCCCACACACATGACCGTCTCGTACGCGACCTAGCGATCGGTGCGAACGCTGCCGTTGTGTTCCCCGAGTATGACCGCTCCCCGGACGTGCGTTACCCGGTAGCAATCGAGCAGTCTTACGCCGCGGCGCAGTGGGTGACAACCTCCGGAGCAGACAAAGGCCTCGACTCCTCAAGGATCGCCGTCGCCGGCGACTCGGTCGGTGGCAACATGACCATCGCGCTGACGCTTCTCGCGAAAGAACGCGGCGACGTGTCCTTCGTCGCTCAGCTACTGTTCTACCCGGTCACAAACGCTGCGTTCGACACCGCGTCCTACGCAGAATTCTCCGACGGGTATTACCTGACACTCGACGGGATGAAATGGTTTTGGGACCAGTACACAACCGATGAGGACGAGCGGGCTCTCATCACCGTGTCACCTCTGCGGGCCACAACGGAGCAGCTCGCTGGTCTCCCCAAGGCGCTCGTTATCAATGGTGAAGCGGACGTTCTGCGCGACGAGGGTGAGGCATACGCGGGCAAGCTGCGCGAGGCTGGTGTCGAGGTGACGCAGGTGCGCTACGCGGCAACCATCCACGACTTCGTTATGCTCAACGCGCTGCACAACACCAAGGCATCCACCGCCGCGGTCGCGCAGGCAGTCGCGTTCCTCTCGGAGGCTCTTCACACGAAGTAATCGATCCGCCGGGTGGCCAGTCATGTCTTGGCCACCCGGCATCTTCTCGAAAGACCAATGGAATCCGCGGCCAGGCGCAACATGACCAGTCCAAGCCCCCTGTCGGAGCCGCCGCCCTGACATAGGTAGCGCGGGACGGGATGCCAGGCCCGTGACTCGGCACCAGCTGAACGGAACCCGCTAATGACGACCGACCTGATCGATCCCGCCGCGCGACCCTCTGGGACGGGGTGCCTCGAATGCGAATCAACAGGAAGCTGGTGGTTTCATCTCCGCCGCTGCGCTGCCTGTGGCCACATCGGATGTTGCGACGACTCGCTGAATAAGCATGCCGCAGCGCATTTCCGTGAGACCGGCCACCCCGTGATCCAAAGTTTCGAACCCGGCGAAGACTGGTTTTGGGACTGGCAGCAGGGCGCCGAAGTCTTCGGCCCACCATTGGCCCCGCCGACCAGCCACCCCACATCCCAGACCGTCCCGGGACCCGCAGAGCGGGTTCCACGAGACTGGGAACACGCGCTGCAAAACGCCGCCCAGGCGAGGTAATACGCGTTTATCGTGCGTCCACGGAGGGCGCCGGTGTGTCTTGGCATGATGGGCAAGGAACGCCGAGGCTGCAGAATTGACGAACGAGCCGCAATGCGGAGGAGTGTTATGAGGAAAGACCGCCGTGAAACAACGGTTCGGAAGGCCAATCCCGTTGCGGGACGGATGGTGGCACCACACCCAGCGCAAGGAGGACCCGGCCTCCTTCGTACGCCAGTAGCGGTAATTGCGCACATCTCTTCTCAGATCACCTTGAACATATGAGCGCACAGACCGACGCCGCTCATCCTCGGGGGCCAGAGGACCGGGCGCTAGTGGGAAGCGATAGGTTCCAGTACCCGCTGCGTGGCAGAACCGCCGAAGTCGCGAGAATCGCCAGCGTAATCTCCGACGTGAATGCCGGAAGTTCACGCATCGTCCTTCTCAGGGGGATAGCGGGATCGGGGAAAACCAGGCTTCTCGGAGAGATCCTGATGTCCTCCACTCAAGCTGGCTGGCGCACGGTTGTGGCTGTGCCTGACCCGGAATCGCACCTAGTGCCCACCGCTGTCATCGCTGATGCGGGGCTGCGAGCGATTCCGCCGTTGTTCACCCGCGCCGACGCCGCATCGCTGTCCAGGGGACCGGATTCACGCTACTGGTTCATCCAGGTGATCCGAGATGCCCTGGAGGTAGCCAGCCAGGACCAGGGTTTCCTTTTTGTGATCGACGATCTGCAGTGGGCAGATGCTGCCTCGGTCGCCATCGTGCGGTCGTTGATCGCGAGCACGGGCGATCTGCCTATCCTGTGGGCCTTCGCCATCCGTGCCGGAGAATACGACGAAAGCGTTATGGCGGCGATTGCGGAATGGTCGGCGGAAGCTACCGTCATCGACGTCGAGCCGTTATCTGACGATGCCACTGTCGACATGGCAACCGATCTTCTCGGGGCCACCCCTGACGCTCGACTTGAGTTGACGCTGCGACGCGCTCAGAACCTCCCGTTGCTGGTCAGCGAACTCGTTCACGGCCTGATTGAAGAGAACCTCATCGCGGTGGAAGAAGACGTCGCGATAGTTCAGGGCTCGCAAGTCCCCGAACGATTCGGGGCATCAACCCGCGATCGCATCGCCCGACTTCCACGACGTGCGTCCCACCTGGTGCAGGTCGCCTCAATCCTGGGTCGCAACTTTTCGGTGTCGAACCTGGCGGAACTACTCGGTGAAACGACCAGCGACCTAATCCACGGAATCGAGCTGGCGATCGAAGCCGACGTGTTTGTTGACGGATCACCGCTGAGATTTCGGCACGATGCGATCCGTGAAACAGCGGAATCGATGCTCCGTCCCACCGTGAGAGCACATTTGCGTCGCCGCGCCGCCGACATCCGGCTGCGATCCGGCGAGCCATTGCTAGCAGTAGCTGCCTCAATCGCCGACTCAGCAGAGCGAGGCGATATGGCTGCCGTAGAACTTCTCCACGATGCGGCACTCCAACTTGCTCCCGTCGATGCCGCGGGCGCGGCGAGGCTAGCAAATCGAGCAGTCGAGGTCGCATCATCCCCCAGCCAATACGGGCTACTGACCGACCTGATTCCGGTTCTGTGGGTGGGAGGCCGAGTCGATGATGCGAAAACCCTCGCCCACGGGCTCCAAGCTGTTTTGTCCCCGGGAGACAGGGCCCGTACGCAGCTATCTATTGCTCGGCTGCAAACCGAGTCCTCGTTCGCCGATGCCATCACCACCTGCGACCGCGCATTAGCCATGGACGGAGTTCCCCTCGGCGTCCGGGCACAACTGCTCGCCGTGAAAACTCTGAATCTAGCCAATATCGGAGACTACGCCCGCTTGGCACAGTCGCTCAGCGAAGCACGAACGGCCGCCCGGATCTCCGGAGAGATCGCAGCGTTGGCGACGGTGGACGCCACCGAGTCGGTGCTTCGCTTCTACGAGCACCGATGGGCGGACGCGGAAACGCTCATCGCAACGGCCGTCGAAAGTATGAGCCGGGTGCCTGGTTTTGAAGCTGCGCAATGGTTGCCTGAGGGGCTTTGGCCCGCATTTCTTGCGAACGCGATCGGCGATGGTCGACGCGCTGTGCGCATAACGGATAGTCGGATTGAGGCGACGCAGCGAACTCGCAGTGGAATTGCCCTCGCTTTCTGGACGATGGTGAAATGCCGGGCCCTGTTCGATTTGGGTGAACTCGAAGATGCCCGGGCCCTTGCCGGGACGGTTATGGAGATGGCATCGGACCTGAAGCTCGGCGATTTCGCACAGGCAACGGCCGGTGTAGTCCTCTACCGCGTCGCGCTTCACGATGGCGACTACGCGGCCTGCAAAGCCCAATCAGCCCAGATCCGCGCGATGGCGGATGGCGCAGCGCTTCATCTGAGCGGTCAATGGCTGCTCGCGCTCACCG
>JAODAO010000409.1 GCA_025463465.1 Glaciihabitans sp. | reverse complement strand
GATGCCGCGGTCGCGGTAGCGGATGGAGTCGTCGACGATGCGTTCAGCAAGTTCCATCGGCAGGCGTCCTCGGTCGATGTCCGGGGTCAGTCGCACCACAACACCGGTCTGCTCGAGCGCGTCCTGGATGCCGTTGGTGAAACCCTCGAACAGGGCGTCGCCGGAAATGCCGCGAACGTAGTACTGGCTGGGCGAGAAGATCGCCTCGACGTAGACGGCGCCGTGTGTCGCGGCCTCCCTGGCGTACTCCACCACGATGCGGCGGAAGTCGTCGGCGTCGAACACCACGTTGGTGGTCACGTTCCAGACGTCGATGAAGTGGCTGAAGTCGCGAAACTCGTAAAACGTCTCGAGTTCGGCCAGGGTTGTCACCGGCAGGGCGACCTTGTTTTTCAGCGCCAGCTCGAACAGGGTCGCCGGCCGGATGGCGCCCTCCAGGTGAACGTGCAGTTCGATCTTCGGGTAGGGGGATGATAGGCCGTCATCCACCTCGTCAATGGCACTCATCTGGCCACCACCTGCCGCAGCTGGTTGTGCAGGCCGCCGTCGGCGTAGTCGGTGCGATACACCCCAAGCTCCTGCAGTTCGGGAATGACCCGGTCGACGAACTCGTCGATGCCGCTCGGCACCACCGAGGGGTTGACCACAAAACCGTCGGCCGCGCCGGTCTGCACCCAGTGGTTGATTTCGTCGGCCACCTGCTTGGGGGTGCCCACAAAGTCGCGGCGGGCAGTGACCACGGTGAGCAGCTCGCGCACGGACAGGTTGCCCTGTTCTGCGGTCGCCCGCCACCCCTCGATGAAAACGCGGGCGTCGCGCTCCCCGCCTACCCGGCCTCGCGTGTAGGCGTAGGCGTGGTCCCAGTCCGGATCGAAGCTCGGCAGCGGGCCGTCCACATCGAAGTCGGTCAGGTCAACACCCCAGACCTCCTCAAGCAGAAATGTTGCGACCTTCGGAGTCATCTCCATGGCGCGCCACTGGCTGGCGCGTTCGGCAGCCTCCTCGGCGGTGTCGCCGAGGACAAACGCGGTGCTCGGCATGATCACCAGGTCGGTGTTGTGCCCGGCGGCCCGGCGTCGGGTGTGCAGGTCGCGCACGAACTCGCGGGAACTTTCGATACTGCGCCGCCCGGCGAAGATGACCTCGGCGTTGCGGGCGGCGAGGTCGCGCCCATCGGGAGAGCCGCCGGCCTGCACGATAACGGGCTCCCCCGCGCCGCTCGGAACCGCGCCGTAATCGACGCCTGCGGCACGCCAGTAGCTCTGGACCTCGTTAATGAAGCCCTGCGCCTGGGTGTAGCGGTCGGCGTGGGCGAGCATCCGCCCCGCCCGGAAGTTGGAGGAGGCCCCGATGCCGAAGGTGGTGTGGGAGGTCACCACGTTCCAGCCGGCGCGGCCGTCGGAGAGGTAGTGCAGGGTGGCCAGCTGGCGGGCCACGTTGGCGGGGTCAGAGAAGGTCGTGCCGATGGTGGCGACGAGACCGATGCGGGATGTCTCCGCCGCGAGCGCCGCGAGGATAGCGAGCGAATCGGGTTTGTCGAGGATCGCGTGGTCAACAACGGCCCCGCGGTGCTCCTGCAGCCAGTTGGCCTCGGCGAGGAAAACGAAATCGAATTTACCCCGCTCGGCGCTCTGGGCGAAGTGGCGGAACGCGTCAAACTCGATCTGGCTGCCGGCGTCCGGATGCCCCCAGAGGGTGTGGTGGTGGTCATTCGGGTAGAACGCACCGAAATGGACCGTGCGCGCAGGCCCACGATTCTCCGCATCCACCTTCTCAGCATCCACCTTTTCAGCATCCACCGGGCAGCTCGCTCACTCTTGTCATCAACCACGAGGCCACTGCGTCGCTGCTGCCATTGTCCGCCACCAAACCGATGATGCGAAAGTCGAGCCGCGTTCGGGCGCCGGGCGGGGGCTGCGTTTTCCCGTTCCAGCGTTCCTCGGTTCCGGTGTTATTCGCCTCCTCCCTCCGGAACGACGTGGGGGATCAGGGACTCGTCCACCGGGATATTCTCCAGCGTGTGGAACGCCTGCTGGCCGACAACGGTGTGGCCGTCTGCGCCGAAGACGGTGAGAAACCCCTCGCCCTCTGTCGCCATGGCCTCGGCACTGTAGACGTACCCCCACTCGCCGTTGTCCGCGCGGGCGCGGGTGAGGTCTGGCACACCGTGCACGTTGGCAACCCCGTAACTCTGGCCATCAGCGTTTGTGCCCCAGTCGGTGGTTGACGACGTGGCGTACTGTGCGGTTGCGGTCCAGGTGGTGCCATCGTCTGCGGTGACCGTGATCGAGGTCGACCCGGCCGGTGGGAGCAACCCGTCATCAACGTGCACAACGTCGCCGTCGCTTCCGGCGCAGTCGACGCCCGCCCAGGCCGGTCCGGCCGAGTCAGCATCCGGCACGGTGAGCAGCGCCAGCTGGCCGACGTCACAGCTCAGGTCGACGAGCACGGAGGTGGCGTTGTCCGGCGCCGGGCCGAGGTCGATCTGGCCGGTGCCGGTGAAGGTCGCGGAGACACTGCTTCCGAGTGGTGCGACCGTGGTTGCTCCCGGCAGGTTGGCCACAACAACGGCCGCGCCGGTGGTGGCACCGGCCAGGGCGAGGGCACCCACCCCCAGCGCAAGTGCCCGGGTGCGGCGTTGAAGCCGCTGCAGGCCGCTTCGCCTGGTTCCGATCGCCGTGAGCTCCGCGCGCACGCCGGAGGCAAATCCTGTGTCCATCTGGGTTCTTGTCATCAGCGGTTTCCTTCAACGGCGGGGTGGATATTTGGATGCAGGTCGTGCAGGTCGGTACGAAGTCGTGTGCGGGCCCGGGACAGCCGCATCCGCGCGGTGGATGCGGTGAGCCCAACGGCCTCTGCAGCTTGCGCCAGCGGCAGGTCCTCGAACGCGGTCAGCACAAAAAGGGCCCCGTCGATGGGAGAAAGCGTGCGAAGCGACTGCATAAGACGTGTTCTCGCCTCCAGCGCCGCGGCGTCCGGTGGCCCCACGGTGTCCGCCCGGGGGATGCTCCGAAGCAGCCGCTCGTATCGTGTGCTCGCCCGGCGGGCATTGCGCGACAGGTTCACGGTGGTGACCAGCAGCCACGGCAGGACCGATCCATTCACTATCCTCACGGAACGTCGTTTGCGCCACAGTTCGAAGAATGCGGCGGCAGCGACGTCCTCCGCGTCGTGGTTGTCCATCATCAAACCGAGCGCGCGGTGGAAAACGCGTGTGTGGTGGAGATCGAACAGGAGCCCGAACGCGTCTCCGTCGTCGAGGAGGGCACGCTCCCACAGGGCGGCCTCGGTGTTCTCGGATTTGTGCATCACAGTAAAGAATGTCCGCACGGCCGCTGTTTGTCCCAGATTGCTCGGTGGGGCAATCCAGTCCACTATTTACGCCCGGATTGGTAAACCACCAGCCGGAGTTGGCAGGATTCAGGCATGACCCCATTCAGCGCGCCGCCGCTCTCGGTTCTCGACCTCGTCCTCGTCTCCGCCGGCGAGACCCCGGCGGAGGCCCTCGAGAACAGCATCTCCCTCGCGGTCGCCGCGGAGAAGCTGGGATATGCGCGCTACTGGATCGCCGAGCACCACCTTTATCCCGGGGGTGCCGGCGGCGCCGCCTACATGCTGGCGCCGGTCATCGCGCGCGCGACATCCACCATCCGGGTCGGCACGGCCGTCACCGTCATCGACAACTACTCGCCCGTGCACGCCGCCGAGATCGCCGGTACCGCCGCCGCGCTCGGTGGCCGCGGGTTCGACCTCGGCATCGGCAGGGGTGGCCCGAGCGTCGACCAGCTGGAGAGCAGTCGCGAGAAGAACGCGAAAATCGCCTCCGGTGAACTGGCCATCGGGCCGAACGGGCCGAGCCGTGTGGTTGATGGCGTCACCCTGCCCGCCTTCTCCACCCTGCCCGTCGCGGTGGAGCGGGCGGCGCTGAACGACCGACTGCTGTCCCGCAGCCCCGGCGCTCCCGCGGACTTCGCCGGGCAGGTCACCGACGTGCTCGGTTTTCTCGACGGCAGTTACCGCTCCCCCGACGGCCTCGAGGTCGTCGCCTCCCCCGCCCTCGGTGCCGACGTGCAGGTGTGGGTGCACGGCAGCTCGCCGGGGCTCAGCGCCAGCGTCGCCGGCAGCCTCGGCCTGCCGTTCGGGGCGAATTACCACAACTTTCCGCAGCTGGTCCTCGAGACCGTCGCCGCCTACCGGGAGGCGTTTGTGCCGTCCGAGACGCTCGCCGCCCCGCACGTGATCGTCTCAGCCGACGTGCTGGTCGCTGAGACCGACGAGAGGGCCGCGTGGCTGGCATCCCCCTTCGGGCATTGGCTGTATGACATCCGCACGACCTACCAGGCACAGCCATACCGGTCGCCGGGGGATGTCGCGGCGCTCGGCTGGGACGCGGACCACGAGGCCATGGTCACCGACCGGGTGCAGGCCCGGATCGTCGGCTCGCCGGCCACCGTGGTGGAGCGCCTGCGTGCCCTGGCGCTCGCCACCGGCGCGGACGAGCTGCTGGTCACCACCAGTGCCCACAGCAACGCCGACCGGATCGAGTCGTACCGCCTGCTGGCCGAGGCCTGGGCGGCCGTCACCGAATAGGGCGACGGCCGCGCCAGCCAGTCTGTGCCGGCCAGCCCGTTACGGTCGGCCCGATACAGCGCTTTAGTTACAGCGCTTTCGTTACAGCACGCCCGTTACAGGCGGGAGGCCGACCGCAGGGCCGCGCCGAGGTCCCGGCGGGACACCGAGCCGAGCTTGATCCTCGCTTGGTAGAGGTGGGACTCGACGGTGCGTACCGACAGGAACAAATCGCGGGCGATGGCGCGGTTGCTGAGGCCCCGCGCTGCGAGCACCGCGATTTCGTTCTCGCGCGCCGTCAGGGGCTCCGTCTGCGGCACCGGGGACGGCACGGTGGCCGACATGCCCTGCGCACGCTCCGAGTAGGCCGAGGCGCGGATGCGGCTGAGCAGCGCAGCGGGACGGTCGCCCTGTTCCTTGTGCAGCCGGGCGGCGTCCTCGCTTGCGACGCGGGCGTGGCCGAAGTCGCCGAGTTCGGCGAACTGCGCGGCGACCTCGTCAAGGTCGGCGGGGCTGCCGTCGGCGACCGCGCGGATGTGGCGGACGGCGGCGCGAATGGGGGGAAGGTCGAGCCCGGCGGCCGCGGCCTCCATCGCGACGACGAGTGAACCGGCGTCCTCTCCGGCGACAAACCGCCCGTAGAGCCGCGATGCCTGCATCACGCCGGCGGTGCCTCCGGTTGGCGCGTCCTCCCCGCCGCTTTGTGCGTCGTCGTCATATTCCCTCGGGGTGATTTCGGCGCGCTGGTGATCGATGAGGTACTTCGTCCAGAGGTGGTCGCCTAGTTCCCTCGCGGAAACAACGGCCTCGCGTGCCACCAAAAGCGCCTCTTGCACCATGCCGGTCTCGGCGGTCGCAACGGCGAAGAGGGCCTCCGACCAGGCGAGATTGCCTTCGGGGTCGTGGCGGCGGAAGCGGATGACGGCCGCCTCGTGCTCGGCGCGGGCGGTCTCGAGGTGGCCGCGCTGGGCGTTGATGTAGCCGGCCGCCAATGCCAGCACCCCCAGGTTGTAGTAGTTCTTTGTGCGCAGCTGGCGCTCGATGCGCTGCTCAAGTTCGGCGTCGAGGTCGCCGAAGGTGGCGCCGGTGACGCGGTGCACGGCGGTGATTGCCAGAAACACGATCGAGGAGATGCGCTCGTCTGCATCGTCGACGGTGGTGAGGCTGGTGGGCATCTCTTCCATCAGGCTCACCAGCCGGCGGGTGAGTTCGACCGCGGAGGTGGAGTTGCCGAGCAGCGAGTACTCGAGCGCCGCGATTGCCAATGCTCGCGCCCGTACAAGGGGCGCCAGCTCCTGGCGCAGGGCGATGCCGGCGGCGGTCTCGGCGACGAGAGCCCGGTTGAGGCCGCGGTTCAGTACCGCGAGGCGCACCAGTTCGATCTCGCCTTCGACGGCGCAGACGCCGGGGAACCAACTGGCCGCCCGCTCCGCGAGAGTCTCCAGCTCGTAGGGCGACACGGCCTGGCGGTTGGCCAGGGCGGCCCACCAGCGCACCAGCTGCACGGCCTCCCGGGGGTCGCTGAGGGTGTCGGCTGCCTCGGCGAGCACGTCGAGGGCGCGCCCGAAGTCCTTGCGCGCGGCCACGGCCACGGACAGTTCGATGAAACCGGTGACGCTGGGTGCGCTGGTCGTCGCGCGCCGCGCGAGTGCCTCGGCTGCCCCGTTGTGGCCGGTGCGGTTCAGGTGCCTTGCGGCTCCGCCGAGCACGTCGGCGACGGTGCTGTGGCCCCACCGTTCGCTCTGCTGCGCCAGGTCGGCCGCCGATGCCCAAGACTCCGATATCAGCAGGCATTCGACGTCGGTGAGGCTGCGTACACCGCTGTAGCGGGCGAGGATCGCCTCGGCGAGGGTATCGGCGAGCGCATCGACGGCCTCGGGGTCGCCGAGGGCGACGGCGGCTTCGGCGTACACCGCGTGCACCACCACCACGTCATCCCCCTCGCGTGGGCGTCCCGTGTTCTCGCGACGTAAAAATCCGCGGTCGAGCAGGGCGCGCACGTCGGTGGCACTCAACACGGCGAGGCACAGCGCGTGCGGCACGGTGGAGAGCCGGCCGAGCACGGCGAGCCCGTTCAGCTGGGTGGGGCTGAGGGCGGCAAGTTGATCGCTGAGCAGGTGCTGGATGCGGTCTACCGGGCTGAGCACGGTGCTGGCCGTGATCTCGCGGTCCTCGAGCGGCAGCCGGTGTTTGACCGCCTCCGAGGCAAGCTCGCGCAGCAGCAGCGGCGAACCGGCGCTGCGGATGAACAGGGACAGCCGGGTGGCGGTGTCGAAGGTGACCTCCGGTGCCATCACGGCCAAAAATTCCTTGGCCTCGGCGCGGGACAGCGGTTCGAGATCGACCCGGTGGGCGCCACCCTGCACCCACAGCGTTGTCAGGTACTGGAACGTTTGCGCCGCCTGCGCATCCATCGACCGCACCATCGCCGGCGAGGCCGTCAGTAGCAGCGAGATGGCCCGGTCCTCGGCGAGGCGGGTCAGCAGTTCGGCGCTCAGCGGGTCGAGCAGCTGCGCGTCATCCACCGCGATGATGGGGCGCTGGGCACCACTCTGCGTTCTCGCCCACTGCAGCAGCTGCGCCGGGCCGACCGACGGGGTGGATGTTGCATCGCCGGTCACCGCGGAGCCGTAGGCGGCCTGCAGCGCACCAAGCTGTGTCGACTGGGTGTAGCGGGAACCGCGAATCTTCAGCGGTGCCAGCCCGCGAGCGCGCAGCTCGGTGGTGATGGCTTCCGCGAAGAAGCTTTTGCCGAGCCCAGCGGCGCCGAACAGCACAATGCTGCCGCCACCCGCCAGCACGTCGGCGCTGTAGCCGTGGTCACGGCCGTACCCGACCGTACTGTTCGTCAGCTGCGTGTGGCCCCCGCCACTGTTCGCCCGCGTTGAAATGTCCTGCTGCACCATTACCCCCGTGATACTCGCAGCGTCAACGAATTGTGTTCGTATTTCACCCAAGCGTTGTACTGTTTACGGCCCTTGTACCGTTCAGAATCCTCACAGTAGTATCTCCCAACCACTGGCCACAGACCCTGGACTACTGGTTTTATTCCACCCGATGTCCCAGTACTTGTCCACCTGTCGAATATCTCGCCCCCGCGTCGTCGGATCCGAGCATCCCCCACTGCCCGACGTCCGACCGTCACGAGCGGCCACCGCCACGGTGATGGCGCACATCACTGGGTTTTAGCAGGCACGGAGGGCACAATAAAAGGGTTTCTTATCTTTTTGTCCGCGGATGCCGATGGTGAGGGAGTTGTTCGACCGTGCCAACGCGAAAAACGAATGCCGCCCAGCTGACCGCACGGCTGTCGGCGTCCCTGCTGGCCATCGCGGTCCTCGCCGGCTGCGCCTCGGAGCCCGCCGGTGTTCCCGGCGCCGTGCCCACCCCGCTGCCGCCGACCTCCGATCCCACCGGCTCAGGGTCGACCAGCACCAACCCCACCGGCACCAACCCCGCCGAGACCCCCACGGGCAGCGCAAACCCAGAGGAGGCGGCATCCACCGGCCCGGTTATGCCCCTGGCCGACCCGACCACCATCACCACCGGGCTTGACCTGCCGTGGTCGATGGTGCGGGTGCCGGAGTCCAGCGTCGGCGGAAACAACAGCGGCCGGGCGTCGACTCTGGTCAGCGAACGCGACACCGCCCAGGTCAAGGAGGTTGCCGACGACGGCAGCACCCGGGTGGTCGGCGAAGTGGCGAACGTGGTGCCGGGTGGTGAGGGCGGACTGCTGGGCCTCGCCGTGTATACCGGGCCGGCCGACGACGCCTGGTTGTATGCGTACACCACAACGGCGACAGACAACTCGGTGGTGCGGATGCCGCTCAGCGGCTCCCCGGGAAGTTACACCTTCGGGGCAGCTGAGGTGGTGTTCGACGGGATCCCCAAGGCGGGCAACCACAACGGCGGCCGGATCAAATTCGGCCCGGACGGCATGCTGTACGTCACGGCGGGCGACGCCGGCAACCGGCAGAGCGCGCAGGACCCCGCCGCCCTCGGCGGCAAAATCCTGCGCATGACCCCAACGGGTGAGGTGCCGGAAGATAATCCAGACCCGCAGTCGTACGTGTACTCGCTGGGGCACCGCAACCCGCAAGGCATCAGCTGGGACCGCGACGGCAACCTGTGGGCTGCCGAATTCGGGCAGGACAGCTGGGACGAGCTGAACGCGATTGTGCCAGGCGGCAACTACGGCTGGCCCGTGGTCGAGGGGATCGGCAACGACCCCGCCTACATCAATCCCGTTCACCAGTGGGCGACCAGTGACGCGAGCCCGAGCGGCCTGCTCTGGACCCGGGACACCCTGCTGCTGGCCGCGCTGCGCGGCGAGCGCCTCTGGGCGATCTACCCGAACCCGGGTGCGGTTGAGGCGACCGGCTACTTCGAGGGCCAATTCGGACGAATGCGGGATGTCATCGAGGGTCCGAACGGCACCGTATGGATACTTACTAACAACACGGGTCGCGCACCACGCGATGGGGACGACAAGATTCTCGAGGTGCGTTTGGGCGCCCTCGATAAGGGTTGACACAAAAATTATGAGCATCATCCTCGGGTACGACGCCACCACCCTGCGCGAGCGGGTCGACATCGCGGCCGCGAACACGCGCCTCGGCGAACTGGGAGAACAGCGCAGCCTGTCTGCCATCACGGAGCGCGCCGCCCTGCTGCGGCTTGTCGGCCGGCTGGATGAATCGTGGGATTCGTCCAACGAGGCGCTGCGCCTTGCCCGCTTCGCCGGTGAGCGCACCCAGATCACCCGCGCGCGCATCCGTCGCGCCGTGGT
>JAODAO010000407.1 GCA_025463465.1 Glaciihabitans sp. | reverse complement strand
CTGTTCGACACCCACTTCTTCGGCAGTGTGTCCACCATCAAGGCGGTACTGCCGCAGATGCGAGCACGCCGCTCCGGCACCATCGTTAACCTGTCGTCCATCGGGGCGCAGCTGAAACCTGCCGGGTCGGGTTACTACTCGGCGGTCAAGTCCGCGATCGAAGGCCTGACCGGGTCGCTGCGCAAAGAACTCGCTCCGCTCGGAATCACCGCGATGGTCGTCGAGCCAGGGGCCTTCCGCACCGACTTCTCCGGCCGCTCCCTCCAGCAGTCGGCCGAGGCGATCGCCGACTACGCCGAGACTGCGGGCAAACGCCGCATCGAGAACGACCCGACCCACGGTACCCAGCTGGGCGATCCAGCCAAATTTGCCCAGGCGATCATCACCGCCGTCGAGTCTCCCGACGCTCCCGGGCTGTTGGTCGTCGGGCGTGACGCCGTCGCCAACTTCAGAAGCGTGTTGGAGGACCAGCTGGCGTCCCTCGAGCAGTGGCGGCAGCTCGGCGAGAACACCGACTACGACGCCTGAACCCGCTGCTGTATGTCGAGCATCCCGGCGTTGCGGCAGATTGGACAGCACGAGCCGGCCGGCGCTGGCGTCCCTCGGGTCACCAGCGCCGGCTTTCGCCGTCGGCGACCTTATTCGAGCATGTCGGGCTGGGTCAGCCTCAGGGCCACCCGGTCGAGGCGGGACTGCATAATGCGCAGGGCGGTATCGCTGATCTCTCCGCGGTCACGCAGGCTGATCATCACGTTCCGTTTGTGTTCGAGCAGCGCGAGGCGCAGCTCGGTTTCCTGGTCGGCCAGCTGGAGCAGACTCTCGCGGTCAGCTTCTTCGGGGGAGGTATCGATCAGCGCCCGGTGCTCCTCATATTCGGCGGCCACCCGGTCGCGAATCTCGTCACCGATGTCCAATCGCGACGCCTCTTCGTCGAAGAACTTGAACGACTCGAGTGTCGCCTCCCGTTCCGCCCTGGCCAATTCGTCGTCGACGGTGGAGTCCGTTTCGAACGCCGCCCATCGAACCACAACCGGCAGCAGCAGTCCCTGCACGATGAGGGTGAGCAACACCACCCCGGCGGTAACAAACACGATCTCGTCGCGGCCCGGGAACGGGTCGCCCGATGCGAGCGATGTGGGCACAGCGAGCGCGACCGCGAGGGACACCGCCCCGCGAAACCCGGAGACGGTGGAGACAACGCGGGCGCGGTGCGACATCCGGCGTGAAAGCTGGGTGGGGCGTCGGTCGAGTAGGCGGATGAGGTAGATCGACACCATCTGGAACCCGAAGCGCACCCCGAGCACGGCAACCCAGGCCAAAATCGTCAGCCCGATGAGGGGGCCGATGGTGTCCGCTGGCACGGCGCGGGCAGCGACGTGCACTTCGATGCCGACGAGCACAAACAGGGCGTTGTTGAGCAGGAACGTGGTGAGCGACCAGAACGCGCTGGACTGCTGCCGCGACTGGGGCGTGCTGGCGCGCGGCCCGGTCTGGCTGAGGAACAGGCCGGCGATAACCACGGCGACGACGCCGGAAGCGTCGACAAGTTCCGCAAGGAGGAAGGCGGCGAAGGGAACAACCACCAGTACCGCGTTGCTGACGATGGGGTCAAGCAGTCGTCGTAGAACTATTGTGCCCAACCAGCCGGCGAGCCCGCCGATGGCTGCCCCACCCAGATACGCCAGTGCGACGAGCCCGGTGATATGCCAGCCCGTAAAGGCGATCTGGCTGACGGCCACGCCGGAGGCGATGCTGAAGAGCACCAGTGCGGTGCCGTCGTTCATCAGGCTTTCGGCCCGCAACATAGTGAGATTGCGGTGGGGCAGCCCCTTCGCAATGGCACCAACCGCGGTCGCGTCGGTGGGCGCAAGTGCCGCTCCGAGGATGAGAGCAGCACCCCAGGTGAGCCCAAGCGCCGTGGCGATGCCGGCAACCCCGAACGCGGTCGCGACGACCAGCAGCGTCGAGAGCAGCAGGATGCCACGCAGGTCGCGCCGGATCTCCCGCAGCGACGTAGTGAGACTTTCCCAGAACAGCAGTACCGGCAGGAACAGCACCAGCACGGCCTCAGAGGGCAGCTGCACCTCCTGCACCTGCGGGATGAAGCCCACTGCGATGCCGAACAGCAGCATCACCAGCGGCGTCGGGATGTGCAGTCGCGGTGCAACAACGGCCCCCAACACGATGGTTGCGCCGATGAGCACAATCGTTTCTAACGCGTCCATACTGTTTCCTCCTCTCGGACCTTACGCCGACGGGGCCACGGAACGGAGGTCGTCCTGCACATTGGCGGGTTCGGAGACGCTGGGCATGTTGTCGCGGTCGCCAACGCCGTCAAAACCGCCGGAAAAATCCTTCTGAAGTGCGCTGAAAACGGGCTCGAGGCTGTCCTGCGCTGGTCCGCGTTCGGCGACGAGCTCGAAGGTGAGGTTGGTGGCCGCGGCGGAGGTGAGGCTGTCGACGAGCACGCGGGCGATCTGGTGGCGGGCAATCACACCGTCGGCGGGGCTGCCGGCGCGGCGTTTGTCGCCCTGCAGCAGCACGATCTGTAGCTCGTCGGCGTTGTTGTAGTCGAACCATCCGGGGCGCACAATCGTGTAGTGGTTACCACTGGCCCGCATGAGGCGTTCGCCGCGGCGCTTCCAGTCGTGGCCCTCACTGCGCACGGTCACACCAATCGCCGTCATCAGGGCCATGCGCACCGGGCGCCCCTCCAGCGCGGTGAGCACGTTCTTGACCGCGCCGTAGTCCACCGCTTCCGGGTTGCCGTAGGCCCCCTGGGTGAAGACGACCCCGTCAATTCCGTCGACGGCGTCGGTCAGGGTCGCTGCGTCCGTGAGCTGGCCCTCCATGACCTGCGCTGCCAGGTCGAGGTCACGGGCCTTCGACGCGCTGCGCACGAGTGCGCGCACGGTGTGTCCCTGGCGCACCGCTTCGGCGACGACGTGGCGTCCGAT
>JAODAO010000360.1 GCA_025463465.1 Glaciihabitans sp. | reverse complement strand
GGCATTGCCGGAACCTAGGTATGCCGCCAGATCCGCGCCAACTCGTCGGAGCCGATCATCATGCTGACCGCCAAGGACATCGAGGTGGACATCGTGGTGGGGCTTGAGCTCGGCGCAGACGACTACGACACCAAGCCGTATTCCACCCGCGAACTGCTCGCCCGGATCCGCGCGATCCTGCGCCGCCGCATCGAGGACGAGGACACCCGCGAGCTGATCCTCGAGGCCGGCGCCGTGCGGATGGATGTGGAACGCCACACCGTGTCGGTGGGAGGCAAGGACACCCCGATGCCGCTCAAGGAGTTCGAGTTGCTCGAACTGCTGCTTCGCAACTCCGGTCGGGTACTCACCCGCGGCCAGCTGATCGACCGGGTCTGGGGCGCCGACTACTTCGGTGACACCAAAACGCTCGACGTGCACATCAAGCGCATCCGCTCGAAGATCGAATCCACCCCCTCCGAGCCCACCATGCTGGTCACCGTGCGCGGCCTCGGTTACCGCTTCGAGGCGTAGCGGATTCACCGCGCACCATACCCGGGCAGCCGCCGGCCGAACGGAGCGAGGACGGTCAGTGGGTGGGCAGCGCCTGTTTACGGCCGGCTGCGGCGCCGACGTCACGGGTGTCGTGCTGTGGCTCTTCGACCACCGGCTAGCCGACGGCGTCTGAAAGTGCGAATGGGTGAATGGCCGGGAGCGCTCGTCGTTCCATTCGGCGACCAACGGACCGTTGGCGTTGGCGTAGTGCACGAACGCCACCGGCGACTCGGTCGCGCTGGTGGCATCCCGGCACACCGCCGAGCATTACCCGCTGGTGGGCGTGCTGTAGCGGTATCACCGTAAAAGACGTGGCTGGTTCACCACGAATGTTGTCGTCGATAGCCCATCGACGTGGCTCACCCTTCACAGCGACCGCGCCCCGAGGTGGTGGGCGGGCAGTGCTCCCGCTAGTTCGTCGGGGCTGGGGTGGGGGTAGTGGTCTCGCTGGGCGTCGCGGTTTCGGTCGGCGTCGCGGTCGACTCGGACGTTGCGGTGGATGTCGGCACCGGGGTAGCGGTGATCTCCGGCTCCGTGGTGGCCAGGTTGGTCGGCACCAGGTGTCCGTAACCGTCGAGGGAGCCGTCGAGGACGGGAACCAGGATGGTTTTTCCGGTCTCGGTGCCGTATTGCACAAACACGGGCATCAGCGCGCCGAGTTGGGTGTTGGCATTGTCGAGGATCAGGTCGGGGGTGTCGCCGCCGTTGCCGAACGACACAGTCTCGCCGGCGGGAACGGTAACGGTCTCGCTCGACTTCGCTTCGTCAGCGGATCCTTCGAAGTCGTACTGGAACTGCACAGCAGCCGACTTGTCTCCGGTGTTGTGAACGAAGACCACCAGGTTGACGGTATCGCCGTCCGCGGTGATCGCCATGGCGTTACGAACCTCGACATCGCCGACGGTCGTCCCCACGCCATCACTGGGGTCGTAGGGGATCTGGGTTGCCACGGGAGCGAAAAAAGCACACCCGGTTGATCCCAAAAGGACCCCGGCGGCCAATACGACAGAAGCCGCAATGCGTGATCTCACAGGATCCTCCAAAACAAACCCAAAAAACAAAAAATACAGTGCTCCTGACAGACTACCGATCGCACGTGCGAACGCGAGCTAAGGCGAGCCTTACTTCGGGCTCGTCGTCATAAATGTGCGGCACTCCCGAAGGGAATGCAGCGATGCTGTGTGAGGTCGGAGAAACGGTTGTTTACCCGCAGCGTGGTGCGGCAACCCTCATCGCGGTCAACCGCCGAATTGTTCGCGGTGAAAAGAAGGTATACCTCACGCTCGATGTCATGCAGGGCGACCTGGTCATCGAGGTTCCCGCCGACAGCGTCGACCTCGTGGGCATACGCGACGTTGTCAGCCACGACGGCCTCGCCGCGGTCTTCGACGTCCTCGGGGCGCCGGTCGCCGACTTCCACGCTGCGCCGCGGCCCACTCGGTACAGTTCTTGCATGACTGACAGTTCCACCGCGATGTCCCCACCGGCACCGTCACCCGACGGTTCAGCCGTCGCAACGAATCCCCCCGCGAATCCCGCCACCGCGTTCCACATCGAGGCACCGGCCTCAGAGAGTGGTCCCCGAGTCGCGGTGGTTGTGGTCGCCGCGGGCAGTGGAACCCGACTGGCGCAACCCCAGCCCAAGGCGTTCGTGATGCTGCGGGGCAGCACCCTGCTCGCCCGCGCACTCGAGTCCGTCTTCGCGATGACCGAGCCCGCCCAGGTCGTGGTGGTCGCCCCCGCCGACTGGATCGCCGAAGCGACCACGATAGCGGTGGATGTCGCCGGTGTCGCCTCCTCCCACATCAGCGTTGTCGCCGGCGGGGCAACCCGTCAGCTGTCGGTGGCCGCCGGGCTCGCCGTGATCGGCGCCGACGTCGACACCGTCCTCGTGCACGATTCCGCCCGCGCCCTCACCCCGCCGGAGTTGCTGGATGCGGTGGTCGCGCAGGTTCGCAGCACCGGTGACGGTGTTATTCCCGGCCTGCCCGTCTCCGACACCATCAAGCGCACCGCCGACGGCGTCGCCCTGGAGACCGTCGACCGCTCCACCCTCTCCGCGGTGCAGACGCCGCAGGGGTTCCCGCGGGTGGCCCTGCAGGACGCATACCACCTCGCCCGGGAGGACTACACGGACGACGCCGCCCTGTATTCCGCCGCCGGGCACACGGTCCGGGTTGTCCTCGGCGACCCGCTCGCCTTCAAGATCACCACCGCCTGGGACCTACGCCGCGCAGAATCCCTGCTGCCCGGCGAACCGGTGGCCTCTGGCCTCCGCACCGGCATCGGCATCGACGTGCACGCCTACGACCCGGCCTCCCCGCTCTGGCTCGGCGGGCTGTACTGGCCGGACGAGGTTGGTCTCGCCGGCCACAGCGACGGCGACGCCGTCGCCCACGCCATCTGCGACGCCCTTTTGTCGGCCGCCGGCCTCGGCGACATCGGCGGGCGCTTCGGCACCGCCGACCCCCGTTTTGAGAACGCTCACGGCGAGATATTCCTCGTCGAGACCCTCGCCCTGGTGGTGGGCGCCGGCTTCAGTGTCGCCAATGTCGCCGTTCAGGTGGTGGGCAACGGACCGCGAATGTCGCCCCGGCGGGTGGAGGTCGAACAGAACCTGACCCGCATCATCGGTGCACCGGTGAGTGTGTCGGCGACCACAACGGATGCGCTCGGTTTCACCGGCCGTGGTGAGGGCCTGACCGCCGTCGCCACGGCGCTGCTGACCAGCTGAACCAGCCCGCCGCCGAGAGGGCCGCCGCGACGTCACACCGAGCGGGAGAACCGGCGCATTCGGGGGATCGAGTACGGGTATTCACACGGCAGTGGAGGGGCCAGGGCCTCTTTATCCCGCTCTATCGCTAAACTCTGCAAGTGACTATCCGGCTTTATGACACCAAGGCGCAGGCCCTCGCGGACTTCGTCCCTATTGTCGACGGTCAGGCAGGGCTCTACGTCTGTGGTCCCACCGTGCAGTCGTCACCCCATATCGGGCACCTGCGCTCCGCCCTGGTCTACGACCTGTGGCGCCGCTGGCTGACCCACCGGGGCCTCACCGTGACGCTCGTCCGCAACGTCACCGACATCGACGACAAGATCCTCGCCAACGCCACAGGATCGACCGAGCAGTGGTGGGCCCTCGCCTACCGCTATGAACTCGAGTTCACGGCCTCCTACCAGCGCCTCGGCATCCTCGCCCCAACGTATGAGCCGCGAGCGACCGCGAGCATCGGCCAGATGCAGCAGATCATTGCCCGCCTCATCGACCGCGGCCACGCGTATGCGGCTGCGGACGGATCGGGGGATGTCTACTTCGACACCGCCAGCTGGCCCGCCTACGGCGAGCTCACCCACCAGAAGCCCGCCGACATGGTCGCGGCAGCCGATGCCGACCCGCGCGGCAAACGCGACGCTCGCGACTTCGCCCTCTGGAAGGGCAGCAAAGCGGATGAACCGGAATCGGCGTCCTGGCCCTCCGCGTGGGGCGCTGGCCGGCCCGGTTGGCACATCGAATGCTCGGCAATGGCCGCCCGCTACCTCGGTGAGAACTTCGACATCCACGGCGGCGGCCTTGACCTGCGTTTCCCGCACCACGAGAACGAGATCGCCCAGTCCAACGCCGCCGGGGACGCCTTCGCCAACTACTGGGTCCACAACGGGCTGGTCAACGTCGATGGCCAGAAGATGTCCAAGTCGCTCGGCAACTCCATCTACGCCTCCGAGTTCCTCGAACTCGCCCGGCCCCTTGTGGTGCGCTACTACCTCGGCGCCGCCCACTACCGCTCCACCATCGACTACCACGATGGTGCACTGGTGGAGGCAGAAGCGGCCCTCGAGCGCATCGAAGTATTTTTGGCCCGCGCCGACCGTCGATTCGCTGGCACCCGGTTTGCCGGCCGCGGACTGCCCGTTGTGCCAGACGAGTTCGCCGCCGCCATGGACGACGACCTCGCCGTGCCGCAGGCCCTCGGTGTGCTGCACGAACACGTCAGGGCCGGCAACGCCGCGCTCGACGCAGAAGACCTCGCCACCGCCGCGGACATCCGCGGTGAGGTGATCGCGATGACCGAGATACTCGGCATCAACCCGCTCGCGCCCCAGTGGCGTGGCAACGGGGACGACCCATCCGGCCGGGCGCTCGCCGCCCTCGTCGAACGGCTCATCGAAGACCGCGAGAAGGCCCGCAAGAGCCGCGACTTCGCCGCCGCCGACCGCATCCGCGATGAATTATCAGCAGCAGGAATTTCGATCGAAGACACACCGTCTGGATCACATTGGAGCATTGAACAATGAAGAGCGCAGGAAACAGTTCCAGGGCGGGCGCCGTCCGCAAGGGACGCAAGGGACCCCAGGTAGGTTCAGGCGGCCAGGGCCGACAGGCCCTCGAGGGTAAAAAGCCCACCCCGAAGGCCGAAGATCGCCCGTACCACCCCGCCGGTAAGCGCAAGGCTGCCGCCGAGCGTTACGAAGCGGCAAGCGGACGCCAGAAGCAGACGCCCGAGCGTTCCGAGCGCCCCGAGCGTTCCGAGCGTCCCGGTGCCGAGCGCACCGGCGGCGGCTCCCGCGGGGCCGGCGCATACAACAAGTCCGGATCTTCAGGTGGCGCCGCCCAGCGCTCGCAGGGTTCCGACCGCCAGCGCCGCGCCAAGTC
This sequence comes from Glaciihabitans sp., assembly GCA_025463465.1. Taxonomy (GTDB): domain Bacteria; phylum Actinomycetota; class Actinomycetes; order Actinomycetales; family Microbacteriaceae; genus Glaciihabitans. Next base: position 114 of record JAODAO010000360.1, on the reverse strand, counting down.
CTCTGACGAGGTCGAAATCGTCACAGGACGCAACTCGGTACTCGAGGCGCTGCGCGCACGCATCCCGGCGCAGACCCTCTACGTCGCCACCCGCATCGAGATGGACGACCGTGT
>JAODAO010000317.1 GCA_025463465.1 Glaciihabitans sp. | reverse complement strand
CCGACCGGTTCGCGGCGGAATGCGCCATGCCGGACCCTCACGCACACACCGAGACCCGCCGCACGAAGTCAATCGACCTTTTCGTTCGTGAAACATCCATCATCCTCCCCGCGCTGTTCCTCGGCTCCGTGGTGGCTGGCCTTGTGCAGGTGGCCGTGTCTCGCCAGGTGCTGGTAACCCTCGGCAGTAACCCGCTCTGGTCGATCGTCGCGATGATGGTGCTCGCGTTTATCATCTCCATCTGCTCCAACGTCGACGCGTTTTTTATCCTCCCCTTCGCCAGCACCTTCCTGCCAGGGTCGATCGTGGCGTTTTTGGTTTTTGGGCCCATGATCGACATCAAAATGCTCGCCCTGATGCGCACAACGTTCCGCACCAGGGTTCTTGTGCAGGTTTCCCTCGTTGTCGCCCTGTGCAGCGCGCTCCTCGGATTGGTAGTGAATTATGTGGCGTAGTTTTCATCGCTGGAGGGGCATCATCCTCGGCGCCGCAGCCCTCGTCGCTACGGTATGGCTGGCCCTCACCAACCAGCTGATCCTCTACATCCACCCCCGCTACATCGTGTTCACCGTGGTGATGGCCGTCCTCGCCCTCGTCCTGGTGATTGCCAGCTTCCTGCTGCGACCCGGCCACAACCACGACGAACCGCAGCGCACCTCGCAGAAGGTGGTCGCCAATGTTGCCGGCGTGCTCGCCATCGCCGTCGCGCTCGCCATGGTGATCATCCCGCCAGCCACCCTCACCAGCGCGACCGTCGCCCAGCGCGACATCAACGGGTCGGGTGTTGGCGCCGAGGTGCGGTCCATCGACGAGGCGGCCAACGCCGACAACGCGTCTTTCGCAGCGTTCACCGTGCTCGACTGGGCCTCACTGCTGCGCCAAACCAGTGACACCTCCTTTTACGCCGGCAAACCGGTGGATGTCACCGGGTTCATCACCGAGGACGCGGACGACGCCGCGAACGTGTTCTACGTCTCCCGGTTCATCATCACCTGCTGTGCCGTGGACGCGCAGCCCGTCGGTGTTCCCGTCTACATGCCGGGCTGGAAAGACACATACGCCCTCGACGACTGGGTGCAAGTCACCGGCCAGTTCGTCGCCAACCCCAGCGCGTCGAGTGCGCAGCAGATCGCCCTCGACCCCGCCGAGCTCACGCCGGTGGGCGAGCCTGCCGAGCCCTACCTGTTTTGAGCAGGATCCAACGCGGCAACAGGGGGGATGTCTCCGAGCCCAGCCGGGCCGGGGCCCGGCGTTTCACCCGTACCTTCGCGATAACCGTCGCGGTGCTCACCGTGTTCGTCGCGGTGTTTGTGGCCCTCGGCTACAACCAGGGCCCCAAACTTTCCAGCGCCCAGGTTGATCGCGCCGGGGTGGTCAACCAGAGCGGGCAGCAACTGCGCCTGTTCGCTAACCAGGCCGTCGCCGATATCTCCGGTGACCAGGTGACGGTGACCCCGTCCACCCCCGTGTCGGTGACAACCAGCGGCGACGTCATCGCGGTGCAGTTCAACCAGCCGCTGCTGTACAACACCACGTACACGGTGGATGTCGACGGGGTCACCAGTGCCTACCTTGACCAGCCATCCACCCTCAGCTACAGCTTCGAGACGGCCGCCCCGCCCCTGTACTACCTGGACAGGGGCGAGGACAGCGACCAGATCATCCGCACCGCGGTGGACACCGCAGACCGGACGGTGCTGTATTCCACGTCGGAAATCCAGGACTACGCCGTCTTCGACGGGCTCGTTGCCGTTGTCAGCCTCGCCGAGGACTCCAGCAGCGTGCTTTCCCTGGTTAACGACAGGGGTGAGGTGGAGAGTGTTGCGCTGCCCGGATCTGGCACCGTCGACCTGCTGCGGGGGAGTGCCGCCACCGGAATCCTCGGGTTCACCTTCACCTCGGCCGGCCCCACCCCCGACCGCGCGTTCTCGGCCACCCTGATGACCATTGACCTGGCGTCGACCCGCGAGGTGGTTCCGGTCACGGGGTTGGATGGTCAGCCGGTGGCAGCGCTGCAATGGCAGTTTGTGCCAGGCAGCAGCCGGTTCGTTGTGCAAAACGTTGACCAGAGTGTGTTCATGGTCGACACCGACGCGGCGGCCAGCGCGCGGGTGATCCCGGTCGGCCAGTACACGGAGCTGGATTCGGTGTCGACCGACGGCCTGACCCTGGTCGTGGCGGATGCCTTCGGCCCCCTCGCCGTCACCCTCGCGGACGGTAGTACAACCAGGCTCGACCCGTCCCCCCTCGACGGTGTTGTTCCGTTCGGTGGCGTCGCCCAGGCGCTTCCTGAGGGGAATTGGGTGCAGCAGATCGCGATCTTCAACGAAACCAGCGGACGGTTCTCGAGCGCCGTGGTGTTCGACGACGGGGATACGGCCCGCCCGCTGTTCCGAACGCTGAACGACGAGGGCAGCATCGAGGGATTCACCGTCTCCCCGAACAACCAGTACCTCGCCATCGAGACCGTCCCCAACGTGTCAAACAGCGTGGCAGACGGCTACCCGGTCAATCCTCGTTCCCAACAGATCACCACGGTGTTCGTCGACATCAGCAGTGGCGCGGTCGTGAAGAGCATCGAGGGTTTCCGCGCCAGCTGGTGACCCGGGCAGTGGCAAGACGGCTCAGAGGCCGCGTTTTTGCTTCTGGGTGACCCGCAAGCCACTGTCCCGCAGTCGCTCCACAAGCTGGCGGACGGTGACCGGTTCGGCGCCGCGTGAGACAAGTTCGTGCCACCTTGCCACGGGAACGTCGTAGTGGTCGTGATCAAAACTGCGTGGCGGAATCTTCGCCGCTGCAGCGAACTCGTGCAATTCGGCCAAAGAACTGTCGCTGACAAGGTGGGCCCAGAGCGTGTTGTGGGCTGGCCAGATGGCTTGGTCGATCAACACGGTCATACCCAGATTCTAAGCACCGTGGGAATGACACGAATTCCGCGGCGCGCTGGGTGGTGTCGGTTCCACAATTTCGGTTCGCCGCGAGGTATCCTTGATTTCATCTTCTTCAACGCGACCGCATTCGCGGCGCTGGCTTCGGCCGGTACTGCGAGGTCGTGGTGCTGGCTGGGATTCCCAGCGGAATGTGGTGCCGACGAAGTAGTGCTACCAGCACGATGGCTTCAGGTGGCGCCTTTACAGCGATTCGCGATGACGCGCCCGGTCTAGTTTGACCGAACCGCCTTGGATCGACTATTGTTGGCCCTTGGTGTGTGCAGGGCAATGCCCCGTTCCAAGCGGTGTGTAATCACCGTCTGGTAATCAGCGCCAGAAGCTTTCTTTCCAAGACAGTGTCTTTCTTAACAAACAAAGGGTTCCAAGTGGTTTACGCAGTTGTGCGCGCCGGTGGTCGGCAGGAAAAGGTAGAGGTCGGCACGATCGTCGTACTCGACCGCATTAAGGCCGACGAGAACGGCAACGTCGAGTTGGCCCCCGTGCTGCTCGTCGATGGCGAAACGATCACCCACGGTGCTGCCGCACTCGCTGGCGTGAAGGTCACCGCCGAGGTTGTTGGCGACCTCCGTGGTCCGAAGATCGTCATCCAGAAGTTCAAGAACAAGACCGGATACAAGAAGCGCCAGGGCCACCGCCAGGAGCTCACCCGTATCAAGATCACCGGCATCACCAAATAGTCGTCAGGGGCTGAATACAAATGGCACATAAAAAGGGCGCAAGCTCCTCACGTAACGGCCGCGATTCCAACGCGCAGTACCTTGGCGTAAAGCGCTTCGGTGGCCAGGTCGTCAAGTCGGGCGAGATTCTCGTTCGCCAGCGCGGCACCCACTTCCACCCCGGCGCGAACGTCGGACGTGGCGGAGACGACACGCTGTTCGCCCTCGCCGCTGGTTCGGTCGAGTTCGGTGCAAAGGGTGGCCGCAAGGTCATCAACATCGTCGCAGCCGTCTAGTTTCACTTTTTTCCAGCAGAGGCGAGCTTCGGCTCGCCTCTGCTGTTTGGCGTAACGGGCCAATCGGTCGTTACGCTTGTTTCGGCATCCACCACGTGAGCCTGTGGGGATGCGTTCGACCCCAATCAAAGGAGCAATGCCATGGCAACGTTTGTTGACCAGGTGACACTGCACCTTCGTGCGGGTAGCGGCGGCGACGGCTGTGTGTCGGTTAAGCGCGAGAAGTTCAAGCCTCTCGCCGGCCCAGACGGCGGCAACGGTGGAAACGGCGGGAGCATCATCCTCGTCAGCGACCTCGGCACAACCACCCTGCTCGGCCACCACCGCGCCCCGCACCGGAAGTCAGAAAACGGTGGCCCAGGAATGGGTGACCACCGCGCCGGCACAACCGGTGTGGACATCGAACTTGCCGTCCCCGTCGGGACCGTCGTCAAAGACACCGATGGCAACGAGCTGATCGACATGGACACCCCCGGCCTGCGTTTCGTCGCGGCCCCGGGTGGAATGGGAGGCCTCGGTAACGCGGCTCTCGCCACCACCAAGCGCAAGGCGCCCGGTTTTGCGCTTCTCGGAACGCCGGGCTGGGAAGGTGACGTCCTCCTCGAGCTGAAGACCGTCGCCGATGTCGCCCTGGTGGGGTATCCCTCCGCCGGCAAGTCGAGCCTGATCGCCGCGATGTCCGCTGCCAAGCCGAAGATCGCCGATTACCCCTTCACGACCCTTCACCCGAACCTCGGCGTTGTCCAGGCCGGGGAGACCCGCTACACGATCGCCGACGTTCCCGGGCTGATCGAAGGCGCCAGCGAGGGCAAGGGGCTCGGCCTCGAGTTCCTCCGCCACGTCGAACGTTGCACCGCCCTCCTCCACGTGCTCGACTGCGCGACCCTTGAGCCGGGCCGCGACCCGCTCAGCGATCTCGACGTGATCCTCGCAGAGCTCGAGGCCTACCCGGTCCCCGAGGGCCAGCTTCCGCTCTTGGAGCGCCAGCAACTGATCGCCCTCAACAAGGTCGACGTGCCGGACGGTCGCGAACTCGCTGCCTTCGTCCGCGGCGAGCTCGAGGGCCGCGGCTACCGCGTCTTCGAGATCTCCGCGGTCTCCCGCGAGGGCCTGCGCGAACTGAGCTTCGCCCTGGCCGAGGTCGTCGACGCCGACCGCAAGGTCAAGGCACTCGAACCGGTCGCCGAGCGCATCGTGATGCGTCCGCGCGCCGTCAACGCCATCGACTTCACCGTTCGTGTTGAGGGTGGCTCCGGTGGAAACATCTACCGCGTCATCGGCGAAAAGCCCGAGCGCTGGGTCGCCCAGACGAACTTCGCCAACGACGAGGCCATCGGATTCCTCGCTGACCGTCTCGCCAAGCTCGGAGTTGAAGACCAGCTCTTCAAGTCTGGCGCCGTTTCCGGTTCCACCGTGATCATCGGCCTCGGCAGCGGTGTCATCTTCGACTGGGAGCCCACGCTCACCTCAACGGCCGAGCTGGTGACGGCACCGCGTGGTACCGACTCGCGCCTCGACGACAACACCCGGATGACCTCGAGCAAGCGTCGCCAGACGTACATGGAGCGAATGGACGCGAAGGAAGCGGCCCGTGCCGAGCTTCGCGCCGAGCGCGCAGCCGGTATGTGGAACGTAGACGACGAGATCGCCCTCCAGCGTGCCGCGGACGCCGCAGCCGCTGACGAGTTCGACGATGACTTCGACGACGACTTCGGCGACGAGGACAGTGCTCCCGGTAACGACAGTGCTCCCGGTACCGACAGCGCTCCCGGTACAACGGACACACGTGACTAATCGGATCACCGATCGGGCGAGTATCCCGCTGGCCAAACGTATTGTGGTCAAAGTGGGATCCTCCTCGATCAGTGGTTCGAACGCTGGGCAGATCCGGCCGCTGGTCGATGCCCTCGCTGCGGCCCACGGACGTGGTGTTGAGGTCATCCTGGTGTCCTCCGGGGCGATCGCCACGGGGATGCCGTTCCTCAAACTGGACGCCCGGCCAACCGACCTGGCCACGCAGCAGGCCGCCGCTGCCGTTGGCCAGAATCTCCTGATCTACCGCTACCAGGAGAGCCTTGACCGCTACGACATCGTGGCCGGCCAGGTTCTGCTGACCGCGGGCGACCTCGACAACGCGACGTCCCGCAGCAATGCGCAGCGGGCCATGGAGCGCCTCCTTGGGCTGCGCATCCTGCCGATTGTTAATGAGAACGACACGGTCGCAACGCATGAGATCCGGTTCGGCGACAACGACCGCCTCGCCGCCCTGGTGTCGCTGCTGGTGCGGGCCGACCTGTTGGTGCTGCTCTCAGACGTCGACGCCCTGTATACCCGGCCGCCGAGCGAACCCGGTGCGATCCGAATCAACGAGGTCGCCTTCGGTGATGACCTCGCCGGTGTCACCTTCGGTGATATCGGAGCCGCCGGTGTGGGTACAGGGGGAGCGGGCACCAAGGTCGCCGCGGCAACCCTCGCAGCATCCGCGGGAACCGCCGTGCTGCTGACGGCAACGGGGCAGGTGGATGATGCGCTGTCCGGTGTGGACATCGGCACCTGGTTCCACGCAGCGGAGCGTTGAGCCGCTGACCTAAACTGGGGATCATGTCCCAGACCGCCTTGGCACCCCTCACGCTGCAGAACAAGCTCGAATCGGCGCGTGCAGCAGCGCGGGTACTCGCCACGGCAACGGCGGGGCAGAAGAACGCCGCGCTGACGGCGATCGCCGGCGCCATCCTCGCGTCGGCCGGACGTATCCTGCCCGCGAATGAGGCGGACATCACCCGCGCCCGCGAGGGCGGGCTCAGCGCCGGGATCCAGGACAGGCTTCGCCTCGACCGGTCTCGGCTGGAATCCCTCGCCGCCGCGGTCCTTCAGGTTGCGTCGCTCGTTGACCCTGTTGGCCAGGCCGTGCGGGGCTCGACGCTGCCGAACGGCATCAAAATCTCCCAGGTGCGGGTTCCCTTCGGTGTTGTTGGTGTGATTTACGAGGCACGGCCCAACGTCACCATCGATATCGCGGCCCTCGCCCTGAAAAGTGGCAATGCCGCTGTCCTGCGCGGCGGTTCCGCCGCCCAGAGCACCAACCAGGTCCTGGTGGAGATCGTCCAGGAGGCGATTTCCAGCGTGGGTCTTCCCGCGCTGTCTGTGCAAACTATTGACGAGTTCGGACGAGAGGGCGCCCAGCAGCTGATGCGGGCCCGCGGTTTCGTCGACGTGCTGATTCCGCGGGGGAGCGCAGAACTGATCAACACGGTTGTCGCCGAATCGACCGTCCCCGTCATCGAAACGGGCGCGGGGGTTGTGCACGTATACCTCGACGAATCCGCTGACCTCGACATGGCGGCCGACATCGTGGTGAACGCCAAGGTGCAGCGACCGAGTGTCTGCAATGCCGTTGAAACCGTCCTGGTGAACGCTTCGGCCGCGCAGCGACTGCTGCCAACGGTACTGCAGCGACTGCGAAACGTTGGTGTGACCATCCACGGTGATGAGGCGACCCTCGCCATCTTCGCCGACGCCGTGCCGGCCACCGAGGACGACTGGGGCACCGAATACATGTCGCTGGACGTGTCCGTGAGGGTCGTGGAGGATCTCGACGAGGCCATCGCTCACATTCGCCGGTACTCCACCCACCACACCGAATCCATCATCACCAACGACCTCGGCCGTGCCGAGAGGTTCCTCGCGGAGGTTGACTCTGCGGTGGTGATGGTGAACGCCTCGACGCGTTTCACCGACGGCGGAGAGTTCGGATTCGGCGCTGAAGTGGGCATCTCGACCCAGAAACTCCACGCCCGCGGCCCCATGGGCCTTGGCGAATTAACCAGTACCAAGTGGGTTGTGCGCGGCACAGGCCAGGTCCGTAGCTAGAATTCATTAGTCCCGAACGGAGAATCGTATGACACTGCTTGCCACCCTTCTCGCCGCAGCCGGCGAAGAGCACCACCCGATCTTTATGCCCCCGATCGCTTTTGCCGCCGTCGCCTTCACCTTTTTCCTGGTGATGGGAATCGTCACATGGAGCTACCGGGACGTTGCCAACCGTCACAGCCAGAAGTTCACCAAGGGTGGACACGACGGCCACGACGCCGGCCACTAGAGCATCTGAGCTTGGCTGACAGCGCACCCCGCCGCGCCCGGATCGGGGTTATGGGGGGAACCTTCGACCCGATCCACAACGGGCACCTTGTGGCGGCGAGCGAGGTTCAGCAGCACTTTGACCTCGACGAGGTCATCTTCGTGCCAACGGGCCAGCCGTGGATGAAACCTCGGGTGACCGCGGGGGAGCACCGGTATCTGATGACGGTGATCGCTACCGCCGCGAACCCCCGGTTCACGGTGAGCCGCGTCGACATCGACCGGGTCGGTCCGACCTACACGATTGATACGCTGAGAGACATCCGCCGCCAGCGCCCCGACGCCGACCTCCTTTTCATCTCAGGGGCGGATGCGATCGCGCAGATCCTCGAATGGAAAGACGTCGCCGAATTGTGGTCGCTGGCCGACTTCGTGGCCGTGTCCCGCCCGGGCCACGACCTCTCCATTAGCGCATTGCCGGAGCAGGGCGTAAGCTCTCTAGAAGTCCCCGCGCTGTCAATCTCTTCAACGGATTGCCGGAGTAGGGTGAGCCGGGGTTTTCCGGTCTGGTATTTGGTTCCCGATGGTGTCGTGCAGTACATCTCCAAACACCACTTATATCGGAGTAACTCATGACGACATTCCAGGATCCCCCTCT
>JAODAO010000289.1 GCA_025463465.1 Glaciihabitans sp. | reverse complement strand
GTCACCCCTGATGGCGGACGCTCCCGTTCCGCAAACTCCAGTAATGCATCGTGTGAGTGGCGGCGGCATTGTTATGAACATCGACGTCGCGGACGGCGCCCGCATTGTGAGCCTGCTGGCTTCCGGTCGCGAATGGCTCGCTCCGAGCGGCCCCCGGGTGCCGGGGGAGTACCTCCAGCCGGGCAGCGGCGGCTGGGACGACGCCAGCCCCACCATCTCCTCCTGCGTGCTCACCGACGGCACTGTCCTCGCGGACCACGGTGATGCCTGGCAGCGGGCGTGGCGGGTTGATTCCGCATCCGTGAACCACGTGCAGACCAGCGTCGACCTCGCCGGAGCGGCGATCACCCTGTCGCGCCGGGTGGAGAGCACACCCACCGGCATTCGCCTGCGGTGGACGGCGTCGACACACTCGGCCTCTCCCCTCCCCGTGTTCTGGAGCGCCCATCCTCTGTTCGTCGCCGAGGAGGGAACGCGGGTGGAAGTGGTACCGCCGGGACCACCGCTTACGGAGGAATACCCGAACCGTGGTGCCCAACGGCCGTGGCCAACGGCGGTGGGGGATGCGGCGATCAAAGCCTTCACGACCCATCCGGTGGGCTCGGCCTCGGTGGTGCACCGCAACGGCGACACCCTCACCCTGACCTGGGATCCCGAGCTGCTGCCCTATCTCGGCCTGTACTGGGACGGAGGGGAATTCACCACAACTCCGGTCATTGCCATCGAGCCAACCACGGCGCTGGGGGATTCCGCTGCCCGGGCGATCGCCACCGGTGCCATCCGATCGGTGAGCGCTGCCGCGCCGGTAACCTGGTGGATGGACCTCAGGGTTGTTCGCCAGGGGACGCGACCCGCTGAATATCCATGCCTCGCTGAGGTGAGGCACCAACAGGACAAGACAGTGGCTTTCAAAATCGTGATTTTGTCCAGCTAGTCTCGACAATCCGTTCATTCCGATTGCCGAAGGTCTTGCCTAGATTCAACTGAGGCGAACGCGCACATCACTAAGCGTCCCCTCAACCCAAAGGAGTGTTGCTGTGTCTACGACGACTTTTGCTCGTCCCCGCCGCCGGTTCAGGCTCGCGGGATGGCAGTTCGTCGCCCCGTTTATGGTGGTCTTCGTCGGGGCCATCGTCGCTCCGGTCGTTTACGCCGTTTACCTCAGTCTCTTCCGCGACCAGCTGGTCGGCGGCAATGAGTTCGTCGGTGCCGCCAACTACGTGACCCTGCTGGGCGACGCGAAGTTCTGGTCGTCTCTCGGCCGCGTGACACTGTTCCTTGTCATCCAGGTACCGGTGATGCTCGGGCTCGGCCTGGTCGCGGCGCTAGCACTCGACAGTGTGCGGATGCGCTGGATCGGGTTCTTCCGCATTGCCCTATTTTTGCCCTACGCTGTGCCCGGGGTAGTGGCGGCCCTCATCTGGGGCTTTATGTATGGATCCGAATTCGGCCTTGCCGGATCGGTGAACTCCCTGCTCGGCAGCAATGTCATCGAACCGCTCAGTCCGCAGTGGATCCTGATCGCGATCGCCAACATCTCGACCTGGCAGTTCGCCGGCTACAACATGCTGATCTTCTATTCGGCGCTGCGCACCATCCCCGGGGAGCTCTACGAAGCCGCCGAGATCGACGGGGCCAAGCCCCTCCGCATCATCGGCTCGATCAAGATCCCTGCACTCCGCGGTGCCATCGTCATCGCCGTGGTGTTTTCCATCATTGGCAGCTTCCAACTTTTCAACGAGCCCAACCTGCTCAAGGTGCTCGCCCCTAACTCGATCTCGAGCTTCTTCACCCCCAACCTTTACGCCTACACCCTCTCCTTCGCTGGCCAGCAGTACAACTACTCGGCGACGATCGCGATCGTGATGGGCCTGTTCACCGGCGTGATTGCATACATCGTGCAGTTGCGCGGAACCCGATCGGAACTGCGATGACTTCCTCCCTTACCGTCCGCAAGTCGCCGATGCACCGCAAATCAAACCTGCTGACCGCGGTGATGATCGTGTTCGTTATCTACTCGCTACTGCCGCTTGTGTACCTGGTGGTCAACTCCACCAAGTCGCAGGGCGACCTGCTGTCGACGTTCGGATTGTCCTTCGGCTCCTCGTTCGACTTCTTCAGCAACATCGCCAGTGTCTTCACCTACAACAACGGCATTTTTCTCCAATGGTTCGCCAACACGCTGCTGTATGTGGTCGTCGGGGCCGGCGGAGCGACCTTGCTCGCCACCATCGCGGGTTACGGCATCGCCAAGTTCAACTTCAGCGGGAAACGCGCGATCTTCGCGATTGTGATCGGTTCCATCGCCATCCCCGGGACGGCGCTGGCGGTGCCGACATTCCTGCTGTTCAGCAGCGTTGGACTGACCAACACCCCGTGGGCCGTCATCATCCCCTCATTGGTCAGCCCGTTCGGTCTCTACCTCATCTGGACGTACACGGTCGAGGCTGTTCCCCAGGAGATACTCGAGGCGGCGCGCATCGACGGCGCCGGCGAATTCCGAATCTTCTTCTCCATTGCCTCGCGGTTGCTTGCCCCCGGCATCGTGACCGTGCTGCTGTTCGCGATCGTGGCGACCTGGAATAACTACTTCTTGCCCCTGATCATGCTGAGCGATCCTGCCTGGTACCCCCTCACGGTGGGGCTCAGCCAGTGGAACTCCCAGTCGACCGGAACAGCTGCCGATCCGATCCAAAACCTCATCGTGACCGGCTCGCTGATCACGATCGTGCCGATTGTGATCGCCTTCCTGGTTCTCCAGCGCTACTGGCAGTCGGGGCTCGCCGCCGGAAGTGTCAAGTAACCCGGTGTCCTCCTTACCCATCTCCCTCCGCACCATTCCCAGCACGTCCCCACACAACGAAGTGAACGAAAGGAACACCCTATGAGGTCTTCAGTGAAAAGAGTGCTCGCAGCGACGGTGATCACCACCGTAGCCATCGGCCTGGCCGGATGCAGCGGTGGTGACCAGAACACCGGTGGCGACGCCACCTCCATCGAAGACGCGCTGGAAAAGGGAGGATCGCTGACCTACTGGGCCTGGGCTCCGTCCTCCGAAGCGCAGGTCGCGGCGTTCGAAAAGGCCTATCCGAATGTCGACGTCACCCTCGTCAACGCCGGCAGCGGCGTTGAGGAGTACACCAAGCTCCAGAACACCATCCAGGCGGGCAAAGGGGCCCCCGACGTCGCGCAGCTCGAAGACACCGCCATCTCTCAGTTCGCCCTCTCCGAGTCGCTCGTTGACCTCTCCACGTACGGCATCGACGAGCTCGAGGACGAGTACACCGTCGGCACCTGGAGCTCCGTGGCGATCGACGATGGCGTCTACGGTCTTCCCCAGGACTCCGGCCCCATGTCGTTGTACTACAACAAGCGCGTCTTCGACCAGTACGGCATCGCCGTACCCACTACGTGGGACGAATACGTGGAGGCCGCCAAAACCTTGCACGAGGCCGACCCTTCGACCTATCTCACCTCAGACAACGGCGACGGCTTATTCGCCAGCAGCCTGATCTGGCAGGCCGGCGGCCGCCCGTTCGAGGTGGATGGCACCAAGGTGACGATCAACCTCCAGGACGAGGGCACCCTGAAGTGGACCAAGGTGTGGAATGAGCTCGTCGAGGGCGAACTCCTCGCCCCCACCCCGGCCTACAGTGACGCCTGGTACAAGCAGCTGGCCAGCGGCCAGATCGCCTCATTGATCAGCGCAGCCTGGCTCCCGAGCCTCCTCCAGACCGCCGCGGCCGATGGTGCGGGCGACTGGCAGGCCGCCCCGATGCCAACATACGACGGCACCCCGGCATCGGCGAACTACGGCGGAAGCTCCCAGGTCGTTATCGAGCAGAGCGAGCAGCCCGCGCTGGCCGCTGCGTTTGTGAAGTGGCTCAACAACAGCCCGGAGAGCATCAAGCTGCTCATCGACTCCGGCAGCTTCCCCTCCACCACGGCCGACATCGACTCCCCGGCGCTGCTCGACCTCGCCCCGGACTACTTCGCCGGACAGGAAATCAACAAGGTCGCCCAGGAATCCGGAGAATCGGTGTCCGAGGGCTGGGAGTACCTCCCCTTTCAGGTATATGCGCAGACCATCTTCCCCGACACCGTCGGCCAGTCTTACGCGAACAACACCGATCTCAATGAGGGGCTGAAGGACTGGCAGGACGCCCTCGTCGAGTACGGCAACGAGCAGGGCTTCGACGTCACCGTCGGTAAATAACACAAACCGTTCCCGGGTGGCGCAGCCTCTGCTGCGCCACCCGGGAACCGTTGTGTCGACCACGACCGAGCGCGCTGCCGGCGAATATAAAGTTCCACCCCGGAAGGTACCGAAGTGACCCGCTATACCCTCAATATCACCCCCTTCGTGGAAGCCACCCCCGCCGGGGTGGACATGGGCGACGCGCCCGGCACCGACTCGGCGATTACCGTCACTACCCGGTACATCGAGCTCGGCGGCACACCGTGGATCCCCGTGATGGGTGAGTACCACTACGCGCGGGACGACGAGTCCGTCTGGGAGCGCGAACTGCGCAAGCTCAAGGCGGGCGGGGTGAACATCGTCGCCACCTACTCGATCTGGATCCTGCACGAAGAAATACGTGGAGAACGCGTCTGGCACGGAAACCGGGACCTGCGACGGTTCGTCGAGCTGGCGGCGAAGATCGGTCTCAGAGTGGTCGCCCGGATTGGGCCCTGGGTCCATGGTGAGACCCGCAACGGGGGATTCCCGGACTGGCTGCAGGCCCTGCCCATCCAGCACCGCACCAATGATCCCGAGTACCTGGAGCTGGTGCGGGACTGGTACCGGGACATCGGCACCCAACTCGCCGGGCTCATGCACAGTGTCGACAACCCGGACGCCCCGGTCATTGGCATCCAGGTGGAAAACGAGTTGTACGACCAGCCGGCGCACCTCGACACCCTCCGTGTCATCGCTGAGGAGGTCGGCCTTCGTTCTTCCCTGTGGATCGCGACCGGTTGGGGCGGGGCGCAGCTTCCCGCCAATCGGTTGATGCCGGTGTATGCGGGCTACTCGGACGGGTTCTGGGAGGAAGCGGACATCGAGTGGCCCTCGTTCGGCAAGCTGCACTTCACCTTCAGCACCGAACGAGACGACCTCTCCGTCGGCGCGGATTTGCGTACCTTCGCCGCCGTAGGAGCTGCGACGGACTACGGCTATCCGTACGTCACCTGCGAGCTGGGGGGTGGGATGCAGGCGGCGTACCACCGTCGCCCATTGGTTGATCCGGCCGACGTCGCCGCCCTGGCTCTGACAAAGCTCGGCAGCGGATCGGCGTGGCAGGGGTACTACCTCTACCACGGCGTTGTGCAGCAACCCGGGGTCCTGTCGGGAACCCAGGAATCCCACGAAAACGGGTACCCCAACGACCTGCCGCTGATCGACTACGACTTTTTCGCACCGATCGGCTCCCATGGCCAGGTTCGCGAGCACTACCACCTTCTGCGCCAACAGCACCTCTTCCTCGAGCAGTACGGGCCGACGTTGGCAGCATTGCCCGCGACGATCCCCACCGGGTTGGATGACGGGCCCCGATGGTCGGTGCGCGGGGATGACAATCGAGGCTTCCTCTTTGTGAACAACCGCCAGCCTGCCGCCGAACTTCTGCCGGCCATCGCCGATGTGCAGTTCGAAGCACGGTTCGTCAACGGCCCCGTAGTGGTACCCGCCGAGCCCATCACGGTGCCAGCGGACAGCTATTTTCTGTGGCCAATGAACCAGTCGTACGGTGACATCCCGAGCCTCACCGCGACGGTACAGCCCATCACCGAACTCGACGGTCCCGTCGGCAGGGTTGCGCTGTTCGCCGCCATCGCCGGCATCCCCGTCGAATTCCATCTGGCTGGTCGCGATCGCGCTGACGTCGCCGGGCCGGTGACCATCGAGGACACGGAACACGGGCTGCTCGTGCGTCTGACCGCTGAACCCGGCCCAGACACCGTGGTGACCGTGGGCAGCACAAGCCTGGTCATCCTCGACCCGGCGTCGGCGTCGCGCCTGTGGCGCGGCTCGGTCGCCGGCGTCGACACCCTGCTCGTATGGGACGAGTCCCTCATCTTCGATGACGGTGTGACGCTGTTCACCAACCATCCAGCCTCGCAACTCCTCACCTTCCCGCGGCTCAACAATTCGTCGGGGCGGCTGCGAGAGATCGGCACCTCACCGTTGTTTACCCGCTACACGGTGGCGGGACCCGATGATGCCCGTGTGCAGGATGTCAGCCTGGTCAGCCCCGCCTCCGGGCAGGTGCCGGTGCGCCTCGGCGGCTCCAGCGGTCGGCTCTCGGCTCCGCGGGAGGCCGATTACGACCACGCAGCAATTTTCCGGATCGATATCAACAGCCAGGATCTCGACGAGGGTGACCAGTGGTTACTTCGCGTGGAGTGGACCGGAGATGTTGGCCGGATCCTCATCGACGGTGATGTTGTGTCCGACCAGTTCTGGTCTGGCCGGGCGTGGGACGTGGACCTCACCCCGTATCGCGGGCGCCTGGCCGCCGGTATCACCGTGCAGGCGTTGCCATGGCAGCCGGGCTCAGAGGTATTCGTCGACGCCCGGGTGCGGCCGGTGTCAAGGGCGCCCGTCGCCGAGATTCGCAGCGCCGCCCTGCTGTCCATCCGGGCCATCCCGGCCATCCCGGCAGCGGAGGCGCCACAGCGATGATTCCCGCCCACCTTCCCAAACGACTGACCATCTCCCTGTGGGACTTCTCGTGGTACACCCGTGCCGGCGCGGGGGAGCCCTTCGAGGACCTTGAGGCGGCATTCGTCGAGACGGTTGACCGCGGGTACAACACCATCCGCATCTGCGCGGCCCCGCTGCTGACCTTCGGAGACCTTGGCCTTGACCCGAGGATCGCGATCTCCGGCCTCGGCCGTGCACCAGACGGACAGATCTACGGGCGCGGCACCCGCTGGTACGACGTCGCCGGTGGTTACACCATCGACGTGCGTCGGCGACTGCTTGAGCTGATGGGTCTGGCCAAGCGGTTCGATGTTGTGGTGATCCTCGCCAGTTGGGAGTACCAGCAGTCGACCGCGTTCGCCGCCCACCCCGCCTGGTGGGACGCCATCGCAGCCGTCGCCGCCGAGGATCGCTATGACCTGCTCGCGCGTTCGTTCGATCGTATGCTCCGGGAGTTCAACGACCAGGGCCTGCTGGGAAGCGTCGCCTTCACCGAGTTGCACAACGAGGTCGACTTCTCCCATCTCCCCGAGGTGGCGGAGAACAACGGGGCAGGCGCAGCCGCGATCCGGTGGCTGGCTGCCCGGTTCCCCGGCCAGCTCGTCACGGCAAGTTATGGCAAACCGCCCCACCTCGACATGGGAACGGTTTCACCAGCGCTGCAGGTCGCGCAGTTCCACATCTATACCTACGGCGTACTGGATGCCCTGCAACAGGTCATCGACCTGCGTTCCGACGGGACCGCTGGTTTCCCGAACGCGGAGCTGCGGGCACTGTTGGTGGATGATGCGCCATCCGTCACCGAGTACGGCCGGCCAGACGCCTGGCGCTTCGAGGCCACCGTGGTGACGGGCCAGATGGTCTATGGCTACGACCTGGTCGATCCGGCGAAATGGGATGCCTGGCTGCTCGAGCGGTATCCCCGCTACCGGGTCGAGATGCACAACGAGATGGCGTCCCGCATCAAGGGCGTAGCAGCATGGTCGCACGCCCGCGGCATCCCCCAGGTAATCGGCGAGGGCTGGATCGGCTACACCCCCCTGCACGGAACCTTCGAGGAGAGCGCGGTGGGCCTCGAACTCGCCGAGCACGGAATTCGCACCTCCCTTGAGGCTGGGGTGTGGGGTATGGTCCTCTGTTCCAACGCCGCGCCGCACCACCCGCTCTGGAGCAATATCGAGTGGCAGCGGCGGATGAATGCCGAGATCCTCGCTTTTTGACGTCACCATTCTTAAGTCGTTATATCGTCCAGCGCGACGAGGATAATCGGCGTTACGTGCGGCGAAATCAAGAACAGGAATCGGCGAATCGTCCATGTTTGCTGCGGATTTCGACATTCCCATCCTGTCCCGGCGATCCTAACGTTGGAGGGTGACCAGCGAAGATCCCACCCCTCT
>JAODAO010000280.1 GCA_025463465.1 Glaciihabitans sp. | reverse complement strand
GATGGTGTTCCAGCATTTCGGCCTGCTGCCCTTTCGCTCGGTGATGGAAAATGTGGCGTATGGCCTCGAGATCCGGGGAATCCCGAAAGCAGTGCGGTTCGCCAGGGCGCAGGAGGTCATCAGCCTGGTCGGCCTCGACGGGTATGAGTGGCGCTTTCCCCACCAGCTCTCCGGGGGGATGCAGCAGCGGGTGGGCCTGGCAAGGGCGCTGGCGTCGGATCCCGACGTGCTCCTGTTCGACGAGCCCTTCTCGGCGCTGGATCCGCTGATCCGGCGCGACATGCAGGCCGAGGTGATCCGCCTGCACAAGGACATGAGCAAAACCATGGTTTTTATCACCCACGACCTGAGCGAAGCGCTCAAACTGGGTGATCGGATCCTCATCATGCGCGATGGAAAACTCGTCCAGATCGGCACCGGTGATGAGCTGGTCGGGGCGCCGGCCGATGACTACGTCAAAGACTTCGTCTCCGAGATCCCGCTCACCAGCGTGCTGACGATGCGGTGGATAGCCGACCGTGCCGGAACGGCCCCCGCCGACGCACCGGTCCTCAGCGGTGACCAGCTCATCGGCGACGCGATTCCCGCGGTGCTCGGCTGCAGCAGCCCGGTCTGGGTCGTCCGCAACGGCAAACGAATCGGCACAGCCGACCGGGACGCCATCCTGCGCACGGTCGCCGGCGACCGGGTGCTCGTCTGATGTCCTCCAACGTCAGCACCGTCCCCACGGAGACTGCCTCGATCATCGCCGTTGACGCCGGCAACCTCGCCGCTGCGGTCAAACCCCGGCGCATCCCGACCTGGGCCTACATCGTCGTCGCCGTGCTGGTGTTGTGGATCGGTGCGTATGCCCTGTTCAGGGGCGTCGCCACGTTTCCCCTCGGCCAGGCCGAACTGACCGACCTGCAGAGGTCGCTCAACGGTTTCAGCGACTGGGTGTCGGCGAGCCGGCAGTCCAACCCCATCTTCCTGGTCCTCGAGCAGGTGAGGGTGGTTGTCGCCGCGGCGACCGGCTTTATGCTCAGCCTTCTGTCGGAGACCGACTACGGCATCGGCGCACCCGAAATCGGCTGGCTGGGCGCGGTCGCTCTGTTCAGCTGGGTCGGCCAGCTCGCCGGCGGCTGGAAGATCGCCGTGCTCACCGCCGCCGGATTCCTGGTCATCGGGTTCCAGGGGCTGTTCACAGAGGCCATGGCAACACTCGCCCTCACCCTCACCGCCGTCGGCTTCTCGCTGCTCATCGGCATCCCCCTCGGCGTATGGGCCGGCACCAACAAACGGGTTGGCCGCATCATCACGCCGGTGCTGGACTTCATGCAGACCATGCCGACCTTCGTCTATCTCACCCCTCTTGCCCTGATTTTCCTCATCGGGCCGGCCTCCGCCGTCATCGCGACCGTCATCTATGGGGCACCACCGGTGATCCGGCTCACCGCCCTCGGCGTCGCGAACGTGCCAGCGGGCATCACGGAAGCGGCCGACTCGCTCGGTACAAGCTCCCGCCAGCGAATGCGCACGGTCATCCTGCCGCTCGCCAGACGCTCCATCGTTCTCGGCATCAACCAGACCACCATGGCCGTGCTCTCCATGGTCACCATCGCCGCCCTCATCGCCGCCCCGGGGCTCGGCCAGGTTGTGGTCAGAGCACTGCAGTCGCTGAACGTCGGCGCCGCCTTCAACGGCGGCCTGGCGATCGTGATCATCGCCATCATCCTCGACCGGATCACCACCGCCGCCAGCAACAAGGCGGACCCCCTGCTCCGGGCTACCCGCCGCCAGGCATCCACCCGCACCGCCCGGATCACGGCCCTCGGCGGCCTCGTTGCGGTCATCGCGCTGTGGCTGCTGTCGCGCAGCGTGCTCTGGGCGGCCCTCTTCCCACCGCAACTGACGTTCCGCACCCAGATCCAGAACGGTGTGAACGCGTTCACCGATTCGGTGCAGTCCATGTTGTATGTCTTCACCATCGGGCTGAAGGACGGCTTCACGATTTCGGTGTTGAATCCGTTCCAGGAGCTCCTCACCGAGACGCCGTTCCCCGTCATCCTCGTCATCCTGACGGTGGTGGGCTATCTCGCGGGCCGGTGGCGCACGGCGCTCCTCGTCGCCGTGGCCACCTGCCTGATCGTGGTTCTCGGCGTCTGGCAGGATGCCCTCGTCACCCTCGCCTCCACCATCATCGCGACCATCGTCGTTGTTGTTCTCGGCCTGCTGGTCGGAGTGGCGATGGGGCGTTCCGACCGGGTGGATGCCGGCCTCCGCCCGATCCTGGACGCCGCCCAGACCATGCCGGCCTTTGTGTATCTTGTGCCGTTCCTCGGGCTGTTCGGCCCCAGCCGGTTCACCGCGATCGTCGCTGCCGTCATCTATGCGGCACCGGTCGCCATCAAGATCATCGCCGAGGGAATCCGCCTGGTACCACCGAACACCGTCGAGGCGGCGATCAGCTCAGGGTCGAGCCCCTGGCAGGTCATCGTGAAGGTCCAGTTGCCGATGGCGCAGAGCTCGATCGCCCTCGCGATCAACCAGGGCCTCATCTTCGTCCTGTCGATGGTGGTGGTCGGCGGCCTCGTTGGCGGTGGTGGCCTCGGCTACGACGTCGTCGCGGGCTTTGTGCAGACCTCGCTCTTCGGCAAGGGACTGACCGCCGGTCTGACAATCGTCCTGCTCGGTATCATCCTCGACGGCATTACCCAGGCCATCGCCAAAAAGGAACCGGCCAGCGTTGTACCCCGGCGCACCCTCACACTTTTCCGCTCCCACCGGAACAAGCGCGGAGTGTCGGTCGCCGCCCACTAGGCGGCATCCGACTGCACCCTCCGTTGACCATTGCACCCCGCCCGCTGCACCCTCACCGATTGCACCCCACGGAGGAACCCATGGCACTACGAAGAACCCGACCGCGGCTCTACCTGAGCGGACTCGCGCTGGCCTCGGCCGCCGCCCTCACGCTTTCCGGCTGTTCCAGCGTCAACGCCCCGGCCGAGGGTGATGTCGAGGCAAGCGACTGCACGGTCAGCCTGGCTATGAACGACTGGGTCGGCTACACCGCCGACGCCGCCGTCTACACCAACGTGGCCGAATCGCTCGGCTGCACGGTGACCCAGAAGCCGGTCTCGGAGGAGGTCGCTTGGCAGGGCTTCGGCAGCGGCGAGGTCGACGTCATCATCGAGAACTGGGGCCACCCCGACCTGATCGAGAAATATGTCGACGGGGACAAGACCGCGACCGCGGTGGGGCCCACCGGCAACGTCGGGAAGATCGGCTGGTTCGTTCCGCCGTGGATGGTGGACGAGTACCCGGACATCCTGGACTGGAACAACCTCAACAAGTACGCCGACCTGTTTGTAACAAGCGAGTCGGGTGGGAAAGGCCAGCTGCTGCTCGGCGACCCGTCGTTCGTCAGCAACGACCCCGCCATCGTCACGAACCTGGGATTGGATTTCGAGCCGGTGTTCTCAGGATCGGAAGCCGCGCTGATCGAGTCGTTCCGCGCCGCCGAGGAGAACAAAACACCGTTGCTTGGCTACTTCTACGACCCGCAGTGGTTCCTGTCGGAGGTACCGATCGAGATGGTCAACCTGCCCGAGTACACCGAGGGCTGCGACGCGGACCCCGAGACCGTCGCCTGTGGTTATCCGGAGTTCGTCCTCGACAAGATCGCCTCGAGTAAGTGGGTGGCCACCGACAACGCGGCCGTCAAACTGCTTGACGCGTTCACCTGGACGAACGACGACCAGAACCTGGTCGCGAAGTACATCTCAGAAGACGGCATGACAGCGGAGGAAGCCGCCCAGAAGTGGGTGGACGACAACCCGGACGTGGTCAGCACCTGGACCTCGTAACAACCCGGTCTGAAGAGTGGGGACCCCACCGGGTCCCCACTCTTTTGCCTCAGTAACGTTGCGTATTACGCTAATCGCCTCACCTTATGCAACACGTCTTCAGAACTAGCCAGGGAGAAAGTTATGGCCACACCACGGGTGATCATCATCGGCGCGGGAATCGTTGGGGCATC
>JAODAO010000221.1 GCA_025463465.1 Glaciihabitans sp. | reverse complement strand
GAGGGTGGTCTGGGACAACCAGACGACGTGGTCGGGGTTTTTGAGCACGATGTTCGGGACGTCGGCCGGGCTGTTGACGAGGATGGTGCGCTCGGGGGCGTGGCCCATGGTGCTCTCGACCTCTTCGTGGCCGCGGTGTCCGATCAGCAGGATCTCGAAGTCGGCTTTGGAGAAACGGACGGCCTCGCGGTGCACCTTGGTGACCAGCGGGCAGGTGGCGTCGATGGCGTCGAGGCTGCGGTCGGCCGCACCCTTGACCACGGCAGGCGACACCCCGTGGGCGCTGAAAACGATGTGGGAACCCTCGGGCACCTCGTCGACCTCGTCGACGAAGATGGCGCCCTTTTTCTCCAGCGTGGAGACCACGTGGATGTTGTGCACAATCTGCTTGCGCACGTAGACGGGCGCGCCGAAACGCTCCAACGCCTTTTCGACGGCGATGACCGCGCGGTCCACTCCTGCACAGTAGCCACGGGGGGCTGCGAGGATCACACGCTTGGGGGCTGAGACGGGGTTGTCCCGTAGCCTGTTACGTACCGCGGGGACCCGCGGCATTTCGAGGCTGACGGCAGAGCCGTTAGAGATGTTGCTCACCGGATGATTCTACCGGTGCGAGTACAAAGGAAGCTGGGGAGGCACCCGTGACCATCGTTGACGCCCCGCCCACGGTTGATGCACCGTGGCCCGTCGGACTACTTTCCGCGAAGATCAAGGGGTGGATCGACCGGCTCGGCACCGTGTGGGTGGAGGGCGAGATCACCCAGTGGGGGATGTCGGGCGGCAACGTCTACGGCAAACTCAAGGACCTCGACGCCGACGCGACCGTCTCCTTCACTATCTGGTCGTCGGTGAAGGCCAAAATCCCTGCCGACCTGAAGCAGGGTGACCGCGTTGTCGCCCTGGTCAAACCCAACTACTGGGTCAAGGGCGGCACCCTGACCATGCAGGTTTTCGAGATGCGCCACGTTGGCCTCGGTGACCTGCTCGAGCGCCTCGAGCGCTTGCGGCAGAGCCTCAAGGCCGAGGGCCTGTTCGATGCCTCGCGCAAACGCCCCCTCCCGTTTCTCCCACACAACATCGGCCTGATCACCGGGCGCGACAGCGACGCAGAGAAGGATGTGCTGCGCAACGCCCAGCTGCGCTGGCCCGCCGTCAAATTCACCCTCACCTACGCCGCCGTGCAGGGTGAACGTGCCGTCGGCGAAGTCACCGCTGCCCTCAAAAAGCTCGATGCCGACCCCGAGGTCGACGTCATCATCGTCGCCCGCGGCGGCGGTGACTTCCAGAACCTTCTCGTTTTCAGCGACGAGGGACTGGTGCGCACCGCGAGCGCCTGCGTCACCCCGATCGTCAGCGCCATCGGCCACGAGGCCGACCGGCCGTTGCTCGACGACGTCGCCGACCTGCGCGCCTCCACCCCCACCGACGCCGCCAAGCGGGTTGTCCCCGACGTGGCGGAGGAGCTGAACCGGGTGCAGCAGGCCAGGGCCCGCATCGGCGGCCGCGTCACCACCCTGATCATGACCGAGATAGACCGGTTGGAGCAGCTGCGCAGCCGCCCGGTGCTGGCTAACTCGTCCTGGCTGGTGGACACCCGGGCGGAGGAACTCACCCGTTACGTTGCCCGCGGCGCCGAACTGGTCGAGCGGCTGCTGGAGCGAAGCGGCACCCGCATCGTCGAGTTGACCGCTCAGCTGCGCGCCCTGTCACCGCAGCGCACCCTGCAGCGCGGCTACGCCATCGCCCAGCTTCCCTCGGGGTTCGCGTTGCGTTCGTCCGCCGATGCGCCGAACGGCACACCCCTCCTCCTCACCGTCGCCGATGGCAAGGTCGCGGCGATCAGTGCAGGCACGCCTGACGCACCCGGCTCCTCTCGGTAGAGTTGACCCGTGGTTAATCCTTCCCCGACCGACGTCAGTACCCTCAGTTACGAGCAGGCGCGCGATGAACTCGTGCGTGTGGTGAACGAGCTCGAGCAGGGTTCGTCGACCCTCGAAGAATCGCTGGCGCTGTGGGAACGCGGTGAGGCCCTGGCCCAGCGTTGCGAGCAGTGGCTGCTCGGCGCGAAGGCACGCCTTGACGACGCCCGTCGCGCTGCGACCTCCGGCGACGCCGCGCGCGTCGACGCCGAGTAACGGCGGCGATCACCGTTATGGCCCGCGCCTCCAAATCCTCCGGCGAAGCGCCGATCCGCGCCGACCTCGGCCGACCGGAAACCCCGCAGGAGACCGCCGACCGTAAGGCGGCGAACTCCCGCAACTACCGCCAGGCGAAGACCCCGAACAACCTCGTCATCGCGCTGGTCGCCTCGCTCGGCATCGTGCTGTTCCTGGTCCTGGTTGTTGTGCGGCCGGCTCCCACGAGCACGAGTTCGATCGACTACGCCGATGTAGCGGCGCAGGCACAGCCCGGCGTTGATACCGCCCTCGCCGTGCCTACCCTTCCCCCGGACTGGACGGCGAACGCGGCATCGCTGCATCGGGCCGCCGACGACAGCTTCACCTGGAACATCGGGTTCATCACCCCGGACAACGGCTTCATCGCCCTCGAACAGGGCATCGACACCAACACCGGCTGGTTCGCCTCGTTCCTCGGCACGGGCGCCCCGACGGGCAGCGTCACCATCGAGGGTGTTGACTGGGATGTCTACGATCGGCGTAATACAGACGACCCCGGCAACTTCGCCTACTCGCTGACGACCAGCGTGAACGGCTCCGACTACCTCGTGCATGGCACCGCGGTCGACGGTGAGTTCGAACTCTTCGCCTCCGCGCTGGCCAGCGAAATCACCGACACCAGCACGGACACCAGCACAATCACTGAAACGGCGGGATAACACTGTGAGCATCCAGGACGCAGACACCACCACCACCACAGACGGCACCGAGACCATCGACGCGACTCCCCCGCAGCGCACCCCGGCGCAGGCATGGCAGGAGATGGTGCGCGGCAACGACCGCTTTGTGAAGGGCACCCCCCGCCACCCGCGCCAGGACGTCGAACGCCGCGAACAACTCGCCACCCGCCAGGAGCCACAAGCCGCCCTGTTCGGTTGCAGCGACTCCCGCCTCGCGGCCGAGATCATCTTCGACAAGGGCATCGGCGACCTCTTTGTGGTGCGTAACGCCGGCCAGATCATCTCCGAGAGTGTCGTCGGCTCCCTCGAGTACGCCGTTGGTGTGCTGGGGGTTCCCCTGATCGTGGTGCTCG
Source organism: Glaciihabitans sp. (assembly GCA_025463465.1). Taxonomy (GTDB): domain Bacteria; phylum Actinomycetota; class Actinomycetes; order Actinomycetales; family Microbacteriaceae; genus Glaciihabitans. The sequence continues at coordinate 5,967 of JAODAO010000221.1, read as the reverse complement.
GCCACGATGAGTGCGGCGCCGTGCGCGCCGCCATCGACTCGCAGGGGCCGGAGGCCGCCCCGCTTCCCCCGCACATCGAGAACCTGATCGAGAAGATCGTGCCGGCCGTGCGCCGCGTCGCGAACCTCGCCGGCCAGCCCGGCCCCGGCCCGATCAACGCCTCGATCGTCGACTCCCAGCTGGTGGGCCGCGAGCACCTTCGCGACACCATCACCGAACTGCTCGAGGAATCCGAACTCATCAGCGACGCGATCGCCGCGGGAACGCTCGCCATCGTTGGCGCCAACTACCGGCTCCTCGAGGGCCGCGCGGTGGCCGACATCGCGCTCGGCCAGCTCACCTAGCCCCCGCAGCACTTACGTGTAACAACTCTCCGCACGCCCGACAACACACCAAACACGATCTCCGAAGGAAAGCACACCGCCGTGACCAATCTGCAGGAATTCCGCATCGAACACGACACGATGGGCGAGGTCCGGGTCCCGGCCGACGCCCTCTACGGCGCCCAGACCCAGCGCGCCGTCGAGAATTTCCCGATCTCCGGTTCCGGGCTCGAGCCCGCCCAGATCGTCGCCCTCGCGCGTATCAAGCGGGCGGCAGCCATCGTCAATGCCTCGCTCGGGGTACTGAAGCAGGAGATCGCCGACGCGATCGTCGACGCCGCCGACGAGCTCATCGCCGGTCAATACCACGACCAGTTTCCCGTCGACACCTACCAGACGGGCAGCGGCACCTCCAGCAACATGAACATGAACGAGGTGCTCGCCACCCTAGCCAGCGCTGGGCTCGGCTCCCCCGTTCACCCGAACGACCACGTGAACGCGTCGCAGTCCTCCAACGACGTGTTCCCCACCTCCGTGCACCTCGCCGTCACCGGTGCGTTGCTGTCGGAGCTGATCCCCGCCCTCGACCACCTCGCCGTCGCCCTCGAGGCCAAGGCCGAGGAATGGAAGACCGTCGTCAAGTCCGGCCGCACCCACCTGATGGACGCCACCCCGGTCACCCTCGGCCAGGAGTTCGCCGGCTTCGCCCGCCAGATCCGCCTCGGCATCGAGCGAGTCCAGGCCACCATCGTGCGTGTCGCCGAGGTTCCCCTGGGTGGCACCGCGGTCGGCACCGGCATCAACACCCCCGCCGGATTCCCCCAGCAGGTCATCGCCGTGCTCGCAGCAGACAGCGGCCTGCCCATCGTCGAGGCCAAGGACCACTTCGAGGCCCAGGGCGCCCGTGACGGCCTCGTTGAAGCCTCCGGTACACTACGGGTGCTTGCCGTGTCCCTCACCAAGATCTGCAACGACCTGCGCTGGATGGGTTCGGGCCCGAACACCGGCCTCGGCGAGATCAGCATCCCCGACCTGCAGCCCGGGTCCTCGATCATGCCGGGCAAGGTCAACCCCGTCATTCCCGAGGCCGTGCTTATGGTCAGCGCCCGGGTCATCGGAAACGACGCCACCATCGCCTGGGCCGGCGCCAGCGGCTCCTTCGAGCTGAACGTCGCCATCCCCGTGATGGGAACGGCGCTGCTCGAATCGATCCGCCTGCTCGGCAACTCGTCCCGCCTGCTGGCCGACAAAACCATCGACGGCCTCACCGCCAACGTGGAGCGCGCCCTCGCCCTTGCCGAGTCGTCGCCCTCGATCGTGACGCCGCTGAACCGCATCATCGGCTACGAGGCCGCGGCCAAGGTCGCCAAGCACTCCGTCGCCCAGAGCCTGACCGTGCGGGAGGCCGTCATCGACCTCGGCTTCGTCGAGCGCGGCGAGGTGACCGAGGAGCAGCTCGACACCCTCCTCAACGTGCTGTCGATGACCCGTCCGGGCTAGCCACAACCCAGCATAAACAGGAAGGTGGATGCCGGGACCTCGGTCCCGGCATCCACCTTTTTTATGTAATCGCTGCTGCTACGCCAGCTCGTTGCCCTCCAGCATCTCGGTGACAAGGGCCGCGATCGCGCTGCGCTCGGAGCGGGTGAGGGTGATGTGGCCGAACAGCGGGTGCCCCTTCAGCGTCTCGATCACCGAGGCGACACCGTCGTGGCGGCCGACCCGCAGGTTGTCGCGCTGGGCAACATCGTGGGTGAGAACCACCCGCGAGTTCTGGCCGATGCGGCTGAGCACCGTGAGCAGCACATTGCGTTCGAGCGACTGCGCCTCGTCCACGATCACAAACGCGTCGTGCAGCGAGCGCCCACGGATGTGGGTCAGCGGAAGCACCTCGAGCAGGCCACGGTCGATGACCTCGTCGAGAACGTTCTGCGACACCACGGAACCGAGGGTGTCGAAAACGGCCTGCGCCCACGGGTTCATCTTCTCCGACGCGTCGCCGGGCAGGAAGCCGAGCTCCTGGCCACCAACGGCGTAGAGGGGACGGAACACCATGATCTTGCGGTGCTGCTGCTTCTCGAGGACGGCTTCGAGGCCGGCGCAGAGTGCCAGCGCCGACTTGCCGGTTCCGGCCCGCCCGCCGAGGGAGACGATGCCCACCTCCTTGTCGAGGAGCAGGTCGATGGCCAGGCGCTGCTCCGCGCTGCGGCCGTGCAACCCGAAGATGTCCCTGTCGCCACGCACCAGGCGCATCTTGCCGCGCCCGGTGACCCGGCCGAGGGCGGACCCGCGGTCGGAGTGCAGGACGAGGCCGGTGTTGACCGGCAGGTCCTCCACGAGGCGGCTGGTGAGCTTGTCGTTGTCGTAGAGCTCGTTCATCTGTTCGGCGCTGAGCGTCAGGTCGATCTGGCCGGTGTAACCGGAGTCGACGGCCAGCTCCGCCTTGTACTCCTCGGCGGCGAGGCCGATGGAGGCGGCTTTCACCCGCAACGGCAGGTCTTTGGAGACCACCGTAACGGCGAGACCGTCGTTGGCGAGGTTGAGCGCGACCGCGAGGATGCGCGAATCGTTGTCGTTCAGCTGCAGCCCGGAAGGCAGCACAGACATGTTCGAGTGATTCAGTTCGACCCGGAGCGATCCGCCGTCTTCCCCAACGGCGATCGGAAAGTCGAGCCGCTCGTGCAGGATGCGCAACTCGTCGAGGTTACGAAGTGCCTGCCGGGCGAAGTAGCCGATCTCCGGGTCGTGGCGTTTGGCCTCGAGTTCGGTGATGACTATGACCGGCAGCACAACTGAGTGCTCCGCGAAGCGAAAGATAGCCTTCGGATCCGAGAGAAGGACCGAGGTGTCGAGCACATAAGTGCGTTCCGCCTGCCTCCCCTTCACATCGGCCGATGGTGCGTGGCTGTACTGACGATGCGGGTTAGCTAGTTCGGGCACGTGCACTCCATCCCCGGGTGTGATTTCCACTCCGGATCCAGTCTGCGAAGACGGCCGCGAACATTTCAGACGAACTTACGTGGCCGTCTCGATCAGGTGCCTTACCTGATATCTCGAAGATAAGGCCCTGCGGGGCCGCCGGACAGCCAAAACGCCAATTCGAAGGTTACAAGCAGGTTAACGATGTTCCCGCGTAAGATCCTCTGCCGGGTCAAGCCGAGCCGCGCCGAAGGGGCTCAACCGGCCGAGGGGTCGGATCAGACCTGGATGGCCGAGGCGAAGCTGACGAAGCTGGCGCGCAGCATGTCGAAGGTGTCCTCGCCGGTGGAGACGTGGGGGCTCACCCGCACCTGTCCGGCTCGCGTTGTCACGCTGACGCCGTGGTTGAAGAGGGAGGCGGTCAGCACGGTCAGCTGGTCGGCTGCCGGTTCAAGCACCACGATGCCGGCGCGTTCGGATTCGTCCCTGGCCGAGATCACGGGGACCGCGTACTCGTCGGCGAGGTCGATCACCCGACTGACGTTCTGCGACAGCAGGGCGTTGATCTCGGGAACCCCCACGGCGCTGATCTCCTCGAGCGCAGCGGCGAAGCGGGCCTGGGCGATGGGATCGCCGTTGGCGAGCTGGAAGGCGGTGGCCCCGCGTCCGGGCGGCAGCACCTCGTCCACGGGCAGCCCGGGGACGCCGGTGCCGGTAGCGCCGGAGATGACCGGCGTGAGTCGGTCGGCAGCGCGGTCGCTCATCGCGAGGAACCCGGTGCCCCAGCCCGCGCGAACCCACTTCCGGCCGGTGGAGACCACAACATCGGCGAGGTCCCACGGGGCGTCGACAACGCCGAAGCCCTGCGCGGCGTCGACGATCAGCAGGCGGTCGCCGATGACCTGGCGGATGCCCTCGAGGTCCACGAGGTAACCGGTGCGGAAATCGACGAGGCTGACGGCCACGGCGGCCACCGACGTGGTGAGCTGGTCGCGCAGATTGCCCGGGGTGACCCGACCGTGGTCGGTGTCCAGCCAGAGTGGGCTGAGCACGCCGAGGGACTCGGCTGCGCGCACGGCGGCGAAGGTCATGCTCGGGTACTCGGCGGCCGACAGGGCGACACCGCCCGTCACGCCGAACATCGTCTGCATCAGGCCCTCGGACGTGTTGGGCTGGAAGACGACCTGGTCGGCGCGGAAGCCGGTGAGAGACGCGACGGCCTCACGCAGGCGTTCGTCCTGGGCTGCGAGGGAGTCGAGGGTGCCGAAGCGGCCGGTGGCCAGCAGCCGGGTCAGCGCCTGCTGCTCCTCTTCGACGGTGCTGCCGATGGTGCCAACGCTGGCGAAGTTGAGGTAACCGGGTTCCTCAGAAAATGTCGCGACGAAATCGTCGATGTTCACGAACCAAACCTCCTGTGGCGCCGGGCGTAGTCACGGACGGCGCGCAGGAAGTCGACCTCGCGCAGGTCCGGATACAACGCCTCGACGAAATAGAACTCGCTGTGGGCGCTCTGCCACAGCATAAAGTCGCTGATCCGCTGTTCCCCGGAGGTACGGATGACCAGGTCGGGGTCGGGCTGCCCACCGGTGTAAAGGTGGTCGGCGATCAGGTCGGGGGTGAGCAGCTCCGCCAGTTCTTCCAGCGTGCCACCCTCCTTGCCGTGGCTGCGCAGGATGCTGCGCATGGCGTCGGCGATCTCGCGCCGGCCGCCGTAACCGACGGCGAGGTTGACGTGCAGGCCGGTGTTGTCCTTGGTGCAGTCCTCGGCGGCGACGAGGGCGTCGGCCAGCGGGGCGGGCAGGCCTTCGGTGCGACCAACGTGCTGCACGCGCCAGTTGCCCTGCTGGGAGAGGCTGTGGGCAAGCTCAGCGAGAATGCGGAACAGTTCGTTCAATTCAGCGGTTGGCCGCCCGGTGAGGTTGTCCGCTGACAACACATACAGCGTGACAACGTCGATGTTGAGGTCGTCACACCACTGCAGAAACTCGTGGATCTTCGCGGCGCCAGCGCGATGGCCGTAGGCAGCGGGCTGCCCAGCCTTGATTTTGGCCCATCGCCGGTTGCCGTCGACAATCATGGCGACGTGGCGCGGCAGGTCCTTATCGGCCAGCCAGTTCTTGAGACGCCGCTGGTAGACGCGATACAGCACGCCTCGCCCCAGCGGAACTTCCCTCTGTTTCACACTGCTAACGGTAGTCCAATCTGGAGCAGACGCCGGTGGATTCGCGTCTCCCGTAAGCTTGCGCCATGAATGACAGCGGTGTTGGTCGGCCGAATCCCGGCGATAGTACGGCCGATGGCGGACCGAACCTTCCCTCGATCCCCTTGCTGGAAGATTCCCTCGAACATCCCGTCCAGGAGGCAAAACCGACCTGGCGCGGCTGGATCCACGCTGGCACCTTCCCCCTGGCGATCATCCTCGGCGTGATCCTCCTGGTCGCCGCCGACGGTAGCGCTGCGAAGATCAGCTGCACTGTCTTCGTCGCCTCATCCCTGCTGCTGTTCGGCATATCCGCCCTCTACCACCGCTTCACGTGGAGTGAGAAGGCGCGCCTGCTGCTCAAGCGGATGGACCACGCCAACATCTTCCTGCTCATTGCCGGCTCCTACACCCCGATCACGGTCCTGGCCCTGCCACCGGACAAGTCGACCCTGCTGCTCTGGCTGGTCTGGAGCGGCGCCGGCCTCGGCATCCTCTTCCGGGTCTTCTGGATCCACGCCCCGC
>JAODAO010000219.1 GCA_025463465.1 Glaciihabitans sp. | reverse complement strand
TCGGGAGGGCGATGAAAGCAAGTACAGAGGAGTAGGCCTTGGAGAACCCACCGACGAGGATGATGTTGTCGTAGGTCTCACCGGCGTACTTCACGATTGAATTGCCGCGAAGGCCGTACGGAGTGGCTTCTTCGGGATGACGTTCGCCGATCACCCCGAAGCCGTGGGCGTCGTCGACATAGAGCAACGCATCGTATTTACGGGCCAGCGCGGAAAAGGCCACCAGATCAGGAGTATTTCCGGTCATGCTATTGACGCCGTCCATGCAGACGAGCTTGGAGACTCCGGGAGGGGCGGTCTGCAGCATGGATTCCAGGGCCTCGAGGTCACCGGTCGGGAAGCGGCGCATAGTGGCGCCCATTCCGCGAGCAACCATGCACCCGTCGTAGATCGTGCGGTGAGCCTGACCGTCGAGGAAGACCCAGCCCCGGCCGATGATCGCGGGAATCACCGACATGTGGATGTGGGTGATCGTCGGCAGCACAAGGGTGTCTTCGGCACCGAGCAACTCGGTGAGGCGCTCCTCGATATCTATATACAACCGAGGATTTCCGAGCAGCCGCGACCAGCTCGGGTGCGTACCCCATTTGCGCAACGCGCCGTCAACTGAGTCGATGATCTGAGGTTCGAGATCGAATCCCAGATAGTTGCACGACGCGAAGTCGGCCAGCCATTGGTCGCCGATCCGAATGCGGCGTCCTTTGAGCTCCTCGATCGTTGCGTCGTACATCGGCGAGGACGAGCGGAGCCGTTCGAGATCGGTCCATTTGCCGTTTTCGGCCGGGAGGAAGGTTGCTGTTGCAGCACTCATGGGTCTTTTCCATTCTCGCGAGGGCGGATTGGGACGAACGCCGACCAGGACTTTGCGGCGACGGGCGGATTGATTGATGCGGGATGAAGACAGCTATTGCGGACGGACGAGTGGCATCCGGCTACGAATCGGGCCGCAACGTGGCCAGTCGCAGGCGGGCGACATCACGTTGACCGGGCTGGTTGTGAGGCCCGAGCTGGGGTGATCTCACCAGGAGCTCCGTCATCTGATCCGATTGCAACGGGCGTGAATACAGGTAGCCCTGCCCGAAGGCGCAGCCCATCGACCACAGTTCGTCGCGTTGATGGGCGTTCTCGATTCCTTCCGCCACGACGTCGAGGCGAAGCGAGTGAGCAAGGGAGATGATGGCGGTGACCAGCGCACTACCGTCCAGATCCCCGTCCCCGAGCCCGTCGACGAACGACTTGTCGACTTTGAGGATGTCGAGCTGAAGCTTCTGTAAATAGGACAGGCTCGAGTAACCGGTGCCGAAATCGTCCATGGCAATCTTCACGCCTAGTTCGCGCAAGCCGCGCAACTGGTCACCGATGACGGGCGAACCGAGTGCGAAAATGCTCTCGGTCAATTCCAGAACCAGCTGGTGGGGCTGTAGTTCGTTTACGCGAAGGGCCGATCTCACGTCATCGACGAAAGACAGTTCCCGCAACTGCCGGGCCGACACGTTGACCGACAGGCGCAGGCCGGAATGACCTTGGTCGGCCCACGTCTTGACCTGGGCGCAGGACTCGTTGAGCACCCAGCGGCCAAGCTCGACGATGAGGCCGGTCTCCTCGGCCAACTCCACGAAATCGGTCGGCGGGATGAGCCCCCGGGTTGGGTGTTGCCAGCGCACGAGAGCTTCGCAGCCGACGATGTCGCCGTTCTCGATCGCCACGATGGGTTGGTAGTGCACGTCGAACTCACCCGCCGCGGTGGCTCGTTCCAGGTCAGACCGGCGGGTGAGCCGATCCAGCATCCGCGTCTGCAGGTCGCGGTGGTAAAGCACGACGCCACCCTTGCCCCGCTCCTTCGCCGCGTAAAGAGCGAGATCGGCGAAACGCAACAGCTCGGTCATGTCGAGGATGTCCTCTGAGCCTCCGGCGACCACCAGACCGACGCTCGCGCCGACGGTCAGTTCTTCTCCCTGAACGACGAAGGAGCGCTTGAACGGTTGAAGTGCCCGTTCGGCGAACATCTCGGCCTGCTCGAGGTCGGACAGATCTTCGACGAGGATGGCGAACTCGTCGCCGCCGAACCTCGACACCGTCGCGTCTTTGCGGAACGCGGCCTGAAGCCGGGCGGCAACGTGCACGAGCAGCTCGTCGCCGGCTGAATGCCCGCGGGTGTCGTTGACAATCTTGAAGTCGTCGAGGTCGAGCATCACCATGGCCACAAGCGTTCCGAGTCGTTTGGTTCGCGTCAGTGCGTGTTCGGCGCGGTCGTGGAACAGGGCCCGGTTGGGCAGACCGGTGAGCGCGTCGTGAAAAGCCTGATGGGTGAGCTGTTCTTCCAACGCCCGGCGTTCGGCCACATCCCGCATCGTCAACACGATGCCGCCCACCCGCGGGTCGTCGAGCAGATTGTTCGACAGCACCTCGAACGCGATCAGGCTGCCGTTCAGGTGCTTGAGCCGCCAGTCGCCGACAACCTTCGACTGTGGCGCGCGGGCGGCAGATGCGGCGAAGAGCGACAACGCCTCGACGGCGTCTTTCGGGTGCAGGAATTCAGCCAGGTTACGACCCAGGAGCTGCTCGGAGGTCATTCCAAGATTGCGTCCCAGTGACGGCGTGCTGTAGCTGATCTCGCCGGTGGGATCGACGATGACGATGATGTCGGAGGTGTTCTGCAGGATCCCCCGGAAGCGGTGCTCGCTGCGCCGCTGGCGCAGATTCTCAGCCAGGTTCGCACTCTCGACGGCGAGCGCAACCTGCGCCGCCAGGGTGGCCAGGGCGCTGTGCAGGTCGAACGTGAGCGGCGACGCGCTCTCCACCACGAGCATCCCGAGATCCTCGGCGCCATGCCCCAACGGAGTAACGCTGAGGTGACCGTCGGCGTCGAGGTGACCACCGTCGAGGGCCAGCTGCCACA
>JAODAO010000196.1 GCA_025463465.1 Glaciihabitans sp. | reverse complement strand
GGCTGTCGGGGTCACTGTCGCGCGGATGATGGCACGATAGCGGACTATCGCTCAACAACCTCAGGCATTGCGGTTCGCGCGAAATGATGCTGTTGCCGGTAACACCGGCACGGTCAGCGAGATTCTCCAGAAAAGTCAATAGCGAGAGTAAATCAACTTGACCGTTGACGCCGTGAGGGGATCGCGGCTAGGTTCACCACACCACCGAACCCGAAACTCAGTGCGAAATAAGAAGCGAGACCAAGCAACGTGACAGCTCCCGCATTTAACGGCCAATCAAGCGCTACGGTTTATCCCGCGTCCCCCACGACGGCATCGTGGCAGGATGATCGGCCACTTCCCGCCGAACGCGAATCCGGCGACTCGACGGCCGGGATTGCGTCCGCTCTCGCGGTCATCGTGCTGGCACACACGGACAGCGCGCAAGTGAGGCGGTTGGTTCACGCCCTCGACCCGTTTCCCGTGTTCCTGCACTGCGACTCACACACCACAGACGAGGAATTCGCGGAGATGACCGCAGACCTCCCCGAACGGTGCAGGGTGCTGCCACGCATCCGTACGGGCTGGGCCAGGTGGGAGAACGTTCAAGCGGAACTCGATGGGTACCGGGCGGCGCTGGCAGAAACCGACGCGACCCACTTCGCCCTCCTGAGCGGCGCAGATTACCCCGTCGCGCCGCCGGAGGTCATCGCGGCGACCCTCGCCCCCTATCTCGGGCGCACGCTGGCGATGCTCAATCCGATGCCGTATCCGGAGTGGGGCAGGAGCGGGGGCCTCGACCGGCTCCGCTACCGCCACTGGGCCTTCCGCAAACACATGCTTCGCCTGCCGATCCCGCGACGGCTGCCCCCGGGGGTATCGATGACCGGGGGATCCCAGATGAAGGTGATCTCGCGCGAACACGCGCAGGCGGTAGTGACCGCCGCAGATACCCGGCCGGAGCTGGTCAAATTCTGGAAGCGCAGCTGGATCCCCGACGAGACATTCGTGCCTTCCATCCTGATGTCACCCCAGTTCGTCCCGGACTGGGAGGAGATGCACCTGAGGTTCACCCCCTGGATGATTGTCTGGGATGGCCCACGCCAGAAGAGCCCGCCCTGGTTGACAATGGAGCACTTCGACACGTTGGCCGAGATGCGCCAACCGCAGGAGAGCGAGATCGGCATCCTGTTCGCGCGAAAGCTGTCGAGCGACCACAGCGCCGACCTGCTCGACGCCATCGACACGCGACTGCGCAACCGTGCGCCGCTCTCACCGATTTCGGGCGAGGGGGATGTCTCGGTCGATCTGGCAGCCGATGTTTCCACCGATCGCGCGGGGGACGACGGCGCGGCAGCGAGCGTGCTGACGCCGAGCGAACCGACCCCGACCCCTGTCCCGGCTACGGTGCCAACCGCGGCAAAGGATAACCCGGCTATCCCGGCTACCGCGTCACCGGTGAACTCGGGATTGTTCGGCCGTGGGATGCTCTATGTCATCGTCTGGTCGCTGCAACTCGTCGCAGGCACGGTGGTGTCGCCAATCCTCGCGCACCTGCTCGGAGTGGGGGAGTTTGGCGGTCTCGCGTCGGGGATCGCCCTGTTCCAGGTGCTCAGCGTGCTCGCTCTTCTCGGCCTCGACCAGGCCGTTATCCTGCAAAAGGCGGAGGACGGGGACGACAACGCGGCCAGGGGGCTCGTCGCCGTCGGAATCGGTATCTCATCGATTGTGACCCTTGCCGTGGCTATCGCGGCACCGTTGTGGAGCCACGCCCTCGGCTTCGGCTATTTCTCACCGCTGGTGCTCGCGGTGATCCTCTGGACCGCGCCGGGAGCGGCGGTGCAGGTGATGCTGGCTCTCCTGCTCGCTCAGGACAGGCTGCGCGCCTTCTCGATCGTCAGTGCGCTGTCGGCCGTGGGCGGACAGGTCATTGGACTCGCCCTCCTGGTGCTGGTCCACCGGGACGCCGTCACCTACGCCTGGGGTGGTGTCTTCAGCCAGTTCGCGGCGATGTTCCTCGCCCTCGCGCTCACCAAGCCGAAACTGAGCGGGCTGGTCAACTGGCCGGTCACCTGGCGGGCGATCAAGCTCGGCATCCCCCTTGCCCTCGGAAGCCTTGCATTCTTCGTCCTCAACGCCGGCGACCGCCTCGTCATCCAGCGGCTGCTCGGTGCGGAGGCGGTGGGGCGGTACCAGGTCGCATACGTCGTGGGTTCCGTGGTCATCCTTCTGCTCACTTTCACCAGCTCGGCGTGGATTCCGCGGATAGCGGCGATCAAAGACCCGGCGGAGCGATGGAAGCTGAGCTCCGACGCACGCGACGGACTGTACCGGCTCCTCGCTCCCGTCATCATCGGCATCACCCTTGGCGCGCCCGTCGCGTTACGTATCGTCGCGCCGTCCAGTTATGCCCCGGAAGGGCTCCTGATCGTTGTCCTGCTGGTGGCACTGGCGGCGTTCCCGGTCGCTGAGAGCGGTGCGACCACTCGGCTCCTCATCACCCTGCGCCGGGGGCGATCGATTGCCGTGATTGCCGGCGTCGCGGCGGTGCTGAACGTCGCCCTGAACATCGTCCTGGTACCCATGCTGGGAATTGCGGGTTCGGCCCTGGCAACGCTGGTGTCCTTCACCCTTCTGGCCGTGTTGCAGGCGAGGGTGCTTCCTGCTGTCCCCGTGTGGCGGGGTCCTAGCTTCCGCCTCGGCGCGCTGGTCGCCGTGTGTGTCCTGGTGGCGTCCGCTTCCGTTCTGCTTCCGCAGAGCGAACCGTTCAACATCGGCCGGTTTGTGGTGGCCCTGTGTTGCCTGCCATGGTTCCTGCACGCCCTGCGAACGGCCAGGGGCGCCTGACGCGTCCCGGTAAATAGCACGGGCCACCGATGTGCGGCCACAACGCGCGGCACACCGGTGGCCCTGTTCGTGACTCAGTTACCGCTGGATCCGCCCACCCCGCGCAATGGTGGGGTGTGGAAGGTGGAGCCGAAGACCCGTTCCGACGCACCGACGCGGTCCAGGTACGGGGTGATCCCGCCCATCTGGAACGGCCAGCCCGCACCGAGAATCATGCACAGGTCGATGTCCTCGGCGGCCTCGACGACACGCTCTTCCAGCATCCGATGAATCTCATCTGCCAGGCCGTCTTCGATCCGTCGGAGCAGCTGCTCGCCCGTGAGGGGCGAGCTGCCGCCCTTGACGATCGACACCGCCTTTTTGTCGTAACCCTTAACCTTGCCTTTTCCATCCCGCTCGAAGATCTGGCCATGCTCGGCGAGCCTGTGCAGGTTGTCACTCTCGAAAAAGCGGTCGGGGAACGCCGCGTGATGGGTGTCCAGGACATGAGCCCCCACCTTCAGCCCCACCAGTTCGAGCAACTCGAACGGCGCCATCGGCAGGCCGAACGGCGCCACCGAGGCGTCAACGACCCCGAACGGTGTGCCGGTGTCCACCGCGTGCATGGCTTCTCCGAGGAGCTTGGCGAGGATGCGGTTGACAACAAAGCCCGGGGTGTCCCGCGTGATAACAGCGTTTTTGAACAGCGTTGCGGCCGTGACCATGGCCGTCGACAGGGTTGCCTCGTTGGTATGTGGTGTGCGCACCACCTCGATCAGGGGCATTACCGCGACGGGGTTGAAAAAGTGGAAGCCGACCAGCCGCTCCGGGTTGGCGAGCCTCGCACCGATCTGCTCCACCGACAGCGACGAGGTGTTGGTGGCGAGGATGGCCTCGGGGGAGAGGCATCTCTCCACCTCGGCGAACACGTCCTGTTTGGCGCCAAGCTCCTCGAAGATAGCCTCGATGACCCAGTCACAGTCGGCGAAGTCGGCCTTGTCCGTTGTGCCGGAGACCAGCGCGGTCAGCCGGTTGGATTCGTCGGCGGAGATTCGACCCTTCGCCTGCAGGGCGGAAATTTGGTCGCGAATGTCCTGCACACCGGCATCCACCCGACCCTGGTCGAGGTCGGTGATGACCACGGGGACCTTGAGCCGACGGACGAACAGCAGGGCGAACTGTCGTGCCATCAGTCCGGCACCAATAACACCAACCTTGGTGACCTTACGGGCGAGCGCCTTGTCGGGGGCGCCGGCCGGACGTTTCGCGCGCTTCTGCACCAGGTTGAAGGCGTAGATGCTGGCACGGAACTGGTCGCCGGAGATGAGATCAGCCAGAGCTTCGTCTTCGGCTGCGAACACGGTCGCCCGATCCGTGTTCTTCGCAGCTTTGATCAGATCGAGTGCGCGATACGGGGACTTGGCGATCTTCCCGATGCGGCTCTCGAGCATTTTCGTCGCGATCCCGATGGCGATATCCCACTTGACGGCAC
>JAODAO010000193.1 GCA_025463465.1 Glaciihabitans sp. | reverse complement strand
AACCACCAGACCGACAGTGTGCTGGCCTCCCGGGCCGACGCCCGTGCCCAGGGCAGCCTGACCGCCGACTACATGCCGTACCGGCCAGCGTCGACATCCCCCTTCATTCCTGAGGGTGTTGACGCTGGCGCGCTGGTCTGGGCGGAAACGGTCGCCCCCGGCGGTTACAGCCACCGGGTGGTGGCGCGGGGAACACGGATCCGCTTCGACGACCCCACCGGCCGCGCCTGCGCCAACATCGTGCTGTTCAACGCGCTCGCGACGGGGGAACGGCTGAACGTGGCCGACACCGTCAAAATCCCCTGGCAGGCCTACCTCGGCACCGGCCACCCGCTGCTCTCCGGCGACGGCCGCGCGCTCGCCACCATCGTCGACGACAGCTCCGGGCAGCACGATGCCTTCTGCGGCACCTCCACCGACGCCTTCAACATCCACAAATTCGGTGACGCCGCCCCTCAGGGACCCACCCCGTCCGGACGCTCACGCTTTCTGCTCGCCGCCTCGAAGCACGGGCTCACCGGCCGCGACCTGCCGCCGAGCATCTCCTTTTTCCAGGGTGTGCACGTTGAAGAGGACGGCGCCCTCACCTTCACCGGAAGCGCTGGCGCCGGCACCCACGTCGACATCGTTGCGGAACTGCCGATGCTGATCCTTGTGGTCAACGTGCCCCACCCGCTCGACCCCGCCGACGACTACCTCGTGGGGCCGCTGCGGATTCATGCGTGGCGCGGGCAGCCGACCGGGCCGGACGACGAACGTTTCACCGTCACCCCCGAAACCAACCGGGCCTATCTCAACTCGATCGACTACGCGGAGGCACGAGGACTGTGAGCATCAACAGCGAGATGACGACCACCACCCATACCACCGCGACCCGCAGCGTGGAGAGCACCATTCCCGTTGGTGCCATCTTCGCGCCGGGCACCGTGCTTGACCTCTCTGGCCCGCTTGCCGGCGGCGTCATCGTGCAGGACGACACCATCGCGCCCCTTGCGCCCTGGTCAGCGCGCCTACGCGCCGGGCAGGTGCTCACCATCGTCGACGTCGGGGGTAATCAGTCCGCCGACTTCCTCGTCTACAACGCCGACGACACCGACGAGCGCTACTCCGTGCCGGACACCCTCGCCTGGCAGGGCAACGCCTACCTGCGTGACGGATCGGTGCTGCGCTCCAACACCGGCAGGGCCCTGATGACCGTCGTTGGCAATGAGATCGACCGCCAGGACACCATCGGCGGCGCCTGCTCGAAGGAATCCAACACCCTGCGCTACGGCTTCCACACGGAACACCAGCACGGCTGCCGCGAGAACTTCCTCGCCGAGGCCGCCCGGCACGGCCTCGGCGCCCGCGACCTGGTCTCCAACATCAACTGGTTTATGAACGTTCCCGTTGAGCAGGACGGCGCCCTCGGCATCGTCGACGGCATCTCCGGCCCCGGAAAACGCGTCGCCATCCGCGCCGATATGGACGTGCTTGTGCTGATCTCCAACTGCCCGCAGATGAACAACCCCTGCAACGACTTCAACTGCACTCCGCTGCGCGCGATCATCACCGAGGCCGACGGGACGGCCACCGCGTGACCCCCGCTTTCGACACCCTGCTCATCGCCAACCGCGGCGAGATCGCCCGCCGCATCATCCGCTCCGCCCGCACCATGGGGTTGCGCACCATCGCGGTGTACTCCGACGCCGACCGCGCCGCCCCGCACGTGCGGGAGGCCGACGAGGCCGTGCGGCTCGGACCAGCGCCCGCCCGGGAGTCCTATCTCGACATCGACACGATCCTCGACGTCTCCCGCCAGTACGGCGTCGGCGCCATCCACCCTGGCTACGGCTTCCTGTCGGAGAATCTCGAATTCGCCCGCCGCATTGAGGCGGAGGGCATCAGCTTCATCGGGCCCACCGTCGAGCAGATTGCCTCCTTCGGCGAGAAGCACACCGCCAGGGCGCTCGCCGCGCTCGCCGGGGTGCCGATGCTCGCCGGCACCGGGCTGCTCGCCTCGGCCGACGAAGCCGTCTCGGAGGCCGAATGCATCGGCCTGCCCGTGATGCTCAAGGCCACCGGTGGTGGTGGTGGCATCGGAATGCAGGCCTGCGCCACCATCGAGGAGGTACGCGAAGCGTTCGAGCGGGTCGCCCGCCTCGGGGAGAAGAACTTCGGCTCGGCCGGGGTGTTCCTCGAACGCCTGGTTCGCCCCGCCCGGCACGTCGAGGTTCAGCTGTTCGGCGCCGGCGACGGCCGCGTCGCCGTGATCGGCGACCGCGACTGCTCGCTGCAACGCCGCAACCAGAAGGTTATCGAGGAGGCCCCGGCCCCCGCGCTGCCCGACACCGTCCGCCAGCAGCTGCACGACTCCGCGCGGGCGCTGGCCGCCTCGGTGAACTACCGCTCCGCCGGCACCGTCGAGTTCGTCTACGACCCCATCCGCGAGGAAGCCTCCTTCCTCGAGGTCAACACCCGCCTGCAGGTCGAACACCCCGTCACCGAGGAGGTCTACGGTGTTGACCTCGTCGCGATGATGCTCGCCCTCGCCCGCGACGGCGCGGATGGCATCAACACATCCGTGTTCGAGGAGCGGTTCGAACCGACCGGACACGCTTTCGAGGCGCGCGTCTACGCCGAGGACCCCGCCAAAAACGGCCTGCCCAGCTCTGGCCTCGTCACCCAGGCCGTGTTCCCCGGCTTCGGCGGCCCCGCTCTCGGCGGCATCCGCGTCGACGGTTGGATCGAAACGGGCCTGGAAGTCTCCCCGTACTACGACCCGATGCTCGCCAAGGTGATCGCGTCCGCCCCCACCCGCGACGCCGCCCTCGACCTGCTGGGCGAGGGGCTCGACTCCAGCCGCGTTGACGGGGTCGTCACCAACCTGGGGCTGCTGCGGTTCCTCACTGACGACACCAGCCTGCGTGCCAGCACCCACTCCACCTCCACCCTCGACGTCACCACCGACCCAGACCCACGCATCGATGTCATCGACGCCGGGGCGATGACCACCGTGCAGGACATCCCCGGCCGCATCGGTTACTGGCAGGTCGGTGTTCCGCCGAGCGGCCCCATGGACGCCGTGTCGCTGACCGAGGCGAATATCGCCGTTGGCAACCCCGAGGGTGCACCGGGCCTGGAGATCACCGCAACCGGCCCCACGCTGCGCTTCAGCGCGGCCGCCCTCGTCGCCATCACCGGCGCCCCCGTGGCCGCGACGGTGGACGGTGACGCCGTGCCGATGTGGGAACCGTTCAGCATCGCCGCCGGGGCGGTACTCACCATCGGCACCCTGCACGGCCCGGGGCAGCGCTCCTACCTCGCCGTGCGCGGCGGCTTCGACGTTCCCCTCTACCTCGGCAGCGCCTCCACCTTCACCCTCGGCAAGTTCGGCGGCCACGCCGGCCGCGCCCTGCTGCCCGGCGACGTGCTGCGGCTCGGGTCGCCGGATTCGGACATCCCCCACCCCGCCTTCGCCGCCGGCGGCCGCCTTGGCACACCCGGCGGGCCCACCCCGGCCGACCGCCGACCCGCCCTCACCAACAGCTGGCAGATCGGCGTCACCGAGGGCCCCCACGGCGCCCCCGAGTTCTTCACCCGCGCCGACATGGACGTGTTCTACAGCACCGACTACGAGGTGCACTACAACTCCGCCCGCACCGGCGTGCGCCTGAACGGCCCCCGCCCGGAGTGGGCGCGCAGCGACGGGGGCGAGGCGGGCCTGCACCCGTCGAACATCCACGACAACCCTTATGCGGTCGGTGCCATCGACTTCACCGGGGACACCCCGATCATCCTCGGCCCGGACGGCCCCAGCCTCGGCGGCTTCGTCTGCCCCGCCGTGGTCGGCAGCGGCGAGCTCTGGAAACTCGGCCAGCTGCGCCCCGGTGACACCATCCGCTTCGTTCCCGTGCGCGAGGCGGAGGCTGCTGAACTCATCCACCACCGCGCCTCGCTCACCGTGCCGGGCAGCGGCGGTGACGGAGACGATGGTGTGATCAGCCGACTGGCCGAGAACGACGACCGCCCGTCCGTCACCTACCGGCGTGATGGCGACGACAACCTGCTGGTCGAATACGGCGACCTCACCCTCGACCTCGGCCTGCGGATGCGGGTGCACGCCCTGATGTCGAAGCTGAAGGAGGAGGCCCCGAAAGGCGTTATCGAGCTCACCCCCGGCATCAGGTCGCTGCAGATCCACACCGACTCGTCGCAGCTGAAGGCCACCAGGCTGGCCGGGCTGCTGCGCGAGCTGGAAGCGGAGATTCCCGCCACCAACGAGCTGGTGGTGCCGTCCCGCACGGTGCGGCTGCCCCTGTCCTGGGACGACCCAGCCACCCACCTCGCCATCGAGCGTTACATGAACGGGGTGCGCAGCGACGCCCCGTGGACCCCGTCGAACATCGACTTCATCCGCCGCATCAACGGCCTCGACTCGGTCGACGACGTCCTCAAAACCGTGTTCGACGCCACCTACCTTGTGCTGGGGCTGGGGGATGTTTACCTCGGCGCCCCCGTCGCCACCCCGCTCGACCCACGCCACCGGCTTGTCACCACCAAATACAACCCGGCCCGCACCTGGACGGCGGAAAACTCGGTCGGCATCGGCGGCGCCTACCTCTGCATCTATGGCATGGAGGGGCCGGGCGGTTACCAGTTCGTCGGCCGCACCGTGCAGGTGTGGAACCGCTTCCGCCGTGGCGGCCTGTTCGCGGACAACCCCTGGGCGCTGCGTTTCTTCGACCGCATCGAGTGGTACCCGGTCGGGGCGGAGGAACTGCTCGAGCTGCGGGCGGAAACCGACGCAGGCCGCGGCAACTTCGAGACCGTCGAGGGCAGTTTCGCCATCGCCGACTACCAGCGTTTTCTTGCAGACAACGCCGGCTCGATCGCCGACTTCCGCTCCGTTCAGGCGCGGGCGTTCGCGGAGGAGAAGGATCGCTGGCACGCCTCGGGCGAATTCGACGTGCGACCGGACGTGGCCGCGGCTGCCGCCGCCGATGAGGTGGTCCTGCCCGCCGGGGCCCTCGCGGTGTCCGCCCCGTTCATCTCGACCGTCTGGCAGCTGAATGTTGTCCCCGGCCAACGTGTCGCCGCCGGCGAGAAGCTGCTGGCTCTTGAGGCCATGAAGATGGAATCAGCGGTGATCGCTCCCACGGCCGGTGTCGTCGCCGAGATTTACACCCGCCCGGGCGACCAGGTCGCCCCCGGCCAGATCCTGCTTTCGATAATCGGAGATAACAGATGACGTTCCCCACAGCGGTCGCCCGTGTTCGCGCCGCCTACGACCGGATCCGCGCAGTTGACCGCCCGGAGATCTGGATCAGCCTGCGCGAGGAGAATGATGCCATCGCCGAGGCGACAGCCATCGACGCCCGCGTCGCCGCCGGCGAGACGCTGCCACTGGCGGGGGTGATCGCCGGAATTAAGGACAACATTGACGCAGAAGGGTTCAACACCACGGCGGCGGCCCCCAGCTTCTCCTACCGACCGGACGTCGACGCGACCGCCGTCCGCCGCCTGCGCGAGGCTGGCGCGATTGTGCTTGGGAAAACCAACCTCGACCAGTTCGCGACCGGGCTCGTTGGTGCGCGCAGCCCATACGGTGCCGTGCGCAACGCCTGGAACCCCGCCCACATCTCCGGCGGTTCCAGCTCCGGCTCCGCCGTCGCGGTGGCGCTCGGCATCGTCGACGTCTCCCTTGGCACGGACACCGCGGGCTCCGGCCGGGTGCCCGCCGCGCTTAACAGCATCATCGGGGTGAAACTCACCCGCGGTCGTATCCCCGCGACCGGTGTGGTTCCGGCCTGCCGCAGCCTCGACTGCGTCACCGTTTTCGCCCGTGAGATCGGGCTCGCCCGGCGCACCGCCGGGTTGCTCGCCGGCGACGATGGCATCGACACCCTCGCCCGCAGTGACGCCGAGAGGGCCGCGCACGGCGACACGGCGCTTCCCGCGCGACCACGCGTGGCGGTCCCCACCGCCACGCACCTCGAGCAGATGGCCGATGGCTGGGCCGAGGCCTTCCAGTCGACCGTCTCCCGCTTGCGCCGGTCAGGCGTCGAGATCGTCGAGGTCGACATCGCCCCGCTGCTTGAGGCATCGCAGATGCTCTACAACGGTGCCTTCGTCGCCGAACGCTACGCCGCGGTCGGCGCCCACATCGATGCGCACCGCGACCTGATCGGCACCGACCTCGACCCGTCCGTCGCCAGCATCGTGCTCGGGGGTGCGAGCCGCACCGCCGTCGAGCTGTTCCACGACCAGGAGAAACTCGAGCGCCTCGCGGCCGACTCGCGCCGGTTGCTGGCCGGCTGCGACGCCCTGCTGACCCCCACCACCACCTGGCATCCGACCCTCGACGAGCTCGCCGTCGACCCGATCGGGGGAAACAGTCGCCTTGGCCGGTTCACCAACTTCGCCAACCTTTTCGACATGACCTCCATCGTCGTGCCGGCCGGCACCGTTGCGGGGCTGCCGTTCGGTGTGATGTTCACCGCGCCGGCCTTCCACGACCTCGCCGTCGCCCAGCTCGCCGAGAAGCTGCTCGAGCCCACGATCGACATCCTTGTGGTCGGGGCGCACCTGAACGGCCAGCCGCTGAACTGGCAGCTCGTCTCCGCCGGTGGTTCATACTCGGAGACCGTCGACACCAGCGCCGACTACGCCATGTTCGGCCTGGCAACCACCCCGCCGAAGCCGGGACTGCTGCGGGTCGCCGAGGCCGGGACAGCCATCACGGGGGAGATCTGGACCCTGCCCGCGGCCGGTTTCGGCACTTTCGTCGCCGCGCTGCCCCAGCCGATGACCATCGGGCAGGTGTCGCTGGCCGACGGGCGCCGTGTCGCCGGGTTCCTCTGCGAGGCCGTTGCCACGGACGGCGCCGAGAACATCAGCGAGCACGGTGGCTGGCTCGCGTGGCGGGCCAGCCAGCACTGAGACCAGCGAGCAACGAAACCAGCGCAGCACGAGACCAACACGGTAGTGGGAGCATGGGGGTTATGAGTTCCACCGCATCAACCACCGGAAGGGCGGGTCGGCCGCGCGCCAGCGCCGACAGCACCAGCAGCGCCGCGTCGGCGCTGTCCGGGCGGGAGCAGATTCTTGACGCCGCTGCCGCCCTGTTCTCCGAGGCGGGATTCTCAGGCACCTCCACCCGTGCGATCGCGGACCGGGTGGGTATCCGCCAGCAGTCGCTGTACTACCACTTCGCCGGCAAGGACGAGATCCTCGCCGAGCTGCTCAGCTCATCGGTGCGTCCCAGCATCGAGTTCGTGGAGAGCATCGAGGCGCAGGTGCCTGGTGAGGTGACCCCGGCGGGCGCGCTCTTCGCCCTCGCCAGCATCGACGCGGGAACCCTGCGCCGGACCCCGCACAACATCGGCACCCTGTACCTGCTGCCCGAGATCCAGGATCCCCGCTACAAGGCGTTCCGCGACCAGCGGGTGCAGCTGCGTGCCATCTACGGGCGCCTCGGGGCGGCCTGCGCCCACCCGGACGTCATCGCAGCCCTCGGCCAGGAGCGCATCGGGGTTGTCCTCATCCAGCTGGCGGAGATAGTGATCCAGCTGCGCCGCAATGACGGCGCGGACACCGGTGCCGGCGGCAGCACGGTGATCGGCACGGTGACCAGCCCGGTGGCCAGCCCGGTGATCAGCGACGACGAGACCATCGCGGCCTCCTGCCTGCGGGTGCTCGGCCTGACCAGCGCGCAGATCGACGTTGCCCGCACCGAGGCGGCCACCATCATCGGCACCTTCCTGCACCGGGACCTGGCCGTCACCGTCGCCTGACTCCGTTGCCCGACGCTGTTGCCTGACGCCAGGGCCGGGGAGGCACCGGTCAGTCGCCGGCGGGTTGGCTGCGCACCAGCGCCACCAGCTCGGCGCGGGAGGTGACGCCCATTTTGTGCAGAATGTTGGCGACGTGGAATTTGACCGTGTTCTCGCTGATCGACAGCTCGCCCGCGATTATCCGGTTTCGCCGGCCCTCCGCGACGTGGGCGAGGACATCCTTTTCCCTCGGAGTGAGGCCACCGGCGTCGGAAATGTTCACCGCCGGCGGTGCGACGTCGAGCGGCAGGACGATGTGCATCTCGGACCCCCAGCCGTCGGTGGAGTCGACCACAAAGCTGCCGTCGAGCACGGCGACCCGCGCGGACAATTGCTTGAGCGCCGGAAGGTCGGTGTGCAGGTCGCCGGCGCCGTTGTCACGGATGGCGATCAGCAGGTTGGCGCCGTCGCAGTCCCACTGGATGCGCACCCGGTTGACTTCCGCGTTGTCAACGAGGGCGAGCACGGCGCCGCGCACAATCGCACGAGCCGCGTGCGCGACCTCGCCGGGCAGGGGCCGCCCTGCTGCAGGCGGTGCGATGAATTCCACCGCGAGGTCGCCGTAGCGCACGAGCGGTGCGAGGTCGTCGCGGAGGCGTTCGAATGCGCTGTGGACGGGCTCCTCTGCCAGCGCCCGGTGCCGGTCCGACACCGCCCGCAGGCGCACCATCGCGGCCGAGGCGAGTTCGACCGCACCCTGCCGGGCGGCGGCGTCACCGTGTTTTTGCGAACGCAGGGTCACCAGGATGGACTCGAGGTCGGTGGCGTGGGTGTCGGTGAGGTCGGCGACGAGGCTCGCGCGGTCGCTGGACAGGGCCCGGGACTCCGCCAGGTATGACGGTGACGCTGTCACCACCTGCTGCCGGATGGACAGGGCGATGAGCTGCCAGATCGCGGCGACATCGGCGAGCACCCCGGCGGGAGAGGCGCCGGCGTCGACATCCACCAGCACCAGGATCGCGGTGGTGTCAGCCGACCAGACGAGGGTGCGGCGGCGGCTGCCCCCGATCACGGTGTCATCGAGCTCGACCGATTCCCGGCCGGCGGCGGTGCCGCGGATCACGTCGAGCTCGGCGATCGTGACGTTGTCGATGATCTCGGCCAGCCCGGCCTTCTTCTGCGGGCGGCCCGTGCAGTCCTCGGTGAAGATGACAAGGGCGGTGTGGGGGATGAGGGGGCGTAGCAGCTCCGACAGGGCCTCGGCGATTCCGAGCAGCGGCTGCGACATCACCCGTCGAACGGCGGACAGTAGTTCGTTTGAGGGGGAAAGCACCGCAGAGGTCATGCCCCCACGCTACTCTTTCGCTGTCGTCCCATCCGTTCGGGTAGGCAATCCCGTCCATTGGGTGGGCACCACCCGACGGGACGGGCGGGGAACATAGAGGTATGCCCACCGCCGTTTCCACCGATACCGCCGACTCCGCCGACTCCGCCCACTCCGCCGACACTGCCGCGACCGTCACCGACGCCCTGACGATGATGACCACCGAGCTCACCATCGCCGCTGCAGCGGTTTCCGATGTGAGCGCAGAGGCCCTCGAGGCATCCGCCCAGGAGATCTCCGGAGCACGCCGCGTTTTTGTCCTCGGTGCCGGCAGGTCCGGCCTCGCCCTCAGAATGACGGCCATGCGGCTGATGCACCTGGGGCTCGAAGCCCACATCGTGGGAGACGCCACCACCCCGGCCATCGGGGAAGGCGACCTGCTCCTCGTCGCGAGCGGATCCGGCACCACGTCGAGCATCGTCAGCGCCGCCGAGAAGACCGTGGAGGTGGGCGGTGTGATCGTCGCCATCACCACCGACCCCGACTCGACCCTCGGTCGCCTCGCGACCCACACGATTGTGGTTCCAGCGGCCAAAAAACTGGAACGCGACAGCACCGTCTCGCAGCAGTACGCCGGCGGACTGTTCGAACAGGCCGTTGTCCTCATCGGCGACGCCCTGTTTCACAGCCTCTGGAAGCGGTCGGGCCAAAGCGCCGACGACCTCTGGCCCCGCCACTCGAACATCGAGTGAGTCAGCCGGCATCCCCCTCAACTCCTTCTCTCATCTCCTCGTCACCACACCCCAAAAGAAAGCAGAAATCATGAAGCTCCAGGTAGCCATGGACGTACTGACCACCGAAGACGCCCTCGCCCTGGCCGGCAAGGTCGCCCAGTACGTCGACATCATCGAGCTCGGCACCCCCCTGATCAAGGCAGAGGGCCTCCGCGCCGTCACCGCGATCAAAAACGCGCACCCCGACAAGATCGTTTTCGCCGACCTCAAGACCATGGACGCCGGCGAGCTCGAAGCCGACATCGCGTTCAAGGCAGGCGCCGACCTCGTCACCGTCCTCGGCACCGCCGGTGACAGCACCATCGCCGGAGCCGTCAAGGCCGCCAAGGCCCACGGCAAGGGAATCGTTGTTGACCTGATCGGTGTCTCCGACAAGGCCGCCCGTGCCAAGGAAGTTATCGCACTCGGCGCCGAGTTCGTCGAGATGCACGCCGGTCTCGACGAGCAGGTTGAAGAAGGCTTCACTTTCGGCACGCTGTTGACCGCCGGCACCGAGTCCGGTGTTATGTTCTCCGTCGCCGGTGGTGTCAAGATCGCCACCATCGCGGACGTGCAGAAGTCGGGCGCGGCCGTCGCCGTTGCCGGTGGCGCCATCTACAGCGCCGCTGACCCCGCCGCCGCCGCCGCAGAGCTGCGCGCCGCGATCGTCTAACCAGCAACACACACCAGCACCACACAAATTGACCCAGCCGGGTGACCGGCTGGGTCTTTTTTGTGCGCTGGCTGGTTAGAGCGCCGCGTCGGAGGTGGCAGTGCGCACCCAGCCGTCGCCGCTCTGGGTGACGGCGCCCGCCGCCTCGAACGCCTGCAGCCAGCCGAGCATCGGCCACTGCCCCCAGCGGCCGGCGAACAGCGCACCATTGCGCAGGATGTCGTCGAGGTGCTGCCACGGTGGCGAGCTGGTCGGGTGGTACTGGTGATAGGCGTGGGCACCGCCCACCCATACCAGGGGGATGTTGAGCTGCCGGGCCGAGAAGGCGAAGTCGGTGTCCTCGCCACCGTAACCCAGGTACTCCTCGTGGAACCCGCCGAGCCGTCGCCAGGTGTCGGCGGACAGGGCGAACGACAGCGACCAGAACAGCGGGTACTGGTCTGCGTCCGCCACCTCGGTCGCGCCGGCCGGTGGTGCTGGACGGGCGGCGTGTGGC
Source organism: Glaciihabitans sp. (assembly GCA_025463465.1). Classification (GTDB taxonomy): domain Bacteria; phylum Actinomycetota; class Actinomycetes; order Actinomycetales; family Microbacteriaceae; genus Glaciihabitans. The sequence goes on along the minus strand of JAODAO010000193.1, from coordinate 45,179 downwards.
CGGGTGACGGCCTCGAAGTCGACGATGCTGCCCGCCGGGGTGTCCTCGGGCAGGTAGGTCACCGGCCCACAGAGGATCGATCCGGGGTGGGCAATCGCGGCATCGTTGTAACGGGCCAGCAGTTCCGGCCCGGCCACGCAGTCGGCATCCAGGAAGACGAGCTGCTCGGCGCCGAGGTCGATCGCGGCGTTGGCGCCCACGTTGCGGCCGCGCGCCAGCTGCCAGCCGGAGGAGGTGGGTGGCACCCGCACAACGTGCACACCGTCGAGCTGTGGCGAGGGGTTGTCGTCGAGCCACACCACCACGTAAGGCAGCTCAGCATCGATGCGGCGGACGCTGTTCACCTGGTTCAGCAGGTGCGGCAGCCGTGCGGTTGAGCACAGCGAGATTACGGCGGTGCGTGGCCGCGTGGTTTGTGCGGTCACCGGGCTACCTCCTCTATCGCGGCGGCCGCCCGCGCGGCCGCGCCATCGACCTCCCACTGGCCCCACCGCGGTGTCAGGCCGCGGGCACGTTCGATCACCGATGGCCATTCCGAGGCCGCCGGCCAGCTGGTGAGCACGGTCGCCAGTCCGATCCTGGACAGGGTGCGGCCGGTGGCGACCTGTTCCTGGAACGGGCGGGACTGCGGGATGATCACGGCGCGTGCCCCGGCGGCGGCGAGGTCGGCGATGCTGTTCTGGCCGGCCCAGGACACCACGATCTCCGCGGCGGTGAGCTGCGGCCACGGGTCAGCGGTCCACGGGGTGCCGTCGAAGTGGTCGGTGCCGCTGATGCCGAGCGCCGTCCACGGGGTGTTCGGCACGGCCAGGGCGGCGTCGTCGAGCGACGCGCTGATCCTCGCCGTATCCACGGCCCCGCCACCGCCGAGGAACAGGACACCACTGCGGTCCGCTGTGGGCGTCGCCCGGCCTTCGAACCGGCTGATGCCGCCGACGTAGGTCACCCGGTCGGCGAGCTGCCTCAGCTCGCGGGAGGAATGCGCGCCCTCCGGCCACGGGGCGATGACGAGCTCGGCCGCCGTGTAGGCGAGGCGATGGGGCTCGTCTGTGCGTTCCCCGGGCTGCGCCATCAGGATGGGCGGAACACCGAGCAGTCTTACAAGCACAGCGACCTCGGCGGAGACATCCACCACAAACGCGGCGAACGTGTGGGCGCCGATGTGGGTGGCGATCTGGGCGAGCCGGTTGGTGTGGCCGGGGTGGCGAAGAGGCGCCCAGTGCAGCAGGCCGCGCATCGTGGGGGAGGCGTCGCGGGGGTGCAGCAGTGTGCCGTCCGGCTGCTCCGTCGGCTCGTCGTCGCGGGGGAGCGAAACCCACGTGGTGGATGCCGGCAGGCTGCTCGGCTCGGCCATCGAGCTGAACACCACAACGTCGGCGTCCAGGTGCGGGCGCACGGCGAGGAACCGGGTGAGGTGGCCGGCGCCGTGATGGTGGATGTACCAACCGACGAGCGGCCTCACCGGCGGGAGTCCGCTGTGCTGGCTGAGGGGCTGGTGGATGTGCCGGTGGCGGTGCTGGTGGATGTGGCGTTGGCGATGAGGGTGCGGTAGATGGTCTCGAGGTTGCGGGCACGGGTGCCCAGGGAGAACCGTTCCACCGCGGAGGCGCGGATACGCTCGCGCAGCGTGGGGTCGGCGCCGGTCGCGGCGACCAGCCCGAGCACCGCGGCGGCGAGTGCCGCGGCGTCCCCCGGGGCGACCAGGGCGGTGCCGGGGGAGGAGCCGACGACCTCGGCGACCCCACCGGAGTTGAACGCGGCGACGGGGGTGCCGGTGGCCATGGCCTCGGCGATGACCAGCCCGAAGGGTTCTTCCCAGACCGGGGTGACGAGCGCGCAGGCGCTGCGTCCGACGAGTGCGGTCAGTTCGGACTGGTCGAGCGGGCCGATGTACTCGGCGGTGGGGCCGAGCAGCGGTTCAATTTCCTCGGCGAAGTAGCTGGCGTCGCCGACGCGGCCGGCCAGCACGATGCGCATCCCCGCGAGGCGTGCCGCTTCGAGGGCGAGGTGGGCGCCCTTTTCCGGGACGATGCGTCCGAACCAGACGAGGTCGTCGCCGCCGGGACCATAACTCCAGCGGTCGGTGTTGATGGCATTGGGCAGGACGGTGGAGTGGATTCCCTCGGCGGCCCACTCCGAGGCGGTGTGCTCGCTCACGGCCAGGAAGTGGCTGCGTGGGCTGGAGGTGAGGTCGTGGGCGTCAAGCAGTGCCGGGAGGGTGGGGGTGTGCAGGGTCGAGATCATCGGAACCCCGACCCGGTCCGCCCAGGCCAGTGGCTCACCGTTCAGGGAGTGGTTGTCCACGATGTCGAAGCGTCCGGGGGAGTCGGAGATGAAGGCGAGGGCGCGTTCGAGGGCGGGTAGCGCGTGGTCGAGGTAACCGGCCGGGTAACTGCTGTCTGTGGCATACTCTCCTGGCTGCCAGGCCAGGGACGGGAGCACAAACTGTTCCGGGCTCGTGTCGAGGAAGTCGGAGCCGTCCGGGGCGCAGAGCACCACCTCATGGCCGCGCTGGCGCAGCGACAGCACCTGGTTCCAGACGGACGATTCCAGGCCACCGGCGTGCGGCTCCGCGATGGGGTAACGCAGTGGGGCAATTACCGCGATGCGCAGCGCCGGCGGGGTGGCCTCGCGTACCGCCCGGTACACGGCCAGGTGGGCAGCGGCGATCGCGTTGCGCTGGGTGATGCGCCCGGCACGTCGGGAAATTTGTATGCTGCGGCGGTCGGGGGACACCAGGGGAGCCTGCCCGGGTGCTCCGTCGTTTGCCAGCTCGAGCGCGTGCGCGAGCGCGCGCGCGAGGGACGGGGCGTCGCCCGCGTCGAACGGGGTGAAGAATCCGGGGTCGGTGTGCTGCTCGGCGGCGTAACCGACGCGGGGGCCCACCACGTTGACCGCGAGGTCGAAGCACAGCTCCACCCAGCCGGAATGGGTGCCGTGCAGGTAGGGCAGAACGGCAACGTCGAGGGCGGCGAGGGAGTCGGCGAGTTCGTCATCGCTGTAGCGCGGGTGTTCCACCAGCTGCGCGCTCGGATCAGCGGCACACAGCTCGCGCACCCGGTCACGCACGGCGGTGTCTCTCACGGAGGCGTTGACGTCGATGCGGGCGATGACATTGCTGCCGGCGGTGCGCAGCAGGGTGACGGCAGCCAGCAGGGTCGCTGTCGCTCGCACGGCGTCGATGTTCGGGCGAAGGTCGCGCAGGTGCATTCCAACCACCCGGGGCGACCCGGCGGTGATCTCTGCCACCTCGGGAAAGTCGGCGTCAAGGGGCAACAGGTGGGGGTGGCCGATCACCGTGGCCCGCCGGTTCCAGCGGGTGTTGATCTCGGCGGCGGCGCCCTCGGTGAGGGTGATCACGGCCGCGGCGCGGGGCACCAGAAGATCCAGCTGGGCCTCGTGCGCTGCCTGGTCGGCCAGCTGCGGGTTGGCCAGGTCGTGCACGGTGTAGACGAACGGGCGGCGCACCTCCTCGAGCGCGTCGAGGAGTTCACGCAGGTGGGCGATCGAGTAGGACTCTGCCCCAAAATGCAGGTGCATAACGTCGAAGCGGTCCGCGTTCGCACGAACCCACGCGGCATCGAGCATCACCGGCGGCCACCAGCGCGCGGGTTCTGCGGGGTCGGGCAGCGGGTCGGCGAGGTACACAACGCTCGCGGAATCACCCGCGGTTGCGGAATCATTCACCGGAAGCAGATGACGAATGTAGGGGTGGCCTGCGGGAATCGAGGCGACCCGGATTGCGGCTGGACGCTCTGTAGCCATGGCAGGTGCCCTCCGTCTAGTTTGCGAAGCGTGCTCTGCCCCTGGGCCGCGTCAGGTTTATTGTATGAAGAAAGAAAGGTGGATATGACCGGCACATCATCCCCAGCAACCGGTCGTATGATTCATTTTGCACATTTCTACGGGCTGTCAGAAACCCCATCGGGAAATCTCGGCATTGTTGTAGGAAACTGTCAGGCAGAGAGCCTCAGGATCATGCTCCACGGGCCCGATTTCTTCACCGTGCGTATCCCGCCGGTGCACGAAATCACGGCGGAGGACATGCCCCACCTCGAGCGGCTGCTTCCCCGGGTGACCACCCTCATCTCCCAGCCCATCCGCGACGGCTACCATGGCCTGCCGCTCGGCAGCAGTGAGCTGGCGGCCCGCCTGCATCCCACCGGCCGCACCGCGCTGGTGCCGGTGGTGCGCTTCGCCGGGCTCTATCCGACCCAGGCCATCATCCGACCCCCGAGTGACCTGTCACTGGTGCCCCCGGTGGTGCCGTACCACGACCTGCGGATCGTGGCCGAGGCCGCCGACCGCCTGGCCGGCGTCACCCGAAGCCAGCCGACACTCACCCGCGAGATCGTCCGTAGGATCGGGGACATGTCGGTCAATGAGCTGCGCAAGCGGGAGCAGGGTGCAACCACCGTGACCGTGTCCGACCTGTTCGAGGCACCCACGTTCAGCCTGATGCGCACTATCAACCATCCTGGCAACGCCGTCTGGAGCGCAATTGCGGCGCGGCTGCGCGGGATGCTCGATCTTGGAGACCACTCTGTTGATCCCGGTCGCGAGCTGCTCAACTCGATCCACGCTCCCCGGGAGCAGGCCGTCGTGGACGCGTACAACCTGGACACCGCAGCCGTCGGCGAGTGGCTAGTCGGTGAGAGCACGGTGTCGACGGCCGAGGTGCGGGACGCACATCTGCGGTGGTACGCGGACAACCCCGAGGTGGTTGAGGCCGGCATCACCAGGCACCGGGCCGCGCTCGACGTGCTGGGGCTGCTGCCGTGACGGCCGCGAGCGCCCCGCCGGCGCAGGTGCAACTCGGCGACCCCCAGCACGGTGTCGCCCGCTACGCCAGGCAGGTAGCCGACGCGGTTGACCGGGCGACCGGCGTGACCGTCCAGCTGAGCCTCGCAGAATGCCTGGCTGATCCTCCCGCCCGGGTGCACGTCCACTTCACCGATCGGATGTGGGGGAGCAGCCCGGAGGACGCCGCCGACACGTTCACCCGCCTCGCCGGGGTCACCTCCGTGTCCGTCACCCTGCACGACCTGCCGCAGGCCTCCGACGGCGCTAGAAATCTCGCCAGGCGCATCGACTGTTACGCCCGGGTGGTGGCGGCGTCCACCGGGGTGGCCTGCAACAGCGAACACGAGGCCCAGTTGCTCGCCGAATACGTCAGCGAAACCGTGACGGTCGAAGTCATCCCCCTTCCCGTGGACATCCACGATGGGCACAACTCGTCAGACACGCACGGGCCGGCCGGGCAACTCGACGGCGCCGTCGCGCTGGTCGGATTCGTTTATCCCGGCAAGGGGCACAGCGACGCCCTCGACGCCGTGGCGGTGATCACCGGGCAGCGGCCCGCCGTTGTTGCCCTCGGCAGGGCGTCGCCCGGCCACGAGGGCGACCTCGTCGACCTGCACAACTATGCCGAATCGCGGGGCGTGCTCTTCAGCGCAACGGGGTTCCTCGATGACGCAGAACTGGTGGAACGCTGCCGCCGCGCCGGGGTTCCCCTCGCCGCCCACCAGCACGTCTCAGCGTCCGGTTCGCTGGCGACCTGGATCTCCGCCGGCCGCCGCCCGCTGGTACCCAACACCCGCTACTCCCGCGAGATGTCGACGCTGCGGCCCGGCACCGTCACCCTGTATGACACATCCACCCTCGCCGAATCGATCGCGACCGCGCTGGCGGACCCCGCCTCGACGTGGCTCGACGCCAATGCCAGCACCGGCCCCAACACCCCCGAGGTCGCAGAAAGGTACCTGCGCTGGTGGGGCACCCTCGCATGGTGAACGGTGCAGGGCTGAACGGCGCCGGCATTCCCGGCAACCGCTGGGACCTGCTTGACGGGCAGTGGCCGAGCGAGGCACCCACGGTGTCGGTGATTGTGGTGCACTACAACCAGCAGCTCGAACTCGACCGCACGCTACTCGCGTTGCTGCAGCAGGACTATCCACGGGACCGCCTGCAGGTGGTGGTGGTGGATGACGGGTCCGCCGTCACCCCAACGGTTCCGGCCGGTGTCCTGCTGGTGCAGCAGGAGGATCTCGGCTTCCGGCTCTCGGCGGCCCGCAATCTCGGGGTCGCCCACTCCGTCGGGGAGTTGCTCTGTTTTCTCGACGCCGACACCTCGCCGGAACCGGATTACGTGCGCAACTTGACGCGCCTGCCAGCGCTCGCCGCGGACGCGGTGACCGTCGGGCGCCGCCGGCACGCCGACTTCTCCCGAAGCGACAAGCCCGGCATCGTGGATGCCGAAGCGCTGGCGCTTCCTGCCCCGGCCTGGCTGGACGAAGCCTACGAGCGCAGCGGCAACCTGCTGGAGGCCGACAGCCGCTCCTACCGGTACCTCATCGGCGCGGTGCTGGCCTGCAGTCGATCTTTCTTCGACGAGCTCGGTGGGTTCGACGAGACCTTCGCTGAATACGGCGGGGAGGACTGGGACTGGGCCAACCGGGCATGGCTGGCCGGCGCGGTCTTCGCCCACGTTCCCAGCGCGGTCGCCTGGCACAACGGGCCGGACTGGGCCGGCCGCGACAGTGGGAACAGCGCAAGGGCGGCGGCGAAAAACCGAGAGACCCTGGCTCTGGCCGACCGGATAGCGGTGCCCGGCTCCAGTGGCCTCGCCGTTCGCGGGAGGGTGGCCGACGTGGTGGTTCTCCTGGAATCCGCCCACAGTGTCGCCGCGGCATTCCTCAGCGTTGATTCGATCCTGCGTGTGCTGCCGCAGGCGACCGTGGTGGTGCCTGAGGAGGTCGTCTCCGCGTTCGCCGCCGATGCGCGCATCGTGCCCGCCGGGACCGCCGTCGCGCAGAACGCCCGCGGCGCGGCGCGGGTGCTGGTGCGGGTGAACACGGCCGTTCGCGTGCGCGACGAGCCCGGGAGTCAGGGCCCGGGCGAGACCCTGCGCTCGGCCGTCGACCGGGTGGGAAACAATGGCCTCGGCGCCATCGTGTTCACCCCAGACAGCACCCAGGTCAGGGTGGAATCGAGCCGCGCGGCGGCACGGGCACGGCGCTGGAACCGCGACGACCTCTTCCGCACCGACACGGTAACCGCACCGTGGGTGCAGGAGCTGCCCGCCGAACCGCCCCTCGCCGCCTACCTGGGGGGCTGGGACTAAAACGCGGGTGCACGTATGGTCGCGTTATGCGCATAACCTACGACACCGTCACCGACTCGATCAGCAGCCCCGAACTCACCGCGGAGCAGAACCGGCAACTGCAGACCATGCTCTCCGGCGCCCTCGCCCGCAATGAACCGCTGCGTTCCGTCGCAGCCGCGATCATGGAATACGCCACCAGGCAGAACCCGTCCTCCTGAGCGAACATCCCCCGGCATGCCGGGATACGTGCGAGAGCGCAGAGCTGGGGGATGTCTCGCTCGACTTCGTTTTCGGCGCACGTTGTGACTAGCTTGGACAATGAGTACACACCACGGGGGTTCGCTGGCGGGCCAGACGACCGAACTTTTGCAGGCCCTTATCCGCAACCGGTGTGTGAACGACGGCTCGCCGGACTCCGGCCATGAGATACGTACCGTGAGAACCCTGCAGAGCTTCTTCGAAGGCTCCGGGGTTGAGGGCGTTGTGGTGGAACCCCATCCGGAGCGGGCGTCGCTGATCGTGCGCATCGAGGGCACCGACCCCACCGCGCCGTCGCTGGCACTCGTTGGCCACACGGATGTTGTCCCGGTGGAACCCGCCGGCTGGGAGCACGACCCCTTCGCCGCCGACGTCACCGACGGTGTCCTCTGGGGCCGCGGCGCCATCGACATGCTGAACCTCACCGCCTCGTACGCCGTGGTGACCCGCGCCATCGCGCAGGGCACCGCCGGCCCCGGGTCGTTCCGGCCGCGCGGTGACCTCATCTTCGCCGCCGTCGCCGACGAGGAGAACGGCAGCTCGCTCGGGGTGGACTGGCTGACCAGGAACCGGCTCGACCTCATCGATGCCGACTACGTGCTCACCGAATCCGGTGGCGCCCCAGCGGGCTCGGCCCCCGGCATCAGCGTGATGATCGGTGAGAAGGGTGCCGCCGGCCGGACCCTGCGCGTCACCGGAACGCCCGGCCACGGATCGGCGCCGTGGGGTGCACACAACGCCGCGGTGATCGCCGCAGAGGCGGTCCGCCGCATCTCGCTGTTCCGGGCGCCGACGGTGATCACCCCGCAGTGGCGCCGTTACGTCGAGGCCCTCGAACTGGACCAGCGTACCCAGGCCGACCTCGTCGACGCCGACCGGTTTTATGACGGCCTCCCCGGTGTGGGGGCGCTGGCGGGTTTCGCCCACGCCTCTGCCCACACCACCATCTCGCCGAACATGGTGCACGCGGGCGAGAAGTCCAATGTGATCCCCGGCGAAGCATCCGTCGTTCTCGACATCCGTATCCTCCCCGACGTGTCGGCGGCGGACGTGGAAGGCTACCTGCGCGAGGCCCTGGGAGACCTGATGGAGAACATCAGCATCGAGGGCGACCAGTTGGGCGAGTCAACCGTCTCCCCAACGGACACCCCGCTGTTCGACGTGCTCCGCGGCGCGGTGAAACGCGCCTACCCGGATGGAGACCTGCTGCCGATGATGGGTGTTGGTGGTACCGACGGCCGGTTCTACCGGCGGCGCGGGGTGCCGGCGTATGGCTTCGGGGTGCTCAGCGAACGCTGGAACTACGGAATGTTTCGCCAGCTGTTCCATGGCCACAACGAGCGCATCGATCTCGAGTCGATCGACCTGACGGTGACGGCGCTCGACTACGTGGTGCGGGAGTTTCTCGGCCGGCAGCCGTAGACGCCCGGGCTACTGCGGGGTTGCCGCCGGCGTCTTCGGTGCGGTTTTACGGACGAGCGACGGCTGCTTCCTGAACTGGCCGGTTAGCACGAGCACAATTGCCAGCACGGCGCAGACCACCCATCCCGGCCAGCCCAGCGGGAGAAGGGAGAACGCCGTCGGGGTGCTGCCGGCGGCCAGCAGCAGCAGTCCAATGCCGGCGGAGGCGTTGAAGGCGCCGTGCGCGAGCACCGACGGCCAGACCGATCCGGAGCGCAGCCGGAGCCAGCCGATCAGCACTCCGTACGCGGTGCAGCCGACGGTCATCATCAGCACGCCGAGCAGGTTCGGCTGATTGAAGTTGTAGCCGAGCAGGATGAGTGGGGAGTGCCAGAGTCCCCAGAGCGCACCGCTGGCCAGCAGGGCCGGCCAGGTGCCGAGCGGTAGCAGGCTGGGCAGCAACCAGCCGCGCCAGCCAATCTCTTCGCCCACCGACAGGAGGGAATTGATAAAGGCGGCGAACGGGATGGAGACGAGCTGGATGGCGACGAGCGCACCGATGGGGATCGGCAGGCTGCCGACACCGGCCGCAGTGAGCTGCTCGTTAATCGTCTGCGCGAAACTGGAGAAATTGACCAGGTCGAGTTGGATCGCCCCGGTGGCGGCGGCGAGGAAAACGGAGAGCACCGACACAAGAACACTGCCGAACAGGCCGATGAGGGCGATGTAGATGATGCGTCGTGCCGGCCGGAACGGGCTCACACCGAGGTACTGGGCGATCGAGCGCGGTCGGGGGCGCTGCACAAAAAGCACCACAATGAGGGCTGCCACGGCCGGGGTGAACATCGTCAGCGGGAGCAGCACGGGAACGAGGGGGTTGCCGAGCCCGCCGTCCAGCCAGAGGGGCAGCGAGCACAGCCAGGCCAGGCCGAACGAGATGATCACAAAAACGGTGACCGCGACCCAGGGAACGCTGGCCGGTCGATTCTCCGGTTCGGGGACTTGCTCGGTCGCTGGCTGCGGTACCGGCTGCGGTGCTGGCTCGGTCATTTTGTGGCCTCCGACCCGGTGGCGGCCGCGGGGTCGAGGATAAACAGCCCGGCGATTGTGCCGTCGTCTCGCACCGCGAGACGTCCCACCATCTCGCCCGCTTCGAACCTCAGCGGGACATCCACCACGGTGACATCGGCTGCGCGGGTGGCGACAGGTGCCTTCGCTTCATCGAAGGCACCCACGGTGCCGATGACCTGCGCCCACGCCGCGGCGAGTGCATCGGCGTCGAGGCCCGCCGTCATACGTTCATCGAACCGGGCGGTGACAGCCTGCCACTTGGCCTCGGCGAGGTCCTGGAAGACGGCGGTGGCGATCGTGGGGGCTTCGTCGAGCGGGGTGGTGTTCATGGGTTCTCCGGTCCTGGGGTCAACGGGATGGCCAAAACGCTGGAATGCGGCCTGTCGGCTGATGCCGAAGATCGTTCCGAGTTCCTGCCAGGTGGCGCCGGATGCACGGGCATCGTCGACGAGTGCTGCGAGTACGGCGTCAAGATCGGTTCGCAACGCTGCCGCACGAGCGACGGTGTCGAGGGCTGCCGGGCGATTCGCGGCGAGGGCCGCCCGCCCGGACAGCGATTGGACCGCCGCGAGGAATGCGGTGAGGAAAGCTCCCGACTGGTTCACGCTTCCAACCTAAATAGGATGCGACAATGTGTCAAGCACAGGTTTACGTGTCAAGATTGGGTTGCGCAATAGGCGCCGTGCTCATCCCGCGAGGAATAACGAAAACCACCGGCTACAGCGGCGGGTGCCGCGGGTGCCAGTGGCTTTCGGGGGTGCTGGCCTCCGCGTTTCAGTGTTCTTCGGCGGGGACGGGCTGGTCCTCGCGCTGCAGCGTGGCGGCCCAACTCGCGAGCAGGGTGAGGGCGTCCTCTGAGGCGCTGCCCGGTTCGGCACTGTAGGCGAGCAGGGTGAGGCCGGTGTCACCGGGGAGCTCCAGGCCCTCGAACGACAATTCGATATCACCGACGACGGGGTGATGGAATTTCTTCACACCGGAGCGGTGGAAACGCACGTTGTGTGCTGCCCACAGGGTGCGGAACACATCGCTTTGGGTGGACAGTTCGCCGATCAGGTCGGACAGGGCACGGTCGAACGGGTCACGTCCCGCCTCCTGGCGCAGGATGGCGACGGTGTCGAACGCGGCCTTGTCCCAATCGAGCCAGAAGTCTTTCGACGCGGGGTTCAGGAACAGGAAGCGGGCGTGGTTGACCTGCTCGTCCCAACGCGAATACATGGGGGAGTACAGGGCTCGGCCGAGGGTGTTGGTCGCCAGCACGTCGAGGCGGCCGTTGCGGACAAAGGCTGGCGCGCCGGTCATCGCGTCGAGGATGCGCTGCACGCTGGGGCGCACGGCATGGGTGTTACGGCGGCGAGTGCGACCCGGACCAACGGTGGCGGCCCTGGCGAGGTCAAAGAGATGGGCACGTTCGGCGTCATCCAGATTGAGCGCCCTGCCGAGTGCCTCAAGGACGGTCTCCGAGACGCCACTGAGGTTGCCGCGTTCCAGGCGGGTGTAATACTCCGCGCTGACTCCGGCCAGCATGGCTACCTCGGTGCGGCGGAGCCCCGGCACACGACGTTTGCCGCCGAAGTCTGGAATGCCCGCCTCCGCCGGGGAGATGCGCGCCCGCCGGGACTCGAGGAACTCACGGACGTCGGTTTGGTTACTCACGGCCCCCACGGTACGCCCCGACTGGCCGCGCTGAGAGGTACTGCTGTTAACCCCACCAGCACGGACTCCCTTAACGGTTGCCCGGACGGTTGCATGGTAATCATGCAATCCACCATCACCCCGACGCAGACGGGCCCCACCACCGGCCCGGCGCACCCGACCGCGATCCTGGCCATCATCCTGGTCAGCTACTTTATGATCCTGCTCGACGCGTCAATCGTTTTCACCGGCCTGCCCAGCATCCAGCGCGACCTCGGCCTGTCCACCACGGAACTCCCCTGGGTGCAGGACGCGTACGTTCTCGTCTTCGGCGGCTTCCTGCTGCTCGGCGCCCGAGCCGGCGACATCCTCGGCCGCCGCCGCGTTTTTATCACTGGCCTGGTCATCTTCACCCTCGCATCGGTGCTGGTCGCCCTCGCCCCCACCGACTGGTGGCTGATCGGATCCCGCGCCCTGCAGGGACTCGGCGCCGCCGTGGTGGCCCCCGCATCGCTGTCACTGCTGACGGCGAGCTTCGCCGCGGGAGCCTCCCGCAACCGAGCCGTCGCCTGGTACGCCGCAACCGCCGGGATCGGCTCCAGCCTCGGAATGGTAATCGGTGGCGCCTTCGCCGACACACTCTCCTGGCGCGCCGGCTTCTGGGTGAACCTGCCCATCGGAATACTGATGATCGCGCTGGCCCCCCGCTACCTGCCTGCCACCGCTCGCAGCGCCGGCCGTTTCGACTTCCTCGGTGCCATCAGCGCCACCCTTGGCATGGGCTCGCTGGTCTTCGGCATCGTCAACTCCGCAGAAGCCGGCTGGGGTGCGTCGGTCACCATCAGCACCATCATCATCGGTGTTGTGCTGCTCGCCCTGTTCGTCGTCATTGAGTGGCGAGCGGAGCAGCCGATCATGCCACTGCGGCTGTTCAGAAGCCGCGAGCGCAGCGGAGCATACGCCGCCCGCATGCTCTACCTCGGCGCGATGATCGGGTTCTTCTACTTCACCACCCAATTTATGCAGGGGGTGCTCGGCTTCTCACCACTGCAGGCCGGCCTCGCCTTTCTGCCTATGACCGCCGTGAACTTTGTGGTCGCCCTGGCCAACCCGCGCCTCGTGAACCGCTTCGGCAACACCCTTCCGCTGATCGGCGGGGTGCTGTTCACGCTCGGGGGGATGCTGTGGTTGAGTTCGCTTACGGTGGACAGCGGCTACCTGTCGGCGGTCGCCCTTCCGATGGTGCTGATCGGCATCGGCCAGGGATTGGCTTTTGCGCCGCTGACAGCCGCCGGTATTTCCGGGGTGAGCACCTCCGATGCCGGGGCTGCCTCCGGCCTCGTCAACACCGCCCACCAGCTGGGAATGGCGCTCGGACTCGGAATCCTCGTCGCCGTCTCCGCGTCGGCGGCACCGGCGGGTGCCAGCGTATCCGCCGCACTCACCGCCCAGGTTGCCACCGCCCTCGGCACCGGCAGCATCTTCCTCGCCCTGTGCCTGGCGACAGTGCTCGCCCTGGTGCTGCCGGCGACGCTCGCCGCCGGGCGCCGCGCTGGGAGTTAACGCCGGTACTCCTTCCAGCGGGGACTCTCACCCCTGGGCAGATCCGGGGTTGCCTTGGCATGGCGGAACCCGCTGACGCGGAGCGGACGTGCCCCACATCAAAGACCACAACACGACCAGCTGCAACACAACCAGTAAGAAGCGGAAGAAAATAAATGAAGGTAACAGTTATGTACGGCGCCGGCGACGTGCGCATCGAGAACGTGGCCGACCCGGTCCTGCAGTTGCCCACCGACGCGATCGTGCGCATTGTGCGTTCCTGCATCTGTGGCAGCGACCTGCATCCTTACCACTCGATGCCGGACACTCCCGGCGGCGCCCAGATGGGCCATGAGTTCATCGGTGTTGTTGAAGAGATCGGCAACGACGTCGCCACCCTGAAAAAGGGCGACTTCGTCGTCGCCCCGTTTGCGTGGTCGGACGGCACGTGCGTGTTCTGTCAGGAGGGCCTTCAGACCTCATGCGAACACGGTGGTTTTTGGGCTGCCGGTGACATCGGTGGTGCCCAAGCCGAGGCGATCCGCGTTCCCTTCGCCGACGGCACCCTGGTGAAGGCCCCGGTCTCCGAGGATTCCGAACTGCTTCCCTCGCTGTTGACCCTCGCCGACGTGTTCGGTACCGGGTACCACGCCGCCAAGCAGGCACGGGTGACACCCGGCGACATCGTGACGGTCATCGGGGACGGTGCCGTTGGCCTGATGGCGGTGCTTTCTGCCAAACGCCTCGGGGCAGAACGCATCATCCTGATGGGTCGCCACCAGGCGCGCACCGACCTCGGTATCGAGTTCGGCGCGACCGATGTTGTCGCCCAGCGCGGCGAAGAGGGCGTCAATGCGGTTCGTGAGTTGACCGGCGGCCACGGCGCCCACAAGGTGCTGGAGGCCGTTGGCTATCGTGAGGCCTACAACCAGGCCCTCGGTGTTGTCCGGCCCGGCGGTGTGATCAGTCGTGTGGGTGTTCCCCAGTACGAGGACGCACCCATCGGCTTCGGCAGTCTCTTCGGGCCCAACATCACCCTGACCGGTGGCCCGGCACCCGTGCGCGCCTACATCGAAGAACTAATGCCGGATGTGCTGAGCGGCACCATCAACCCCGGCAAGGTTTTCGACAGCGTCATCAGCCTCGACGAGGTTCCCGCCGGCTACGCCGCGATGGATAACCGCAGCGCACTCAAGGTACTCGTCACGCCGTAACCGGGAGAAAACGAATACGAGGGAGGTGGATCAGGCCGGTCCACCTCCTTCTGCGTTGCCTCCGCGGATTGCCCCGTGCGTCGCCCAACGCATCCTGCCTAAATCACGCCGAGCACCCGGTGGCCCACGGCAATCGATTCGCCGGACAGGGCGGACAGCGGCGAGATGAGGAAGGCGACGAGGTCGGCGATCTGGGCCGGCGACGACTCCCCGCCTTGACCGGCAGCCACCGCGGCTGCCGGCTCCACCTTCACCGTCGCCGGGTTGACGGTATTGACCGTTACCCCTGTTCCCGCGAGCTGGTCGGCAAGGTTTTTACCAATGATGTTGAGGGCGGCATTGCGCACGGCGCCGGTGATATTGCCGGTGACAAATCCGTTCTGGCCGCTTATACCCACAATGCGGCCGTAACCGGCGGCCAGCATCACCGGCAGGGCAGCGTTGGCGACCCGGAGGAAGGCCAGGGCCTTTCCGTCGAAGGCCTCTGCGACCTGGGCGGGGTCGCCATTGCGCGCCTGGTCGAGGGTCTGCGCTGAGGGAGCGGCGGTGACTACGACGGCATCGAGCCTGCCGTGCTCCCGCAGAACCTGCTCGATGCCGGCGGCAACCGAACGCTCGTCACCCGCGTCGAGGGTGACGCCGGCATCGGCGCTGCGCGAGGCAACCACCACGGTTGCTCCCTCGGCGCTGGCCCGTTGAGCGATGGCCGAACCGATGAACCCCGTCCCGCCGACCACCAAAACAACCCGACCCTGCAGCTGAATATCCATACTCATCACGGTACCGCCGCGGTTGGCTGCAGCGGGAGAACGTATGGCGTGAACCGCGCGAGTTGCCTAGGGCGCGCTGGCGCTCCCGGCGGCATTAGCCGCAGGTGCGTGGGCGGCGACAGAATCGTAGGTCGCGGCCCAGCTCGCGAGCAGGCGCATCGCCGTTTCACTGGCGGAACCCGGTTCGGTGCCGTACACAACCAGCGACTGGCCGGGGTCGGCGGGTAACTCCATCACCTCGTAGGTGAGGTCGAGATTCCCAACAACCGGATGGTGGAGGCGTTTGAACCCGCTGTCGTGATAACGCACGTCGCGGGAGGCCCAGAGGGTGCCGAACACATCGCTGCGCGCGGAGAGCTCGCCGATCAGGTCCTGCAGCCCGCGATCGTGGGGGCTGCGGCCCACCTCCGAGCGGAGGTTGGCCACGATGTCTGCGGTGGCCTTGTTCCAGTCGGGGAAAAAATCGTGCGCGCGTGGATTGAGAAATAGGAACGTCGCGGTGTTCGCCGGCCGGGCTGCGTCAACGCCCGCATAAATTTCCGAATACAGGGCCCGGCCAAGGACGTTGCTGGCGAGCAGGTCGCGACGGTCGTTGCGGATGAACGCGGGAGCGTCAGTTATCCCGTCAAGTACCCGCTGCACTCCAGGGCGCACCGCGCGGGGAGCGGGGCGGGTGCGCGCCGGGCGGACGATGGCACTGGCGTTGGCAAGGTGGAAAAGGTGTTCCCGTTCCGCCTCCGGCAGCTGCAACGCGCGGGCGACCGCGTCGAGAACGCTTTCAGAGACGGTGCCGAAATTGCCACGCTCAAGCTTGGTGTAGTAATCCACGCTGACCCCGGCAAGCATGGCAACCTCTTCCCGGCGCAATCCAGCTACGCGGCGGTTGCCACCGTAGGCGGGCAGTTTGGCCTGCGCCGGCGTGATCTTGGCGCGGCGGGAGACCAGGAATTCGCGAATCTCGGCGTGGTTGTCCATAGAACGGAACCTTACGCCGTACCCCTCTGCCGAGAGAGGCCCTGCCATTACCTCTCCCAACAGGCCCTGTATGCGAGCCCGCGAAGCCGATTAGCTGGTACCAACCCCACCCATCGGTGTTACGACCGGAACGATCTGCACCCGACCAAGGAGACCCTCGATGACCAACTGGACAGCAGAGCAACTCACCCGGATCGGCTCGGCCGAGGAACTGCAGGTCGCGTCGAACCGCCCAGATGGTTCCATCCGCCCCTTTGTCACCATCTGGTGCGTGCGTGCCGGAGATGACATCTACATCCGCTCCGCCTACGGCTCGACCAACCCCTGGTTCCGGCGGGCGCTGGCCAGCGGTACCGGGCGCATCCGGGCGGGCGGGGTGGAGGCGGATGTCGAATTCTCGCAGCCCGACGCGAACGTCCACGCCGATATCGACGCTGAATATCACCAAAAATACGACCGCTACGGCCCCCGCATCGTTGGCTCTGTTGTGGGGCCGGCCGCCCGCGGCGTGACGCTGCGAGTGGCTCCCCGTAGCTCCGATTGACGGCGGCGACCGCTCCGTCCGGCTTTTCGCGAGCACAACTATCCGCAGGGCACGACCGCGCCGGTGCTACACCGATGCCGGTCGACGACACTGTGCGGGCGTCTCGATAGCTGCAGCTCGCACCACCCCAGTGCCCGACCGCTGAGCGGCGGGGCCGAAAACGCAGCAGGAGCAGCGCCCAGACGGACACTGCTCCTGCTGTATGAACCCTGCTGTATCGACCCTTCTAGGTCGACGGGTGATGGACCTTACGGGGTCGGCATCCCACCATTGACGTTGAGCGTCTCGCCAATGACGTAGCTCGACTCAGGCGAGGCGAGGAAGACGTACGCCGGGGCAAGCTCGGCGGGCTGGCCCCAGCGACCGAGCGGGGTCTCGCTCCCGACGTCGGGGAGGGATTCGGTGGGCTGGCCGCCGGCGGTCTGCAGCGGGGTCCAGATCGGGCCGGGTGCCACCACGTTGACTCGGATTCCCTTCGGTGCGAGCTGCTGCGCGAGGGCCTTAGAGAAGGTGTTGATGGTCGATTTGGTTGAGGCGTAGTCCACGAGGTTCTCCGACGGCGAGTACCCCTGGATCGAGGACGTGTTGATGATCGTCGAGCCAGGCTTCAGGTGAGGGAGAGCCGCCTTGGTGATCCAGAACATCGCGTAGACATTGGTTTTGAAGGTCTCGTCGAACTGCTCGTCGGTGAGCTCGAGAAAGTCTTCGACGTGCTGCTGCTTGCCGGCGTTGTTCACCAGGATGTCAAGGCCGTCGAGGCCCTCGACGGCGGTGGCGACGAGGTCACGGCAATGCTGCGAATCGGTGATGTCACCGGGAATGGCGACGGCCTTCTGGCCGGCCTTCTCAATCAGCTTGACGATCAGTTGCGCGTCCTCTTCCTCCTCGGGGAGGTAGGAAATCGCCACGTCTGCACCCTCACGGGCGTACGCGATGGCGACAGCGGCGCCGATGCCGGAGTCGGCACCGGTGACCAGGGCCTTGCGCCCGGTGAGACGGCCCGTGCCGCGGTAGCTGTCCTCACCACGGTCCGCCTTGTCGTCGAGCTCCTTGTCGAGCCCTGAGCCTTCCTGGTACTGCGCGGACGGGTCGATGTTCTCGAACATCTTGGTCGGGTCCTGAAGGGTGTACTGGTCAGAAGACATGTAATTCTCTTTCTGGTTCGATTCGAGTGACGTGCACGACGGCGCGGGGGGAATCCGTGCCGCCGGTGGTGCGGATTATTAGATAGTCGCGACGGAGCCGGAGTCGACCCGGTAGTTGGAGCCGTTGACGAAGCTGGCCAGGTCCGAGCAGAGAAACGCGATCACGTTGGCAACCTCGTCTGGCTCGCCGCGTCGCTTGAGTTCCATGTAGGGGCGCTCCTCGTCGAGGAAGGATTCGATCGCTTCGTCAACGCTGCTGCCGATCTTTTCGGCGCGCTTCTCCATCATCGCGTCGGTCATCGGGGTGTGGATGAACGCCGGGGAAACGGCGTTGACCAGCAAGCCCTCCTTGGCGTAGCTGCGGGAGAGGCCCTTCATGAGCGCCAATACCCCGGCCTTGGCGGAGCAGTAGGGGATCTCGTCGTCATAAGGCTGCATGGCGTCCTCGGAGGCGACGAACACGATGCGTCCCCAACCGCCCTTGCGCAGGCTGGGCAGGAAGGCGCTCACCAAGCGAACCGGGCCCATCAGATCAACCTCAATGGTGTTGGTCCAACCCGCATCGTCGATCTCGTGGAACAGCCCTTGTGCCCCGGTGATACCGGCGGACTGGACAAGGATGTCGATGTCACCTACGGCCTCGACCGTTTTTTTACGCAACTCTTCGAGCGTATCGACCTTGGTGACGTCGGCGGCGAAGGCGAACAGGGTGCCATCGGCGGCGTCAAGTTTCTCTGCCGCCTCATCCAGCTTGTCCTGGTCAAGGTCGGTGATCACAACACGTGCTCCGGCCGCCAGCAGGATCCGGGCGGTATGCCAGCCGATTCCGGAATCCGCCCCGCTTACGAGTGCGGTGCGTCCAGTGATTCCGAGGTCCATCATTACTCCTTCGCGATGTGTACGGGACAAAACGTTAGGGAGCCAAATTGACAATTTCCTCAGAATTCGGGGTGCTCGCGCCAATTCTGCGGATACGCGCAGGCTGGGAGCGAAATGCACGGTTTCTTCACAAACTCTGCTGTTTCTATGAGAGCTCTACGGAAGGAAGATTTATGAAAGCCACACAGACTCTCGAAGATAACCTGCAGAAGGTCCTGGTTGACCTGATCGAACTCCATGTCCAGGGCAAGCAAGCGCACTGGTCGGTGGTGGGCAAAAACTTCCGCGACCTGCATCTGCAGCTGGACGAGATCATCGACTCCGCCCGCGAGTTCTCCGACGACATCGCTGAGCGTATGCGCGCACTGCATGGGATGCCGGACGGCCGCAGCAGTACCGTGACCAAAACCACCAGCCTCAAGGAATACCCCGAGGACGAGGTGGACACCGCCGACGTGGTGAATCTTGTCACCGAGCGCCTCGAATCGACCGTCGCCACGATGCGTGACGTGCACGACGAGGTCGACGAGGAAGACCCCACCAGCGCCGACCTGCTGCACGCCATGATCCTCAAGCTTGAGCAGTACGCCTGGATGGTCAACGCCGAGAACCAGAAGCCGCGCAAGCGTGGCACCCGCACCGAATCAACCATGTAAGCAGTTCGCTCTAGCTCAGTACCGACCGCCGAGCGGTGGTCTTCCGAGGCTCAGAAGCCCGAGAAGACCACCCGCTCGATCGCGGTTGCCAACCACACGCTGTAGCGCAAAGCGGACCAGTCGCAGTCGACGGTGTAATAGCGGTACGTTTCCGCCGAGGCGAGGTGCGCGAGCATCTGGGCCCGTTCGTCGTTGGTCGCATCCCCGCGGATGAGACCGCGAGAGTGCGCCCACCCGACGGCGATGAGCATGTCGCGGTGGCGCCGCTCCAGCAGGTCGGCGAGAACCAGTGCCACACCCTCATCCGTTTCCGCTGCCACCCGCAGGGCGATCCAGACGCCGGCGGACTTGGCGTTGGCTGCCGCGAGAAACTCGCTGTAACGCGGCAGTGCCTCCTGTGGCGGCAGGCTCATGATCGTCTGCATCGCGGGTCGCTCCGCCAGCGGTTGTCGTCCCTCGTCACCCGCGAAACCCTGCTCGAACGCTGCAATCAGCAGCGCACTCTTCGAGCCGGCCAGCGCCACACTCTGCACGGACACGGCCGCCTCCACCGCGATGGCCTGCATGGTGGTAGCTCGATAACCCCGCTCGTCGAACAGCCGTGCGGCGGCCCTCACTATCCGCCGCCGGGTTGCTGCCATCGCCTCGGCACGCGCCAGCGACGAGTAGTGCCGGGACACGGGCGCTCGCCGAGGCGTCATCTGCGCGCCATCGCGGCCAGTTCCTCGGCGATCAACTCACAGGTGTTGAATGTGCTGATGCTGTCCGCCATCCTTTTCGCCGCGGTTCGGTGGGCCGAGCCGCCCAGTATGGTTTCGACGGCTCCGCGCACAGCCTGGGCGGTGGGGCTTCCTGTTTTCAGATTCACTCCCACCCCCGACCACGCCACCCGGGCGGCGACCTCGGGCTTGTCCTCCGTGTCCCCGGCAATAACGAGGGGGATGCCGTGGCGCAGGGCCTGCTGTACTCCACCAAAACCGCCGTTGGTGACGAACACGTCGGTGAGGGGTAGCAACTCGTTGTAGGGAAGGAATGACGCGACCCGCGCGTTGGCGGGCACGGGGCCGAGCTCCGAAACGTTCCGCCCGCCCATGGTCACCACAACGGTCACGTCGACGTCGGCGAGGGCGTCGAGGGTGGGCCGAAGAAGCCGGTCGAGGTTGTGGTTGTCGATGGTGCCCTGGGTGACGTGGACAACCGGGCGGCTCTCGTCGAGGTCGGACCACCATTCGGGCAGCGCGATTTCACCGGTGCGCATGGGCGCCGGGCCAACGAACGCGACGTTGGGAGAGAGGTCGCGGCGAGGATATTCAAACGCCGCCGGGCTGAGTTGCAGGAACCGGTCGAACAGGCGCGACACGTCCATCACAAAGTTTGTCAGTGGGGCGGCGCCGAGTTCCTCGAACATTCGCTCGGCGGTGCGTTGGGTGTCCCGAAAGAGCACTTTCCGCGCCAGGAGGTTGAGGCCCCGGTTGCGCACCCGATGCAGGGCATTAGTCGCGGGCGGAAGTCCCATCCCGCTCGGTGCAGCGTCGACGCTGAGTTGGGCGAGCGGCGTCACCCCAGCGGCGAGGATGGGTGGGCGCGGTGTTGTCCGGTCAAGTAACTGCGGTGCGATCCCGGCGAACAGGTTGTCCACCAGTACCGCGTCAAATTGGTTGTCGGCGAGCAGGGCTGTCACCACGGTGTTTTGCGCGGGAATCGTTTTGACGAACATGGTCTGGATGTCGTACTGGGCGCGGGCGAGGCCCGTGTAGCGGTCGCGATCCGGAAGGTAGCTGTCGGTGTCCCGGTCGTCGAAGTCCGCGATCCCCGTGAGGGGCTGGAATTCCATCCCCGCGGCGGTGATGGCCTGCTCGAAGCGGCTGCCGGTGAGCATCAGCACCCGGTGGCCGTGCTCGACCAGGTAGGCGCCGATCGCGATGAGCGGGGTGACATGTCCCACCGCCGGGGTACTGCACAGGAGGTAGCTGGCCATGGTGTGTCCGTTTCACGGGGAAGATGCGCTCGAGGGGTCGGGCGGGTGGAGTGTCCCGCTCCGGATCCTACATTGGTTAGAGGCAGGCCCTAATGAATTGTGCGAAACATCCGCCACAACCTGACTCGAGTCATCGCATCGCCGCGGGGGAGTCGTGCGCAGGGGAAAAGTTCACCCAATGTGCACCGGGCACGGCTCCGGTCGCGGGCGGCTCGCAATAATCTGGCTGGGAATGTCGATTTTTCAGAAGCAGAGGCGGTGTGGGGTGGGCGAGTCAGTCGGTGTCTGCGCGACACGATCCCCGCGCCGACGGGGCCGGTAATGGCGTCGGAACCGGCTCTCGCCAGGCGCCTTGGCACCACCGACGCCGTGATGATCGGCCTCGGATCGATGATCGGCGCCGGTATCTTCGCGTCCTTTGCCCCCGCCGCGGCCGCGGCGGGATCGGGGCTTCTGATCGGCCTCCTCATCGCCGCCGTGATCGCGTTCTGTAACGCCACGTCATCGGCCCAGCTCGCCGCACAGTACCCCAGCTCCGGCGGCAGCTACCTCTACGGCCGCGAGCGGCTCGGCGAATGGCCGGGCTTTTTCGCGGGGTGGAGTTTTGTCATCGGCAAAACGGCGAGTTGCGCGGCGATGGCGTTGACCTTCGCCGCCTACGCGGCACCCGCCGGCTGGGAAAAACCCGTCGCCGTGGCGGCGGTCCTGCTGCTCGCCGGTATCAACTATGTCGGTGTGACCCGCACGGCGCGGCTGACCCGCCTCATCGTGGTGTTTGTGCTGCTGGTGCTCGCGGTTGTGGTGATCCCCGGGCTTGTCAGCGAAGGGGGCAAGCCCCGCGGGATCGACCCGGCGCAGATCATCGCCGAGGGCGGCTGGTACGGCATTCTCCAGTCCGGCGGCCTCCTCTTCTTCGCCTTCGCCGGCTACGCCCGCATCGCCACAATGGGGGAAGAGGTGACCAACCCGCGGCGCACCATTCCCCGGGCCATTGTGCTCGCCCTGGGCATCGCCGTTGTTGTTTATGTCCTGGTCGCGGTGACCGCCCTCCTGGTTCTCGGGCCAGGGCGGTTGGCCGAATCGTCAACACCATTGGTGGATGTGGTGACCGGTGGCCCCTTTCCGGCGTTGGCACCCCTGGTGCAGGCCGGCGCGGCCGTGGCAGCGCTCGGTGCGTTGCTTGCCCTGATCGCCGGTGTAGGTCGCACCAGCCTCGCGATGGGCCGAACCGGCGACTTGCCGGGCTGGCTCGCCGTCGTCCACCCCAAATACCGGGTTCCCCACCACGCTGAGACCGCACTGGCGGTTGTCGTCTGTGTACTGGTGTTGACCGTCGACCTGCGCGACGCGATCGGATTTTCCTCGTTCGGGGTGCTGCTCTACTACGTCGTCGCGAACGCCGCCGCCTTCACCCAGGACGCCGGCGAGCGTCGTTATCCGCGACTGCTCCAGGTCGTTGGAGTGCTTGGGTGCCTCGTTCTTGTTGCCACACTGCCGCCGCAGTCGATCCTCGTTGGTGTCGCGGTGCTTGCCGCGGGGATGGTCTACCGGCTGCTGAGGCTTCGAGTGGAAAAGTCCCGATAGCGACGGTTTTATCGAGATAATCTCGTTTCTGTGCACGTCCTTGTGAATGAGCTTCTAACACCGCAACGCGTGTCGATAAAGGGGTGCCGCAGCCGATATTGCACTGCGAGGATTACTTAACTCCCTTCGTCCCAACCGTGGCCGGGAGCCAAGACGCACCCCACAGGTCGCCGTTCTTTAACGTGGGAAATCTTTTGTGCGTCTTTAGTGCAGCGGCGCGCTGAGCGTCGGCCCCCGGTCGAAGATCTCCTATCTCAGCGCCTACCTGCCGCCGGCACCAGCGTTGCTGCCTCGACGTGCTCAACATCGGTGGTCGCCCAGTCACCGATGCTCTCGACGATGAAAGCGATCCAGTGCACCGCGAAAACAGTTCTGCCAGGAAGGCCTCCCAGTGCAGGGGCATTGCGGAGACCCCGTCATCGCCTCGGCGAACGTCCGCTCACCCGTCACTCGGAATGACTCTGCGGCAAACCGCACGTTCCGTCGCACTGGTCGGTGTTGTCCTCTTGGCCGCCGGCGCGGTTGTTCTCGGCTCGCCCACCTTCGCTGGGGCTGTCCCGGTTCTTAGCGTGCTGAACGCTCCGTCAGCGGGGGCGCCACCCGTTGTGCCGTATCCCGCACTGTCGACGGTGACCCCCTCCGCTGGAAGTACCCAGGGTGGTGCCCGCGTCAAAGTGACCGGCAGCGGGTTCATTGGAGCGGTGCGGGTATTGTTCGGGGGGCTTGAGGGCACCAACGTCCTTGTCGTCTCCGACACGGAGCTTTATGCCACCACTCCGGCAAGGGCGACCCAGGGTTCTGTCAACGTGCGGGTGTTCAGCCCGTCCCAGCGGAGCGCCAGCGACTCCCCGGTCCACTACCGCTTTGTCACCCCGCCGGCTATCACCGCCGTTGACCCTGCCTCGAGTTCGGACGCGGGCGGCAACCTGGTTACCATCACGGGCACGCACCTCAACGGCACAACCGAGGTGCTTTTCGGGCAGACCCCGGCCAGCGTTGTCACGGTCTCATACAGCACGGTGCGGGTCATCTCGCCCACCCACAGGGGCAGTGAAGAAATCGCCATCACCCTCAGCACGCCGGGTGGTACATCAGCGGTCGACCCCGCCACCGCCTTCACCTACGCCGAAACCCCCTCCGTCACCGCGCTGTCTCCCCACACGGGAACCCTTGAGGGTGGTACGGAGGTGACGCTGCGTGGAGCCCATCTGGCGGATGTCTCGGCTGCAACCTTCGGTCGGGTGGCCGCCACCAATGTGCGGGTGCTGTCCGACTCCGAGGTGCGCGTCACCACCCCCGCTCGTACCGCCGTCGGCGATGTCACCCTGAGCGTCACGACGTCCGCTGGCACCACAACCCAGATCCAGGACTGGATGGACTACAGCTATGTCGCCCCCGCGGCGGCGTTCCAGGAGAAACCGGTTCGGCACAGCTACATCCCCCTCGGCTTAATCGGCGTCCTGTCGTGGTCGATCTGGTTCATTCGCCGTTTCCTGTCGCGGCACCGCTACCGCCCGGTGGTCAACGATTTCCGCACCACCACCTCCGTGGTTGTTCCCGTCTACCGGGAAGACGCGAAAGTGCTGGAGAGGTGTTTGTACACCTGGTTGGCGGAGGATCCGACCGAGGTGATCCTCGTGGTCGACGACACCGACGACGCGTTGCTCTCCCACATCCGTGGCCTCGACCTGGATCGGGTGAAGGTGCTGGAATGGCGGCACACCGGCAAGCGTGGGGCGCTCGGCGCCGGGGTGCGCGAGGCCCGCGGCGAGATTGTGGTGTTCGCCGACTCCGACACCCAGTGGCGTCCCGGCTTGCTCGCCTCGATGCAGATGCCGTTCGTCGACCCGAAGGTGGGCGGTGTGGGCTCCCGCCAGCACGTTTACCTTCCGCGCACCAATGTGTGGCGTCGGGTGGCGTACTGGATGCTGAACACCCGCTACCTCGACTACGTGCCGGCGATGTCCCGCCGCGGTGGAGTGGCCTGCCTGTCCGGGCGGACCGCGGCTTACCGGCGCGAGGTCATCCTTCCGCTGATGCCGGCGCTGGAGAAGGAGATATTCCTCGGCCGGGAGTGTGTGGCCGGCGACGACGGCCGGCTGACCTGGCTGGTGCTTGCCTCCGGTTTCCGCACAGTGCACCAGGACACCGCCGAGGCCGATTCCATGTTCCCTGCAGAGCTGACAGCATTTGTCCGCCAGCGCATCCGCTGGAGCCGCAACTCCTACCGCTGCTACCTCACCGCCCTATCGCAGGGCTGGTTGTGGCATCAGCCCCTGATCACCCAGGTGACGGTGCTGCAGATCCTGCTCACCCCCGTGTCGATGGGGGCGGCGATCTGGTACGGCCTCGGCTGGATTCGTGAGGGCGGCTGGATCGCGGTGTCAATCGTGCTCGGCTGGGCCGTAGTGGGACGGGCACTGCGTGGCCTGTCGCACCTGTCGGAGAACCCGAAAGACATTGTGATGGCTCCGCTGATCGCCGTGGTGATCGCGGCGATCGCGCTCCCCATTAAGTTCTGGGCGGCGCTGACGATGAACAAACAGGGCTGGCTCACCCGTCAGGAGGGCCAGCGCGTGCAGGGCCAGCAAGAGATCGAGGTGGTGGCACATGCCAGTCAGGGCTGAACTCAGCCGACGACGGTTGTTGATCGCCGTTCTGCTTGTTGCCATCCTGCCCGGACTCCTCGCCTGCGCGGCGATCGCCTACAGCCGGCCGGCCGCGCCTCCTGGCCCGCCCGCATACAACCCCGTGCCGCTGCCGCTGGTCGACGTCGACGCTGCGATGCTCAACCGGGAGTTGCAGCGCAGTCGCAAGTTCACGACGATCGCCGCGACTATCGCGGCGCCACAATTCGTCGACGCCACCTTTCCCGAGCCGCTTCCCACCCTCCTGCTGCCGCCGCGGGAGAAGCCGTACGACTTTGCCGAGGTGCGGGAGTTGCTTCCGCAGGCGTTCGAGACGGTGGGGGATGCGGTGCTGTTGCGCGCCAGCATCGAAATCCCGGCCGGTGCGCATCTCAACATCCATTCGGCCACCACTCCCAACGTGTACCTGCTGAGCGAACCGGGCGCTTTCGCGACCATCATCTCCCGCGGCGGCGACGTCGACATCCGCGGCACCGCGCAGACCCCCGTGCACCTCTCGTCCTGGGATCCGGCCAAGGGAGCCGCTGACGAGGAAACCCCCGACGGGCGGGCGTTCATCCTCAACCTCGGCGGCCGGATGGACATCGCCAACGCCGATATCGGTTATCTCGGGTTCGGCACCGGAGCCAGCTCCGGACTCGCCTGGCGCGGCACCGACCAGGTGCAGGGCACGCAGCAGGTGCCGAGGCTGAACCCCTCCCGCGGCAACGTGACCGACACCGTGATGCATAACAACTGGTTTGGTGCATACACGTTTGAGGCACAGGGTATGCAGTGGCTGCGCAACACGTTCGAGGACAACCTCGGTTACGGCTTCGATCCACACGACCTCAGTAACGATTTTTTGGTGGCCGACAACATCGCCAGGGGTAACGGCAGGCACGGTTTTATCTTCTCCCGCGGCTGCGACCGCAACATCATGCGCGACAACATCGCCTACAACAACCGCGGCCACGGATTTATGATTGACGACGGCCGCTCCTCTGACTCATCGGATGCCAAGGCCAGGCGTCTCGATTCCAACGACAACCAGCTGCTCGACAACCACGCCTACAACAACGACGGAAGCGGCATTGAGGTGGAGGGCGGCACCGGCACGGTGATCTCCGGCAACCGGCTTGAGCGAAACCACGTGGGCATCCGGGTGAAAAACCTCGCCTCCGCGCTGGTGAGCGGCAACACGATCTCCGACAGCGCATTGGCGGGGGTGGACGTGCTGAGCGGAGCTGGCGACGTGCAGATTACGAAGAACACGGTGAGCGGGGGATGGGCGAGCGTCGCCATCGGGGAATCGGGCGCGGCACAGCTGACGGACAACACCCTGGGCGGCGCATCGACCCCCTTGGCGATCGGGGGCATCGCCGTTCGCAGCGATGACGTGCTCACGGCGGTCGGGCGACTGTTCCGCTGGAACCCGCTGCTGGTGTTGTGGGCGGCGATCCTGGGGGTGCCCATCCTGCTGGGGATCGCCAGGCTGGCGCTGCCCCGCCGGCAGGTTCCCGGAGGGACGATCCGGGACGCGCGTTTTGGCAGCGGTCACGTCCCCCGTTCCGAGCGCAGCAGCGCAAGGCGGATGCGAGTGAACCGAAAACTGCGCGAGCGCCGCCGCCGGGCCGGGGTGGACGACAGCGAAAGAAGTTGATTACCGATTTGGGAATGAAACGGATCCCCCAGCGTTAACTTGAGTCGAAGGCACTCAAGTTTTCCCAGGAGGTCCACTTGCCTAGTAATTCGACTCCAGAAGAAGCCGCCGGCAACTCGTTCGACGAGTTCCTTGCCCGCTATCTTCAGGGTGAGCGCGCGGCCCAGTCCGGGCGCTCGATCAACCTCGGTCGGCTGCTCAGCCGCAGCAGCCATGAAACCCTCGCCGAAGCAGGCGAGTTCGCCGTTGAACACGGCCACAGCGAGGTAGACGCACTCCACATCCTGCGGGTACTCGCAAGCCATGACCCCGCAGCCAGCGCCATCCGCCGTGTTGGTGCAGATCCCGCCGCGATCATCAAAGCGGTCGAACAGCGACTTCCCGGTGCCACCGCCGAAGGTGTCGCCGCCCCGATGCTCACCCAGGCCGCCCAGCGCGCCCTGGTGCACGCCTACCAGGTAGCCCGCGCGTCAGGTTCGACCTACGTCGACCCGGAGCACCTGTTCTTCGCCCTTGTCCTCAACCAGGATTCCCCCGCCGGCCAGGTACTGTCCGCCGCCGGCGTCACGCCAGACGCGCTGCAGTCCAACATGGCCGACGGTGTCAGCCCGGAGGCCACCACCTCCGGCTCGGAAGCCACCTCGGACACCCCCATGCTGGAAAACTACGGCACCGACCTCACCGCCCTCGCCCGCTCCGGCGGACTCGACCCGCTGATCGGCCGCGCCGACGAGATCGAGCAGACCATCGAGATCCTCTCCCGGCGCACCAAAAACAACCCGGTGCTGATCGGTGAGGCGGGCGTCGGCAAAACCGCCATAGCGGAGGGCCTCGCCACGGCCATCGTTGACGGTGCCGTGCCCGAGCAGCTGCGCGAGCGCCGCGTCATCGCCCTCGACCTGCCGGCCATGCTGGCGGGCACGAAGTTTCGTGGGGACTTCGAGGAGCGACTCACCAAGCTGATGGACGAGATCACCGCGCACAAAAACGAGCTCATCGTTTTCATCGACGAACTGCACACCGTGGTCGGCGCCGGCGGTTCCGGCGACAACGCGATGGATGCCGGAAACATCCTCAAGCCGCGCCTTGCCCGTGGTGACCTGCACATCGTTGGGGCCACCACCCTCAAGGAGTACCGCACCATAGAGAAGGACCCGGCGCTCGAACGCCGCTTCCAGCCCGTTGTGGTCGGCGAGCCGAGCGTTGAGGACGCCTTCCTGATCCTCACCGGACTGCGTTCCGCCTACGAGGAGCACCACGGTGTCCGCTACACCGACGAGGCCATCCGCGCCGCGGTCGAGTTGTCCGCGCGCTACGTCACCGACCGTTTCCTCCCCGACAAGGCCATCGACCTGATCGACCAGGCCGGCGCGCGTTTGCGCCTCAAACTGGGATCGAAGGTGGATGTCTCCCGCCAGCTCGAGCAGCTTGCCGTGCTCGAGAGCGAGAAGAATTCCGCCGTCGCCGTCGAACGGTACGAGGAGGCGTCCCGCCTGCGTGACGAGATCGAACAGGTGCAGGCCGGGCTGGCGAAGCTGGCCCCCGCAGCGACCTCGACCGTTGACGCCGTTGTTGGTGAGGGTGAGATCGCCGCGGTGATCTCCCGCGCCACCGGTATCCCCGCCAGCCGCCTCACCGAACTGGACCGCAGCCGCCTCGCGCGCCTCGAGGACGAACTGCACCAGCGGGTTGTTGGCCAGGACGACGCCGTCGCGGCTGTCGCCAAGGCCGTCCGGCGCAACCGGACGGGAATGGGCGACCAGCAGCGCCCCGTCGGAAGCTTCCTCTTCCTCGGGCCGACCGGTGTCGGAAAAACAGAGCTGGCGAAAGCCCTCGCACTGTCCCTGTTCGACGACGAGAAGGCCATGCTGCGCTTCGACATGAGCGAGTTCGGCGAACGCCACACCGTCAGCCGCCTCGTTGGTGCCCCTCCCGGATACGTCGGATACGACGAGGCCGGCCAGCTGACGGAACGCATCCGCCGCAACCCGTACTCGGTTGTGCTGTTCGACGAGATCGAGAAGGCGCACCCCGACGTGTTCAATCTGCTGCTGCAGGTGCTCGACGACGGTCGGTTGACCGACGGTCAGGGTCGCACGGTCGACTTCCGCAACGCCGTCATCATCATGACCTCGAACCTGGGTTCAGACATCCTGGCCAGCCGCAGCGGTGCGCTGGGATTCGTCGCCAGCTCAAGCGAGGCGGCCAACGGGTTCGGTTCCGAGAAGGAGCTGCGCGATCGGGTGATGGGCAAACTGCGTGAGGCGATGCGTCCGGAGTTCCTCAACCGCATCGACGAGATCGTCCTGTTCCGCAAGCTCGACCGGGCTCAGCTGCGCGAGATCGTTTCGCTGCTGCTCGGGGCCACGCGGGCTCGGCTGTCCGGTCGCAACATCCACCTGTCCGTCAGCGACGCGGCGGTCGACTGGATCGCCGACAACGGTTACGAGCCCGAATACGGGGCGCGGCCGCTGCGCCGGGTCATCCAGCGCGAGCTTGATGACCGCATCGCCGACCTGCTCGTCACCTCCCAGCTGGACGACGGCGGCGAGGTGTCCGTCGACGTGGCGGACGGCGCCCTCACGGTCAGCGCCAGTCACGCGGTCCTGCCGCTGGCGGCATAACCGAATGGCATAACCACACGGCATAACCGCAGAACACAACCGCGGAAGTAAGAGGCCGAAGGGCCCGGGGATGGGCAGCGCTGCTGCCCAACCCTCTGCTGTTCCTGGGGCGCGCCGCGATGGGTGTTCGGCGGTCAGGAGGTGCTGCAGGCCAGGTTGCTGAGGTTGGCGGCCGAACCGATCTGGCTCGCCTTGACCACGGTGTTGTCGCAGAGCACGATGTTGCCGGCGTGCCTGGCATCGCCGACGATGTTGATAGCGACACCAACGCCGGACACGACCATTGAATTGTCGCCGAAGGTGTTGTCGCTGCCGGGAGCCTCCGCAATCACGTGCACCTGAATGCCGTCCTGCGGGGCGTTATTGCCGGTGTTGCCGGTGACGGTCCAGCCGCTGCCCTTCACGTCTACCAGTGAATCGGCCTGCTTCGTTGCACCGCCGTCGAGGGAATTGCCGCTGATCTCGCCGCCGGTTGTGCCCTCTTTAACGTCGATGTTTTCGGAGCTGGTGCCGAAGATCGTGTTGCCGATGATGCGGTTGCCGTCGCTGCGGTCAGGCTCGCAACCCGTGTATCTGCACCAGTTCGACTGCGCCGTGCCGACGTAGATTCCCTCGCCGTATTCGGCATTGACCAGCCCGGTCTGGCTGATCTCGTTACCCTGCACCAGGTTGCCGCTGCTGGCGGATCGCAGGTGCAGTCCCTCGTCGCCACTACCGCTAATGGCAAGACCGGACAGGGTGTTGTTGCTCGCGGCATCGAGCATGACGGTCTTTTTGCCGCCCGTGACGGTGAACCCGACCAGATTCCAATACGACGCCCCCTGCAGGTGCAGCGCGTAGCCGTTGTCCGTTGGGCCGCCGTCGAGGACCGCATCGCGGGAGCCGCAGAGGGTGATCGGAGCCTCCGCGGCTCCGACGGCCTGCAGCACCAAAGAGCCGGGGTAGATTCCGTCGGCGAGCGCGATGATCCCGCCGGGCTGGGCGGCGGCGACGGCTGCGGCCAACTCATCAGCTGTTGATACGGAAGGAGCGCCGTCGCAGGATTCTGCCGTGGCGCCGAGCTCGCCGGAGAATTCGGGTTCGGCGGGCAGTTGGGACGACGAGGGGGATGGCTGCTCGCCCGATGTGCCGGCGGTGCAGCCCGCCAGCAGTGCGCACACGACGGCCAGCACCAGCGCGAGACGTGTCAGGGGGAGCCTGGTCGTTGCCACCGTGAATCGCCTTCCCCTGCGCCTCGAGGTACGCGAGCTCGGGCTGCCTGCGGATCCACGTCCTAAAATACCCAAGTTCCGCTGATTAAGTAGAAGAATCCTTGACTCTGTGTAAAATGAGGCGCGCTTCGGTTCGACCCGGCGAACGCGCAGGCACCGCACAGCCAGTTCAGTATCGCAAGGACTCTCGGCGGTGCGTGGCAACACTCCGTGGAAAATGGTGGGCCAGGGGGGTCGGCGCAAGTGAATTCAGCTGTCGCGTTCGGTGATGCCCAGCACACCCTCATCACTGTGGTCGCGTGATGGTGCGCACACCGCGGGGCGGCGTTCCCGCTGATAGCAACGGCGACAACGACCTCTGGGCGCACCTCGCGGCCAGGGACAGCGCAGCCCCGACGAACCCGCCCGCACCGCCGGAACCGGACGCTACCGTCCCGCCCGACAAGCCCAACAAGCTCAACAAGCCCGACAAGCCCGACACGGGGACTGTCGCCGAGAGCGACGAGAGATTCGCCGAAGACATCGGCACCACCGCCGAGCCCGT
Source organism: Glaciihabitans sp. (assembly GCA_025463465.1). Taxonomy (GTDB): domain Bacteria; phylum Actinomycetota; class Actinomycetes; order Actinomycetales; family Microbacteriaceae; genus Glaciihabitans. The sequence goes on along the minus strand of JAODAO010000193.1, from coordinate 13,753 downwards.
GAACACCGCGGAGGCTCCCGCCGCTCCAACCGTCACCGGTGATCGACGTCGACGGTCGCGCTCGACGGTTCCCCTGCTCGGGCGGATCGCGATGGTCGCCGTCGCTCTCGCCGGCATCACCGCGATCGTCCTCGCGAGCACCGGGGTGATCGGCGATTCCGCATCCGGGGACGCCAGCGACGCACCCCGCGCGGCAGGAACCACAACCAGCGCGCGCACCGGCACGAACGCCCCCGCATCCACCCCCACCGGCACCGCGACATCCACCACCGCCCCGCTTGACACCACCGCACCGTCCGAGACCACCGCACCGTCGGAGAATGCGGAAGCCACGGCGGCGGCAGGCCCGGGACAATTCACGGACAAAGCCGCGTCGGTGCAGGGCTCCCGCGGCTCCTACATCGCCCAGGGCGAGCTCGTCGCCAACGAGGACGCCATCCTCTCAACCATCGCGCAGGACGACGTCGCCGGTCTCGCCCCTGGCCTGTCCGCCACCGTGCTGGCCAGATCGGGCCTCGGCGTCGGAACCGAATACACCCTCGACTCCTTAATCACACTCGGCGCGGTGGTGCGCGTCGATGAATCAACCCTGCTGCTGCAGCAACGCGTTGTGCTGCAGCGCGGCGCCACGTTGAACCTCACGGCCCCCGGGCAGACCCTCCGCCTCTACAGCGCGGCCGGCGGTTTCGCCAGCATCGTATCGACCGGCGGCAACCTGGTACTCGCCGGCGCCGTCGGGGAACCCCTCGGCATCGTCGGCTGGGACCCCGACACCAACACCGTCGATACCGAACTCGACGACGGCCGCGCCTACATCCGCGCCAACGGCGGCACCATCGCCACCGACAACGTCTCCCTCAGCAACCTCGGCTTCTGGAGCGGACGCACCGGCGGCTTCGCCATCACCGGATCATCCGACGGCCCGGGCACCGGCAGCGTGATGAACACCACGATGACCGGCCTGCACATCGGCGCCTACCTGTCCGCCACCAGCAATGTCGCCATGTCCGGTATAACGGTGCGCGACTCGGCAGAGCAGGGCATCGCGGTCGCCGACGGTAGCCGGAACCTGACCATCACGGAGGCCCTCGTCGACGGCGCGGGTCGAAGCGGAATCAACGTCGACACCGGCAGCGCCGACGTGACCATCGACGACGTCACCCTCTCCAACAACGGCGGCTTCGGCCTCCGCTTCGACGGTGCCGCCCGGGCCGACGGTCCCTCCGCCGACGGCTTCAGCGTTGTCAACGCCGGGGGACTGCACGTCAGTCGCGCCTTTGTGACGAAAAACACCTCCGGAGGCGTTGTGGTGCTCTCCGCTTCGAATGTTGACGTCACCGACTCGATCGTCAACCAGCGCAGTGCCGCCATGCTGGTCAGCGGAACCTCCAGCGCCATCACCATCAACGACTCGACCCTCACCTCCGAGCGGTCAAGCGGTCTCAGCATCACCGACGGGGCCAGCGACGTCACGGTGTCGAACAACGTCATCGCCGGAAACGACACCGGCATCGTGATCTCCGGCTCCGACGCCACCCTCACCGGCAACACGGTCGCCGTGGACATCGGCACCGGAATCTCGCTGGCGGGCCCCGGTATTTCGGCGACGCTGAAAAAGAACACCATCAGCGGCGTTGGGCCGTCCGCGATCACCCAGGTGGATGCCGGCACGGCCGTGAAGATCAGCGGCACCGTCGAGGCGGACTGGTCAACCCGCCCCACCGCGCTCCTCTGGCTTGACAACCACCCCCTTACCTGGCTGCTCGCACTGCTGCTCATCCCCGCCCTCGCGGCGGTGCTCTACATCCGCCGCCGACTCGCCCTGGCGGAGATCCCGGACCGTAACGACAACGCACCGGCGGGCCCGAGCCCGAGCTCGCCGACGGCAGACGGGGTACACGGCGCTGACGGCGCTGACAAGGATGGCGACGCTGACGACGAAGCCGAGGTACCCACCCGCCGCTTTGTCGCGCGAGCGCGACCCGGTGACAACTCCGTCTCCGCCGAGGACATCACGCCGCTGCCGAAGGCAGCACCGCCGGAGTCACGCACGCCCAGCCGGTTCGGGCGAGGGCGCGCTGTTCCCCCAGTCACCCCGGTGGTGATCCGCGAGGCATCCGCGTCCGCTGAATCCACCGTGTCCGAACCGGCGGAACCAGCGGGACCCGTCGAAAAGGCCGAAGCCGACCTCGATGCCCCACCCCGCTTCGTGTCCCGTGAGGTGCCCATGCGCCACCCCGGTCGCTGGACCGCCTCGGGTGTCCCCGCCGCCGGCGCCCGCCCAACACCCACCTCCCCTCCCGGTTCACACTCCGGTCCCGGCCAGCGCAGCCCCGCCGCGCCACCCCGCTCCCCGTCGTCCACCGGGACGCCGCGCCCGGCCCCCAAAAATGCGGGACGCGCGGCCGCCGCCGGACCCCGGAATGGGGATGGGACGGGCCGCACCTCCGCCGCCCAACCCGCGACTTCCGGAGCAACAACGCCGGCTAAATTTCCCACCGTGGAGGAGCTTGCAGTAGCCGCCGTTGTCGACAACGGGCGCACCATCAGCGAGGTGGCGGCAACCCTGCGGGTGTCCGCGTCTGTTGTGGCGTACTGGGTCTCCCGCTCCGGGCGACGCTGATCGACATCCCCCGCCCCTAGAATTTCGGTATGCCCTCCACGATCTACCTCGCCGGTTTCGACGTTTTTTATCCGCATGCCGTGGAACGCGCGGAGACGATGAAGGCGCTGTGTGCGTCGTACGGATTCATCGGCCGTTTTCCAGCGGACGTCAGTATCGACCCAACGGGGCTCAGCCCGAAGCAGGTTGCCGCTGCCATTTTCCGGCGTGATGCCGCCCTCGTTGCGGAATGCGACATCATCGCCGCCAACCTGCACCCGTTCCGCGGTGCCGAGCCGGACTCCGGCACCTGCTTCGAACTCGGCCTGGCGTACGGCCTCGGTAAAAAGATGTACGGCTACGCCCCCGGCGGCACCATGGCCGATCGGATCAGCGAACACCACGCGCCCGTGACGGTGGGGGACAACGGCACAGTCGTTGATGCGCAGGGAATGACCGTGGAGAACTTCGGCTCGGCGGTGAACCTGATGATCTCGGTGCCATCGACCATCGTCGCCGGTGGGTTCGAGGACTGCCTGCGCCAGATCCGCCGTGACGAGAACGGCGCAGCCGCCACGTAACGGCGGTATTGGTGCGGCCGGCGGCATTGTCGCCGCATACTTCCGCGTGCACACTGGAGGTGTGGCGGTGAGCGATGAGGCGCAGGCGCCCGGACGACGGGCCGCGCTCAGCGCTGGCCGGACGGGGCCCGGCGTCACCGCGCCCCATCACGACATCCACCGTGTCCACCACCGAACCGGCGCGTGGCTGTGCCTGGCGCTCGGTTGTCTCTGCGCCTGTGTTGGGGTGGTCGTCGGCGGACATATCCCCGCCCAGCACACGTCCGTGGCGAGCGGTGAACAGCGGGAGGCGACCGAGGGCCAGCGGCAATTGCAGTATGCGTACTACGCCTTCGAGTTGCGGCCCTGCATTGCCAGCCTCAACTTTCCGGTGGACACGGTGCCAGATTTGGAGGAATTTCTCAGGCAAGGACCTCGGCTTGCGTGGTCGCCGTGGAATACCGTGGAATCCAGCGCCAGTCACATCGAGGTTGCACGGATTCGACAAATCTGTCCGCGCGACCCCCTCGCGGGATATTAGCGGTTCGTTACCAATTCGTAAGGTTGCCGTGACACATCGGCAGTTGTCGCGTAACGTAGGTGCATTGCCTGGCTGGCCCCGTGGGGAAATTTGTCCCGAACCACCAGGAACCTAGATCGCCCGGAGGTACACGCCTGTGCCCGAAGAGATAACGTCCGATTCGTCGAACGCCCTCTCCGCTGCCAGTAACGCGACCCCTAGTCCCGTTCAGAATGCGCTCGACAATTCGTCTGTTCAGTATTCGTCGCGGCGCGCCCTGCGTGCTGCGGACGAACGCGACAAGGGTCAACAACGTGGTGCGCGCACCACGAACGTTAAGACGTCAGCTGTCAGCAGCAATGCCCGTAACACCAGCACCACCGGTCCCGCAACGGCTACCAAGCTGTCGCGAGCTGACCGTGCAGCAGCCCGGCGCCTGAACGCCGCAGAACCCGCCGCGAAGTCGGCCCACGTGGTTCCGCCGACTTTCGCCAGCAAAAAGAAGAAAAACAACCCCGTTGTTGTTCTTTTCACCATCCTCATCGTCCCCGGCTTCATCGCCTCGGCCAGCCTGCCCGCATACGCCTTTGTCCCGGCCGGCGCCGAGCACCAGGCCGAGATCGCGCAACACGCTGACGAACTCGCCGACACCGAGGTTCCCTCGCAGGAATTGTCGGTGGACAGCACGGTTGCCAGTGCCGCGATCACCCGCGACGCCATCACCGCGACCTCGGAAGACGAACTGCTGGCCCAGCAGGTCGCCGCGGCCGCACTTGCCGCATACAACGCCGCGGTAGCTGCCGACGCAGCCGCCGCAGCAGCGGGAACCAGCACCGGCACGTCATCGGGAACCGTCACCACGGCACGCGTTGCCGGCGACGACTACCCGTGGCCGAGCGCGGGCAACACGCTGTCGCCGCTGAACTACTACTACCGGCAGTGTGTCGACTTTGTCGCCTACCGACTGAACCGCGACGCCGGCGTTTACAGCGCCCCGTGGAAGTACGTCTGGTCGAACCTCACCCCCGGAGGCGGAAACGCATCCGAGTGGAAGCGGGCCTGGGAGTCGCACGGCTGGACCACCAGCACAACGCCCGTTGTTGGCTCGGTCGCCTGGTTCAACGGCAACCACGTGGCGTACGTCAAAGAGGTTGTTGGCGCGAACGTGATCATCGAGGAATACAACGGCATGGTCAAGCTGGGGTACGCGATCCGCACTATCCCGTCGAGCTCCGTACCGAAGTTCCTCTACCCGCCGCCCCGCTAAGTTTTATCGTCTTATTGTTCGACGCCAACGCGCCGCTGGTTACCAGCGGCGCGTTGGTCGTTAACCGCGGTAGCGGGCGAGGGCGTCGGCATCTCGCGCGGCGCTGGCCGACCGGCGGGCGGCGTCGAGGGCCTCCACCGGGTCGCTCTCCGACTCGGCGAGCATCAGCTGCCGTTCTGCCTCCGCCAACCGGGTGCGGGCGTCGGCGCCGGAGCGTGCCCCGGCCATAAACGACCGGGTAACCGAGATCTGGCTTCTCGCGGCGACCAACGCGCCCACCAGGGCAGTGGCCGCGTGCTCGAGGCGCTGCTGTTGGTTGCGGGCGACCGCGAGTGCCGCATCCAAACGATTCAGCGTCTCAGACAGCCGCCCCAGCGTGGTGATGGGGTCCCGGTCGCCCGGTCCAGCTGGCCGGGTTGCGGCGTCGGCGGACACAAGGGCGGCATCCACGGCGGTGATCGCCGCGACCAGCTCTGCACCACTCTGCGGGTCGGGCGGGTTGTCCCGCAGGGCTCGGGCTTCCGGCAGGTCAGCCCTGGTGGAGGCGGCGAGATGTGCCAGCGCGGCTTCCGCCTGCTGGAGCGCGGAACCCAGGGTTGCGATGGCGTCGAGCTGGGCTGTGGCCTTATGCAGGAATGCCTCCGCGCTGGCGAGGTCACCGGAGACCCCGCCGGTGCTTACGGGGGAGGCGGACGATAGCCGGGCGTCCACCTCGTCGGCGGTGGTTGTCGCCTTGGCTAGCAGCGCGGCCGCGCTGGCGGGGTTGTCCAGCACGGTTGCAGTGACGTGGGCGGCGTACTTGGCGGTGAGCCGATCGAGCTCGGCCCGGGACACCGTGAGCGCGGACTCGCCCGCGGCGATCGCCTGTCGCAGGGCCGCCAGCCTGGCGGGGGAGTCAGCCTCGGAGCGCCGCAGGCGCCGGAAGGCCTCGTCCTGCTCGTCCAGGGCCCGTTGGGCCATCTGGCCAAGGGAGATCACCCGGCGGGTCAGCTCGCGGCGCTGCTGGTCACTCTCGGGGAAGGCGTCATCCAGCTGCTGCTGGATGCGGAAGGCCTCGGCGACGGACGCGCGGGCCTGCCGGACGGCGGCGCCATAACCCCGCGTGGCCTCCCCGCCGAACTGGGCGATCGCAAATCCCAACTCGTTCTCGGCTGCCTCGACCGCATCATCCACCTGCACCAGTGTTGTGCCGGCCAGCAGCGACAACTCGGGGGTGGGGAGCGACTGCAGGGGGCGCTGCGCGGACGGCGGCGGGAAAGAACCACGGGATGGTGCGGAGGCGCCGGAGCGGGAGCTGTCGCGCCGCCCAGCTGAACTGCGGCGGCGGAAGAGCAGCACGATCCCGAGGACAAGGGCGGCCCCCACAATGACAACAACGGTGACAACGGCGATCACGGTCGCGCGAACCGGGTCGAGCGCGTCGCCGCCCAGGGTGGAAATCGTCGCAGGAATGGACATATCCCCAATTTTACGGGGCCCAAAGTCGGCCATACCCGGCAATCCTCCCAGACATTGCCAGTATTCACGCTTATCGTGGAGGGGTGTGGCGTGCTGAGAAAACTGACGAAGAGACGTTCGTGACCGACGAACGCGCTCGCACCGACCGTCGCTCCCCGGTGCCCCATGCGCTGACCCTGGGCGACCCGACATTTGAGGCGGGAAACGTGGCTGAACCGACCTGGGCACACTGGCGTGCAGAGCTCTCTGCCGTCGGCGGTGTCTCCCCCCTTCTGCATTTTGTGGACTCACCGCGCACCCGCATCGAACTGAGCGCGACCCACCCCGGCGGCCTCGCGCAGTTCATCACCGGCAAAACGACCCTGCTGTCTAACCTCATCCGCGACGAGGTCGCGCTGCGTGCCGCCCGCCTCGCCGCCGGCGCCATCGCCGCGAAGGGCCTCGAGCTGGCCACCGCGCGAGGCATCGACGCCATCCACCTCGGCATTGGGATGGTGGAGTGGCGCAACGACCACGTCAGCTACCGTGCGCCGCTTTTGCTGCGCCCCCTTGCCATCCGTCGCCACGGCCGCGACTTCGAGGTCAAGCTGCGGGGCAACGCCTTTTTGAACCCCGCGCTGCAGCGTGCCCTGCACGAACAGTTCGACCTCGACCTCGACGCTGCGGCCTTCGCTGCGCTGGCCGACGAGGACGGCACCTTCAAACCCAACCAGGTCATCGACCGCCTGCGCGGCCTGACCGACCACCTGGAGCGGTTCAGCGTGCAGCCCCGGCTTGTGGTCTCGTCGTTCATCGACGTCGCCCGGGCCCTGGCCGACGACTCGGTCGACCTTCGGCACACCGTGCTCGACGCGCTCGGGGGAAACTCGGCCGCCCGGTGGAGCCTCGACGAGGCGTACACGCCGGTGGAGCAGCTCAGTTCGGACGAGCGCCCGCCGCAGACCGACACCCTGCTGCTCGACGCGGACGCCGAGCAGGAGAACGTGGTGGCGCAGATCGCAGCGGGTAACTCCGTTGTGGTGAAAACCCTGCCGGGCACCGGCGGCACCCAGACCGTGGTGAACGTCATTGGCAGCCTGGTCGGGCAGAACAAGCGTGTGCTGGTCGTCAGCGCGCGCCGAGCGAGCCTGCTCGGCATCGCCCAGCGCTTCGGCGACGTTGGCCTCGCGGGCCTCGCCGTCTCTACCCGCACCCTCCGCCGTGACGTGGTGCGGTCGATCTCCCGCAGCGAGAAGGCCGTCCAGCCGCAGATCGCCGAGGTCGACGAGGCCCTCGTCCGCCTTCGCAAGGTTCTGCTCGACTACCGCGGCGCCCTCGCCAAACCCGACCCGATCCTCGGGATCAGCGTCCTCGACTGCGTCACCGAACTGAGCCGCCTCGCCCTGTTGCCGTCGCCGCCGTCGACCACCGCCCGGCTCGCCCGCTCCACCGTCGAGACCCTCGCCACCGACCGCCACCGCACCGCGGAGACGATGGTCAGCGCGGCCCGCCTCGGCGAGTTCCGTTACGGCCCGGACGATTCGCCCTGGTACGGCGCCCAGTTCACCACCGGCCAGGCCGCGGCGCGGGCCCACGACGTGGCCCGCCGCCTCGACACCGAGTCGCTGCCGCGCCTGCTCGAACGTGCGGGTGACCTGATCCACAACACCCACCTTCGCGCGTTCAGCTCGATCAACGAACTCGGCATCTACCTGCGCCTGCTCGTCGACCTGCGCGACACCCTCGACAAGTTCCAGCCGGTGGTGTTCGACCGCTCGCTGAGCGAACTGATTGTGGCGACAGCGTCGCGGAAGGAAGCCCCGGACATGTCCGGAGCCAACCGCCGCCGCCTCAAGAAGCTGGCCCGCGAGTACGTGCGCCCCGGCGCCCACGTGCACGACCTGCACGAGGCCCTTGTGCGCATCCAGCAGCAGCGTGTGCTCTGGCAGCGTTTCGCCGCGGAAGGTGTCCCCCCGGTGGTGCCTGTTGGCATCGCCGACGTGCAGGCTGCCTACCAGGACGTCGCGCAGGACCTGGCGAGCCTCGACGAACCCCTCGGCGCGTACACCCGTGACGCCCAGCTGGCGTATCTCAGCATCCCCGCGCTGCGTGAACGGATCACGGCGCTGGCCGCCGAGTCCGACGTGCTGAACAACCTGCAGGACCGGATGGCCCTGATGGCGACGCTGCGCGACCTTGAGCTTGGCCCGCTGACGGCGGACCTCGCCTCGCGGCACGTGCCGGAGGCCCAGGTCGAGGCGGAGCTGGAGCTGGCCTGGTGGCAGTCCGCCCTGGAGTCCCTGCTCGCCGCCGACCGCGCACTGCTCGGTGCGAACACCCCCGTGCTCGACCGCCTCGAAGCCGACTTCCGCCTCGTCGACGACGCCCACGCCGCCGGCAGCGCGCAGCTGTTGGCATGGCAGGTCGCTGAGAACTGGAAGATTGGACTCGTCGACTGGCCCGACGAGGCCACGGCGCTCAAAAAGCTGCTGATGCAGGAGAAGATTGTCGCCGGTGACCTGCAGGCCACCGCACCGCACCTCTCCCGCACCGTTGCGCCCGTCTGGTTGTCCTCCCCGTACGAGGTGCACGAGATCGCCGACAGCCTGCCGTTCGACACCGTGATCCTGGTGGATGCCGGGGCGACCACCCTCGCCGAGAATGTCGGAGCCATCCGCCGCGCCCGCCAGGTCGTCGCCTTCGGTGACCCCGTCACGCAGACCCCGGCACCATTCACCGTGGCGATCACCGACCCGGAGCTGTACCAGGCCCAGTCGGCATCCCCCCGGGCATCCCTCACCTTCTCCACCGGCCCGGCCGGCGGGCAGTCGAAGTCCACGATCACCATCGACGAGACCGGTGCCGCCAGGGATAGCGCGGACGGCGCCCAGGGCGACGACCCGGCCGAGGGCGCACTTGAAGGCCCGGACGAACTGCACGAGCGCTCAGCGCTGGCCCAGTTGTCGCAGGTACTGCCGACCCTCTCACTCACCCGCAGTTACCGGGCCGGCGGCGAAGACCTCGCCGAGCTCGTCAACCGCCGCTTCTACGGCGGCCGCATCGACTCCCTGCCCTGGGCGGGAAGCTTCCTCGGCCACGGCAGCCTCGCGCTCGACTACGTCGTCGACGGCCACGGCATGCCCGACCCGCACTCCGGTGCTGTCGAGAGCCCGGACGCCGAGGTCAGCCGTGTTGTCGACCTGGTGCTCGAGCACGCGCAACGCCGTCCCCACGAGTCGCTGATGGTGATCACCGCCAGCGAGCGCCACGCCGTCCGCGTCGAGCAGGCCGTGCTGACCGCGGTCACCGGCAACGCAAAGCTCACCGAGTTCATCATCGGCGACCGCGCAGAACCGTTCACCGTCTCAACCATCGAGCACGCCGTCGCGCAGAGCCGCGACCGGGTGATCTTCTCGATCGGGTTCGGACGCACCCCGCACGGTCGGGTGCTGTCGAACTTCGGCGCCCTCGGGGAGCCGGGTGGCGATCGCCTGCTGGCCGTCGCGATGACCCGCGCCCGCCGCTCCATGGTCATCGTCAGCTGCTTCGAACCGTCGGACATCGAGGACGGCCGGATGCGTTACGGCGCCGTCGCCCTCGCCGAGATCCTCGCGGAGGTCGGCGCCCGTTCCTCCCAGGTTCCCGTGCCGGACGACAGCGACCCGATGCTGGTGGACCTGGCCCGCCGACTCGAGCGCCGCGGCCTCAAGGTTGCCCTCGGTCACCGCGGAAAGCTCGGCCTCGTCGCAGCGCACCTCGGAACCTGCGTCACCATCGAGACCGACGCTGTGCTGCACCGTTCGACCCTGCGGGAGTCGCTCCGCCTGCGCCCGGAACTTCTGCGCCGCCTCGGCTGGCACTACCTGAGGGTGCATGCCTTCGAGCTCTTCAGCGACCCCGATGCCGTGGCGATGCGCATCGTCACGATGCTGGGGGCCGACAAAGACCCCATCACGGAACCGATCCCCATCGTGCCCGGCCCGGATCCCAGCAGCGGCTGACGGCAATGACTGATATCAATGCCTGACGGCCCCGAGTCCATAACTTCCATGCTGGTTCCGGCGCCCGCGACCGCGGTGCCGGTGATCCGGCGGAGGAGTAGGCGCGCCACCACCGAGCCGGTTGCCGGTTCCGACCCGAGCCCCGTGCCAGAGGCACCACGGCACACGCTGACCGAGAACGACGACCGGCTGAAGGCCGAGAAGCCGCCGCACTACTGACGGTGGCGCGGTCAGGCGCTGCCCGCCATCACGACGGGCTGTGTCTGGTGCACAAAAAAGGCGGACCGTTGTGCGGTCCGCCTTTCCGTCTGCCCGGCACGGATTCCGTGCCTTCGCAGGTTATGGCCTGGTGCCACCGGACTGCGGGTCACCGGAGTTGAATGCCGGTGAGGTGCCCGTGTTGGCTTTGGCCAGCAGGTCGCGGATCTCGGTGAGCAGCTCGAGGTCGGTCGGCGGTGTGTCGACGTGAACGGCGGGAACGCCGGATTCCTTTTTCTGGAAGGCACGCTTTTTCAGGTAGTTGATCGGCACGATGAGGGCGAAGTAGACAACAACGGCGACGATCAGGAACTGGATCACCGCGGCGATCACCGACCCGAACAGGAGCCGGGCCGGCTCGCCTTCCGCTCCGTCCACCATGGTGGGGATCTTGACGACGAGCGCCTCGGATAGTGACTCCGCGTTGAACAGCGCACCGATTGCGGGGTTGAGTACACCGCCGACGATCGAGGTGACGATGGCCGAGAAGGCCGCGCCGATCACCACGGCGACGGCGAGGTCGATGACGTTTCCGCGGAGGATGAACTCCTTGAAACCCTTCAACATGGAAACTCCTTGGGGTATGCGGTCCCAGCCGTTCGCCGGGACTCGGCGATGAGGTGGTGCTGCGGGGAGGGCTTGTGGATCAGGAGGCGGTGCTGGCAGCAGGCTTAGCTGCCGGGGCTGACGGCGCCGCGGCGGGAGCGCTGGCCGGCTTGGAGTCCGACGAGCCGCTGGATGAGCTGGAGGAACCCGACTCGGACGAGCTCTTCGAATCCGACGAAGACGACGACGGGCGGTCCGAGGAGGACTTGGTCGAGCGGGAGTCGTTGCGGTAGAAGCCACTGCCCTTGAAGGTCACACCGACGGCGCTGAACAGCTTGCGCAGTTTGCCCCCACATTTGGGGCATTCGGTCAGTGAGTCATCCGTGAAGGCCTGCTGGATGTCGAAAGCGGTCGAGCACTCGGTGCAGCGGTAGGAATAGGTGGGCAAAACGAGTCCTTAGAAATGCGCGTAAAGAGGTCCGCGGCGCTGTGGGACCGCGCGGTGGGTGACGGTGAGGGCGGTGGGTTCAGACCAGAAAAACGCAAACGATCAGAACGTGACAACGCCGCTCGGGGTGACAACACCGTCGACTTTTTGGTCGTGCACCTCGCTGGGCACCGAGTCAACAAGCTCACCGTCGAATATCACAGCATAGACGGGCGGGCAGCGCTCCATCGATCCGAGTGTTTTGTCGAAGTAACCGCGGCCCCAGCCCATCCGCATCCCGGAGCGATCGATCGACGCTGCTGGCACGATTATCAAGTCCACATCGTTGATTGCCATGGGGGCCAGGGGGTCGCTCGGAGGAGTGGGCATCCCAAAGTCGTCAACACCCTCGTTGATCGCCGCTTCGCCGGCAACGTAGGGGGCCCAGTCCAGCAGCCCGTCCTGGCGTGAGATGGGCAGGAGGATCCGAACGCCGTGCTCCGCGGCCCAGTGGAGAAAATCGCGGGTGGGCGGCTCGTCCGGGGTGGAGAGATAGGCGGAGATGTATCCGGCCTTGTGCTCCTGCACCAGGGAAATAAGGTTGCGTGTGAGCGCGGCCGCCGTGGCGTCGCGCTCTGTCGCAGTCATTGTTCGGCGGCGCTCGCGAAGCTCGGCTCGCAGTGCCCTTTTTTGGTGACCGACCTCGTCGTTCATTCCGACATCTTACGAGCTACGGACCACTACCCTGTTGTAATGGCCACTCACATCACCAAGGCAGTCATTCCTGCAGCTGGGCTTGGGACGCGATTTCTTCCTGCGACCAAAGCGATGCCGAAGGAAATGCTCCCCGTCGTAGACAAGCCCGCGATCCAGTACGTCGTTGAGGAAGCGGTCACCGCCGGCCTCACCGACGTCCTGATGATCACGGGGCGGAACAAAAATGCTCTCGAGAACCACTTCGACCGGGTGGGAGAGCTGGAGGCAACCCTCCTGGCGAAGGGCGACAAAGAGAAGCTCGCCAAGGTGAACTTCTCCACAGAGCTCGCCGACATGCACTACGTACGCCAGGGGGACCCCAAGGGACTCGGACACGCGGTGCTTCGTGCGAAGATGCACGTCGGGCACGAGCCCTTCGCCGTGCTGCTCGGCGACGACATCATCGACGAGCGTGACGTGCTGCTTTCGCGCATGATCGAGGTCCAGGGCTCCCACAACGCCACCGTTGTCGCCCTGCTCGAGGTCGACCCAGCCAACGCCCACATGTATGGCGTCGCGACCATCGAGGCGACCGAAGACGACGACGTTGTGCGTATCACCGGGCTGGTGGAGAAGCCGGCTCCGGGAACGCAGCCGTCAAACTTCGCCATCATCGGCCGTTACGTCCTGCAGCCGGAGGTGTTCGAGGTCCTCGAGCACACCGCTCCAGGCAAGGGTGGAGAGATCCAGCTCACGGACGCGCTGCAGACCCTCGCCGAGGGCAACATTGCCGGGGGTGTCTACGGGGTAGTTTTCCGTGGGCGTCGCTATGACACCGGGGATCGGCTTGACTACATTAAGGCGATCGTCCAACTGGCGGTCGAACGCGAAGACCTCGGTCCGGACCTGCGCCCGTGGCTGAAGGACTTCGTCGGCACACTGGAGTAACAATGGCAACAACCATTCCGGCCCTCAGCGAGGGCTCCGTCGTTATCAGGCCCATCAGGTTGCGAGACACCCGGGCGCTGGAGACCGAGCTGGTGGAAAATCGGGGATGGTTGCGCCAGTGGGAGGCGACTAACCCGCACGGTCCGCTGAGCTTCGACGTGCGGGGCAGCATCCGCAGCCTCCAATCAAACGCACGTGCTGGCCTTGGCCTGCCGTACGCGATCGAATACGAGGGTAAGTTCGCCGGCCAGCTGAATGTCTCGTCGATCAGCTACGGCTCGCTCAGCTCGGCGACCATCGGATACTGGGTATCCGAACGGTTCGCCGGGCTGGGCGTCACCCCCACCGCCGTCGCCCTCGCCACCGACCACTGCTTCTTCGGGCTGGGACTGCACCGCATGGAAATCTGCATCCGGGCGGAATACGCACCGTCACTGCGGGTGGTGGAGAATCTCGGTTTCCGCTACGAGGGCGTGCGCCGTCGTTACATC
>JAODAO010000180.1 GCA_025463465.1 Glaciihabitans sp. | reverse complement strand
CGCGCACCCGGCCGGGCAGGATGATGCCAAACCTCGAGTACTTGGGCAGCGTCGCTATGGAGAAGTTGTCGAGCACCGATTGGCTGGCGAGGATCCCCTCGGTTTTCCTGTCCCGGGGAAGATATGCGATGCCGTGGGCAAACGCCTCGCTCAGGCTTTTCACCCCGCGGGTGCCGAAGTCCGTGCCGCGAATTGATAGGGACCCCGAGACCGGCCGCTTCAACCCACATAGCGCCTGGAGGAATTCCTCCTGGCCGTTCTTTTCAAGACCGACCAGCCCCGTGATCTCGCCCGGCACGATCCGGAGCGAGAACGGAATCGCGCCGCGGCGCAAAACAAGGTTGTCCGTTCGGATGTCTGTCTGGTCCACTGTTGTGCTCATGCCACCACCTCCGAGTTCAATAGGGAAAGCAACCGTCGTTCGCTCAACTCGTCTTTCCGCAACGTCTCGATGCGACTTCCGGAACGCAGCACGGTGACGTCGTCGGAGAGCGAGAGCACCTCGTCCATCCTGTGCGAGATGAAAACCACGGCCATTCCTTCCTCGACCCGTCGCCGGACGGCGACAAAAAGGCGATCCCTCTCCTCAATATCGAGAGCCGCGGTGGACTCATCGAGAACGAGGACATCCGGTTTGAGCACAAGTGCCCGGGCGATCGTGACCTGGTGCTGTTGGACGAGAGTGAGATCGCCGACCTCAGCCCGTGGGTCGAAGCGATGTGACGAGAGTTCCGTAAGCGCGGAGATGGCGAGGTCGTCGCGCGCCTGGCCGCGAACCCGCCACGAGTGCCAGCTGTCTTGGCCGAGCATCACATTTTCCACAACCGAGCGGTTGGGAGCCACGAGCACCTCCTGGAACACCGTCGCGATTCCCAGCGTGCGAGCTTTGCGCGGTGTACCCCGGGTCAGCATTTTTCCCGCCACCGCGACCGTGCCGCTGTTCGGCTCGAGCACGCCGGACAGGATTTTGACCAGGGTGCTTTTTCCTGATCCGTTCTCACCAAGAACCGTGTGAATCGTTCCGGCTCTCACAACAAGACTCACGTCGTTCAGCGCGACAGTGCTGCCGAATGTGCGGCGGATCCCCCGCAGCTCGAGCAGATCTGAGCCCGATGTTGCGGTATCCCGTTGGGGGGATGTCTCGACAGCCACTGTTCCACTTCCTTCGTTCACGATGAGGGCGGGGCACTGCCGGGTATCGAACCTGTGCAGGGTCGATACCCGGCAGTGCCCGTCGGTTAGCTGCAGGGATCGGGGCTCTGCGAATACTCGAACGGCCCCACGTTGCCCGCCGTGGTGAAGTAGGCGTCCATCAGGTCGCCGGGGAGCGGGTCGTTCGGCACAACGGGGAAGATTGATGCGGCGTCCGTTGTCATACACGTTTCGTACATCTCGGGCAGGTCGGCCTCCGTGATCCGCGGCACGGGAACCATCATGGTGCTCAGCGTCGGGCCGTTGCCCTGCAGGATTCGCATGGCGATGTTGAATCCCGTCTGCGCCGTCCAGTTCGGGGTGAGGGCAACGCCGTCGAACTTGTAAGCGTCGGGGTTCTCTTTCCAGAAACCCAGGGCGTCACCGGTGATTGAACCAGTGATGACGGGAGCGTCACGTCCGGAGTCCTTGAAGGCCTGGGCAATCACGGCCGTTTCGGACCCCGTTGACCATACGGCACCGATGTCACCGGGGAAGGTGGTGATGGCGGTCAGTACGGCCTCCTTGGTCACCGAGGGAGTCCAGTCGCCGTTCACTTCGGAGGCGATAGTTGTGCCATCGGCACTCCACGTCGCTTTGGCTGCGTCGTTCTGCTGGACGGCGATGGGGTTACCCTCGATGCCCTTGACCATCAGAACGTTGTCGGAGTTTTCAGCGACCACTCCTGCGAGGTCACTGCCAAGCACGCTGTAGTTCGAGTCGACGTTGACGGCCGCTGGCGAGGTCACAGCACCCGCGATCGTGATGACGGGGATCCCGGCATCCGATGCGGCTTCGATGGCCTGGTTCAGGCCGGTCGACGACCCGGCGATGGTGATGATGGCGGAGCATTTCTGTTCGATGAACTGCCTGATCTGCTGGTTCTGCCTGGCCACGTCGTTCTCCGACACAGCGACGGTGAAGTCAGAGACGAGGCCGGCATCTGTGTACTGGTCGGCGAGACGTTTCAGCTCGTCGTTGACCGCCACTCGCCATGCGTTGCCCTGATAGCTGTCCGAGTAACAAATCTTCCACGGGCCGGGGACCTCAGCGAACGTGGCGTACGGAGAAAGCGCAACGGAACTCATTGCGCCTTCGTACTGCGAGCTGAGTTCCGCGGGCAATGCGTCAATTACTGCCTGGGCGTCGTCAGCAACAGGAGCTGCTGTGGCACCGGGTGCTGGCGCGTCCGTCGCGCATCCGCTGAGCAGCAACGTTGCTCCCAGCAGAGCCGCAGCTGCGAGTATCCTCTTTCGCATTTCTATACTCCTTCGTCATTGATTGAGTGGTGCCGTGAAATTAGGGGCAATTACGCGCTTACGCCGCGCGATGCATGCTCGACGACGCGCCAGCGTTTGTTGCCGAAGGCGATGTAAGGATGCAGCGTCCCGCGGCGGACGAACCCGTCGAGGTGCTCGGAGGTCGTCACACGGACCTGGAGGGTGAGAGCGTATTCCGGCATCATCTCCCCCAGGGAGGCGACCATCTCTTCGAGCGAGAAGTCACGAAGAGTGCCGGCGATCTCCTGGATCCGGTTGTCAAACGCGGTCATCCATTCGTACGCATCATCGATGAAAGCGTCCACGTCGTCCTGCAGGAATATGCCGGCGTGAGCCGTGCACAGCATTGTGGCGTTCTGCGCGCGAATGATCTCGAGTGATCGTCGATAGTCCGAGACCGTCCTGTACATGGGAAAGTCGCGTTCACCGGTCGTTTCGCTCAGTATGCCGGCATTCTGGACGGCGTCCCCGGTGAACGCAATCCCGGTAAGCCTGTCGACGTACATCATCTGTCCCGGGCTGTGTGCTCCAAGATGGATCGCGTCGATCTGTCGCCCCTCTCCGAACGTAACGACCTCCCCGCCAACGAAAGGGCGGTCGATGGCAACAGGCTCGCCACACGCTTCGCGAATCAAATCGCTAGTTGCATCGTCGGGTTGCCAATTGCTCGGAGCACCCAGCTCGTATAGCTGGTGATAGTGGAGCTCGACATTCTCCGCCCAGCCTGCGTCAAGTGCGCCGAGGCCAAAACGGGTTTTTGGGGAGTGCAGCTTGATCCACCCGTTGCCACCGATGTGATCGAGGTGACCGTGGGTGCCAAGGACGAACTCGATACTTTCCACACCCCCTCTACCCTCGAGGAATGGCGCGATGGAATGTTCGGGAGTCTCGGCGATACCAGCGTCGATGAGCGTCCACGCTGACCCGCTACGCAACAGGTACAGAACATTGGGAAATCCCCAGAATGACCCGTTCACGCCGAAGGTGTCCTCCGCGATCTCTGCGAACGCACCACGAGGCCCGCGCTGGAACAACTCGTTGAACGTCAGGTCAATTGCGGACATTACTGCACGACACCCGTTTCCTAGTCACGTCACTGTGGAGGAGAATGCGAATGAACGGAGCCAAGACCGACCTGCTCAAACGATTGCCTAAAGTTATCGCACCGCGATGCAATTGACAAGAACACGGCAAAA
This sequence comes from Glaciihabitans sp., assembly GCA_025463465.1. GTDB lineage: Bacteria > Actinomycetota > Actinomycetes > Actinomycetales > Microbacteriaceae > Glaciihabitans. The sequence continues at coordinate 636 of JAODAO010000180.1, read as the reverse complement.
AAGGTCGGATGACTGATCGTCGGTGCGGACAGCGATACGATGCGCTGGGCCCCGGTGGGCACTGTGGCGGTCCCCGCAGCGACGTTGATCCTCAACCGACACGGAGGGTTACCCGCTGAGAGGGCGGAGAAGAAAAGTCGCCGACGCCGATATTCAAACCGGCCACTTCGCAACCGAGCCCGGTGTGGGTAGCACTGGCTTGCGCATGTAGCTCGGCGGAGATACCTCGTTCACGGAGGACTCGGTTGTGTAGACCGTGGAGCACTGTGGATCCCAGATCCACCATCGACCGCGGTAACAGTTGCTCTCCCCGAAGCCCGAGGGCTGGTCCCGACAAATCCCAAGCCAACGACGGGGACGGCCGCTGCAGCGCCGGCCTGCTCATACGCACCCATATCACGCTCATGGGCGGTTAACGGGTAAAGGCCACCCTGAGGTGGCCTTTAGTCCGCTTACATGTTGTGCACCCACCCCAGGCGCCCCGAAGAAATTGAGGCGTCCGAAATAACTGGTGGGTTAAATGGTGATAGCCACCCCGAGGGGTGGCTATCACTCTAAAGAGAGTCCGGCGGTGTCCTACTCTCCCACAGGGTCCCCCCTGCAGTACCATCGGCGCTGAGAGTCTTAGCTTCCGGG